>JAUQOU010000053.1 GCA_030550715.1 bacterium | reverse complement strand
ATTCTTGGATTAATTTCAGCAAAAAGAGAAAGAGATATAGAACTCATAAAAAGGAGATTGAAGGAACTTTCATCTGGTCAAAGAGAGTATGACGAACTTTTAAAAAATTTAGCACTCTATGCAGAAATGCTTAAAATAAAATTTAGAAAACCTATGATACCTAAAATCCAAATACCTATTGAGAAGTTAACTTCGTATAAAATAGGTTTTTCAAAAGGTAAAAGAGAAGGTAAAAGAGAAGGTAAAATGGAAGGGATTAAAGAGGGTTTGAAAGAAGCGATTCTGCTTGATTTTGACACAAAATTCGGAAACGGCGAATCAAAAATCAAAAATATGAAAAAAGAATTGAAAAAATTATTAGACAGAGCAGAGGATTTGAAAAAGCTCAAAAAAATAAAGTCATTTATTCTCTCCGCAAGCGATCCTGATGAGTTCATCAAGAAAACAAAAGAGTATCTGAAAACCAAATAAAAAAATTCACTTCATTATATCTATGAGTTTCTGAACTGATTCCTCAAATGTTGCCCTTTCATTTATTCTCTGTGTTATAAAGTTGAATATATCTTTTGACTTTGATATAGCAAAATCTAACCTTTGGTCTCCCCCCTTATAAGCTCCAATAGTTATAAGGTCTTCCGCTTGAACATAATCAGATAGAGTTCTGACAAATTTGAAAGCGTATTCGAGATGCTCGTCTGAAACTATATCTGGCATAACACGAGAAATAGAGGTAAGGACATCTACCGCTGGGAGAACCCTTCTTGTAAAAAGTTGCCTTGAAAGGATAATATGTCCATCTACAATAGCCCTTATGTTATCTGATATAGGTTCGGAAGTATCGTCTCCTTCAACAAGTATTGTGTAGAAAGCAGTAATTGTTCCCTTTTCAAATGAACCTGCCCTTTCAAGAAGTTTTGGAAGAGTAGAGAAAACCGACGGGGTATATCCACGAGCAGTCGGAGGTTCTCCAAGAGCTAATCCAACTTCTCTCATAGCCATAGCAAACCTCGTGACAGAATCCATAATAAGTAGGACATTCATTCCCTGCCTCATAAAGTATTCTGCATATGTATGGGCGAGAAAAGCAGCCCTTATCCTGAGGAGCGGTGGATTATCTGATGTAGCCACAACGACAACAGATTTTTTCAAACCATCCTCCCCCAATATCTTTTCTATAAACTCTTTTACCTCTCTCCCTCTTTCGCCTATGAGAGCGACAACATTAACATCTGCTCTTGTATGTCTCGCCATCATTCCAAGAAGTGTGCTTTTTCCAATCCCAGAACCACCAAATATGCCCATCCTCTGACCACTTCCAACGGTTAAAATAGCATTTATAACCCTCACACCAACATCAAGAGGAGTATCTATTATTTTTCTTTTGAGGGGATTTTCCGGTGTCCCAAAAATTGGGAGTTCATCGTTCAGCTTTATCGGACCCTTTGAGTCAAGAGGTTGACCAAGACCATCTACTATCCTTCCGAGAAGTCCGAATCCGACCTTCTGTGTATTTTTTGGTATCATACTTTCTACTTTCATTCCTACCGAAAGTCCTGATGTTCCTTCGTATGGTATAACTATGGCTTTTCCGTCTTTGAAACCAACAACTTCCCCTCCTCTTTCTCCTTCTGGTGTATGTATGACGACATAATCTCCAACGCTTGCATTAGGTAAATAACAAGTCACATAAACCGTGAAAATGTTTTCTATTTTTCCGTATATCTTACCTTCTTTTTTCCCAGCTTCAATTATTTTTGACTCTACTCTTTTTATTATGTTCTCAATCCTATCCATAATTTCAATTCAGATAATTTCGCTCCAGATAATTTTTCATCTAAATAAAAATTTTAAATTATGTGAGGAGTCAATTGTGTTGAACTTTTATCTTTGATATTATTCTGTGGAAAGCGCAAATATCACCTGCGGTAGTAGGTTGCCCGCATATACTACACTTCCCAAGATTTTTCCTTTCCTCCTGTGATAGAAACTTCTTCCTGAATTCCAGAAATTCTTTGAAAAATCTTATTTTTGAGCCCGGCATTCTATCTTCTATTTGAGCCCAGATGTTTTTCATAAAAATTGAAGTCGCATCTTTTGAAAAAGGACACTCCTCGTGATAAAACTCTATGCCCTCAAAAATACAGAAAGCCAGATTTTCTTTTTCTGTGAGATAAACAAGTGGCTTTACTTTTTTTGAAAACCCATCTTCAGCTGGAAGAACGGGATATTGTCTTTTGAGATACTCCTCATCCCACCTCAGAACATTTGACAGCAAAGTTGCAACCTCATCATCGAGGTTATGTCCTGTTGCAACCACGTCAAAACCATATCTTTTTGCAACTTCATTCATTATATGCCTTTTCGTTATCCCGCAAACAGAACACGGAGCTCTGTTCTTGTCAAGAAGCGGAGCGGGAGACCCATACTTTTGATAAACATTCTCAACTATGAGCTCACTACCTATCTTTTCAGCAAGATTTCTGCAGCATCGCTCAGACCTATTTGAATATCCCTCATCTCCCTTCTCGTTCTCTATTCCAAGGTTTATGTAAAGTCCCGTCACATTATAGCCGAGCTTTTTCAGAACATACCATAGAGCTAAACTATCTTTTCCGCCTGAAACAGCAACAAGAACCTTATCATTGCGAGAAAACATCCTGAAACTTTTTATTGTATCTTCAACTACTGAAATATACCTTTCTATAAAATGCTCTCTACAAAGTGGCAGGTTGTATTGTCTGAGGTTTATCACCGCCTTCCCTTTACACTTCCGGCAGAGCATAACCTTTAAAATTTATTGATTTTTTCGACTAAATTAACACCTTTCAAAAATAACTACTGCAAATTAATATCTATAGCTTCGCTCTCTGATTCTTTCCCGTTTTTATCTATGACGCGAAATTTCAAAATTATTTTGCCTGATGGAACAGAATTCCACCAATCTCTCACCACAAAAGTTCCAAAATCAGGAAATTCACTCGTAGGAAGAGTAAAAGAAGAAAGGAAAGAAGAGCGATATATCTCTCCTTGCTTTGTCAGAGTTTGATTGTCTGCCGAAGTTATTAAAGCATAGCCAGATGTTATACTTTGAGGAGAAAAATAGTATCCGTATATATAGCACAGAGCAGAGCAAAAAAATCTATTTATTGTGTTCCCGTCCTGCGGATTAACTATCGCTACATAAGTTGCAGATGTGACATAAACTGGATATGGCTGATACACAACCTGCGTAGGAGATAGTTCAAACTGAGGGAAAGGAATTGTTATTCCAGATAAAAAGCTCTGGATTACTGCGGTTATTGACGATGAACTCTGGACTCCGTTTTTATCTGTTGCATAAACAGAAAGTGTTATTTCTCCATCTTCAAAATCATCTGCGCTCACAACAGAATACCAAAAGTAAGTCGCAGGAAGTGCAAAATCTCTCTTCTTATCTCCTCTTTTCAGTTCAAGATTTAGATGAGTTATAGGTGATGGGTGGAAAGATATACCTATGACCGGGAAGGTTTTACCTACTACCTGACCTTCAAAAGGAATTACAAATGTTGAAAAAGATATATCAAATGGTATTTGACCTTTTGAAATCTTATCAAGAAGTTCAATACCCTTTTTCAGGAGAGAGTTGTTCAAATTCACAGAAACACTGTCAGAAGAGGAATTGTTCTCAATGTCATACGCAAAAACTGATATTTTATATTCTCCGTCTTCAAACTTTGTGGTATCCCAAACATAAGACCATCTTCTACCTTTTATTTCAGCTTGAAAGTTTTTTTCATCTCTTTCGTGTGCGATAACTATTATGACAGTGGTTATTTTTGATGGGTGAATTGAAAAGCCAGATATAGGTACTACTCCGAACAAATTTGCTCCCTCGTATGGGAAGCTAAAAACCGTATAGCAATTTTGACATATCACACTCTGAGAATTTTTACTTTTACTGCAACCGTAAAGTGGTAACAAGCTCACAAAAAGCAAACCAAAAAACCGAAATAAATTTTTCATAATATCTAAAAATTTAAGGAGTGGCAAAACTTTTCTTGAATCTGAAAAATACTTATGTACCGTTTTTTTCTCTATATTTCAATTTTATATAATTGTAAGATATGAGGTTTTTCAGAACTTTCGTCAGTGCGTCTGAGGTGATAATACCATTTGAAGGAGAAGAAAGTAAAAAGAGATTTGAGGTCAGAGCGAGAGAGTTTTTCGACAACATGCCACCTGATGCAAAAAGAACTTTTGAGCTACTTCTTCTACTCATTGAAATCTCAACTCTTTTCCCATACTTTAAACCATTCTCTTCACTGAGCTACGAAAAAAGAGAGAAAATAATCAGAAAATGGTATTACTCAAAAATCATGAGGAAAAGAAATGTCATAAGTGCTATCAAAGGATTATGCTCTATGATTTATATGAGCATACCAGAAAATATTCCCGAGAAATTAAAAATCGGAGATGAATTATGCTCGGTAGAGTGAGGACAATATTCTGGTGGGAAATTTCAGAAAAGATTGACATAAAAAATCCTGTTTTATGCATAGGTAATTTTGACGGAGTCCATACAGGACACAGAAAAGTCATTTCTACTGCCAGAGATTTAGCTCAGAAAATCAAAAAGCCCCTTTGTGTTATGAGTTTTCTTCCACACCCAAGATTTATTTTCAGACCTGAAAATTTTTTCATACTCTCACCCATATCAGAGAAAGTAAAAGTTTTAGAGGAATTAGGAGCAGATTACTTTCTTGTTGTCAATTTTCTGAAAGTGAAGGATTTTGAACCGGTAGAGTTTTGCGAACTCGTTAAAGATAAAATTTCTCCGTCAGGAATAGTTGTAGGGAAAGATTTTTCGTTCGGCAAAGATGCAAAAGGTAGAGCAGAAGATATAGAAAAAATTTTCTCAAACGAAGCAGAAGTTATAATTGTAGAACTTGTAAGAGAAAAAGAATCTGACCAAAAAGAAGAAAAAAACAAAGTTTCATCTTCTCTCATAAGAAAGCTGATAATAGATGGGAAAGTAAAAGAAGTAAAAAAATTTTTAGGGGAGTTTTATTCTGTAAAGGGGTGTGTAGTAAAAGGGGCAATGCGTGGGAAAAGTTTGGGATTCCCAACAGCAAACATAGCGACGACATTTTTTTTACCATGCGACGGCGTATATGCATGTTTCGTAAAAATTGACTCAAAAACTTTCAAAGGAGTATGCAATGTTGGAACTCAACCCACATTTGGCTCAAACCGACGAACACTTGAAGTATTCATTTTTGATTTCAACCAAAACATATACCTCAAACAAATTGAGGTCTTCTTCGTTGAAAGAATCAGAGACGTTATGAAATTCTCTTCACCTTCTGAACTCAAAGAGAGAATAAGTAAAGATGTAGATTTAGCTCTTGCTATTTTAAAAGGTGAGGTCTCTTGAAATAAGCTCTTGCAGACCCGATACTACAAAATCAACAGCAAGCGCAGATATAAAAATGCTCATAAGTCGTGAAACAACGACCGCCCCCGTCTTACCCATAACTCTGTAAAACCACGACATATTTATAAGTATCAGATAGTTTATGACCGAGACAATCAAGATAGATAAGAAAGCTATAAAGCTTCCATACTCTTTTACAAGAACAATGCTTAGGGTTATAGCTCCCGGTCCAACAAGAAGAGGAAAAGCTATTGGAACTATCCCAGAACTTTCTGGGTCTATCTTTTCTTCCTCCCACGAGCCCTTGAGAAGAATTCTTATAGATATTATAAAGAGCAAAACACCTCCTGCAACTTTAAATCCAGACAAAGATATATTGAAAATTTTCAGGAAACTATCACCTAAAAATGCGAAGAAAAAAAGGAGGAAAAATGACGCAAAAGACGCACGTGATAACATCCTTCTTCTTTTCTTCTCGCTCATACCCGAAGAAAGGGAAATAATAATCGGAACATTTCCTATGTAGTAATTTATTATAAATAGAGATATTGTCGCTTTAAACAAAGAGAAAAGCCACTCGCTTTTCGGTAAAGAAAAAGACAAATCCACAATAGAATTTTATTTTGATCATAAATCAAAAAATATCTTTATTTCAAATTTCAAAATTGCTAATTTTCTACTGCGATTTTTACAGAATAGCAAGATCTCCAGCAAAAAATCAAAAATATTTAAAAAAATTCAAAAAATCTGAAAAAAAATTAGTTTATAAAATATGAGCGAACTTTTCGGAACAGAAGAAAAAAAGGGTATCAGTTCGTTAGTAGATGAAATAAAAGAAAAATTTAAAAACATCCTTGTCATCAAAGAACCATACAAAGAGTATGACATAGTAATTGCCGAAATACCCGTAGAAAAACTTGAAGTAGTTGTATATCAGAGAAAACCATCAAAACCCCATGTGAAAAATCTTGTTAAATCGATTTCAACAGTTGGATTTGTAGTTCCTCTTGTAGTAGCAAAAAAGCCAGACGAAGACAAATTCATTATACTTGATGGACAGCACAGATATTTAGCTTGTCTTGAACTCGGAATAAGGAAAATACCCTGCGTCATAATTCCCTGGGAATATGCTACACTGATGATAAACCTCAACATTGAAAAACAACCTAACATAAAAGAAAAAGCTTATGTTGCTCTACGAATTTATAACGAACTACTTGATATGTATCCAGATAAACCAGAAACAGATGATGAGATAATGCAATCAGTTGAAGAAATATATTTTGTAACAACCGGAATGGTTTATGAGCATGATGAGAAGTTCTCAGGAAGTTCGTGGGAGCCAATACTGAAAAAGACCGACTGGCCCTTTGACTTGCCTTTGAAGGAGGCAAAACCAAAAAGAGAAGAAAGAGCAAACATTATTTTGGAGTGCCACAAAATAGCAAAAGAAATAGTTCAGAAACTCAAAGAGATCGGTGTCTCCCATCCATTTATATATAAAGAAGTTGTTTCACACGCAAACCCCATAAAACGTAAGAGAGCGGTAGTCGTTGAATTTGACGAGGTCTTCTCTCAAATAAGAGAAAACCTTGAAAAAATGAGAGAAAATCCAGAGGAGTTCAAAGATGTGCTGGTAGCTGAAGAGGGGGCTGAACTCCCTGAGTGATCGCCTTTTCTATCTCAATTTTTAACCGAGCACATTGCTCTTCAGAAAGCTTCTCCATCCTACTTCTATCTCTTATGTAAAATATATCCGCAACTTTATTCTCTCTTGTTGATATTTTCGCAACAGATATCTCAAAGCCAGAAAAAGAGATCGCGCAAGATATATCAAAAAGCAACCCCGGTCTATCGGAACAATAAACCTCAACTATCGTGTAGTTTTCAGAAAAGTTATTATCAAACACAACAGATATATCTTCTTTTCTTCTCCTGTTCCTTTTAGAATCGTATCCAAGCTCTATTTCAAGATTCTTTCTTTTTTCCTGAACCTTCAAGATTATCTCTTTAAGATTCCTTGTGTAAAACATTTTTTTGAACTTTTCGGCTTTCGGTTTATCCGGGGGCTGGACCCAGAAGATATTAATTGCCATGCCCATAACTCCACCCTCGCTGAAAAGAGAAAGTATGTTAAATCCCGAAAGGAAAAGTGTTCCGGCACATTCCGCTATCAGTGTCTGAGAATCTTTACCTATCACAACTATCTCTATCACCCCTTCATCTCTTTTTGTATATGTTATAAATTCTCTCTGTTGCGTATAAGCTTTTAAAAAAACCATAGAGTATCTGAACAATCTATCATAACTGAAAAATGATAGAAATTTCTGGGATAGAGAAGAAATAAACTCATCAACTATCTCAGATGGGAAGAAGTTTTTAAGTTCATCAGAAAGCATGAGTATATCTAATCTTTCTTCTTCTGTGTACTCAAGACCTTTCCTCATCAAATCATCGGCTCTTAAATAAACTTCCTGAATAAGATGTGCTTTCCACTCATTCCAGTTTGAAGGATTGGTAGCTATGGCATCGGCTATTGTTATTATGTAGAGTGTATTCAAGGTTATTCTATCTGGGAAAGAAGATACAAATTTCATAAGCGATGATGTATCGTGAATATCTCTCCTCTGGGAAAAATGAGCAAGGGCAAGGTGATTTTTCACAATAAATTTTAACCTTTCAAGTTCATATCCAGAAATACCGAGTCGTTGAGCTATTTTCTCAGATAACTTCTCTCCCAATTCGCTGTGGTCTTGATTTGAGCCCTTCCCTATATCGTGAAGAAAAGCACAAAGAAAAATTATCTTTTTATCTATATCTGTAAAATCTGGAAGTATTTCTATATACTGCGGTTTTATTCCTGAAAGAATTTTTTCTGTCTCCTCAACACACTTTATAAGATGTATCCCAACAGGATATATATGAGGCGGGAAAAACTGATACAGATTTGAGACCTTTGAAAATTCTGGAATTATTTTTTCCAGAACTCCGAGTTCTTTCATTCTCATAAGTGTTTTCGCTATTCCTCCTAAATCTGTTATTATGTCAAAAAATATCTCATTTGCTTTCTGATCGTGAGCAAGGTCAACGTTTTTGATTTTCATTATCTGATATGCGGTTTCTGGCGCTATTTCTAAATTATTTTCTTTTGCCAATTTGAAAATCTCAACTATTTTCCACGGCTCCTTCTTAAAGCAATTTATATCCGCATATATGAATTCTCCATCAGATATATAACCATCACCAAAAGATGTTATGAGTTCTGGATGTTGAGGGAAAATTTTCTTTTTCACTGCATTCTGCACTATATCTGCATACACTTTTATCCTCTGCATTGAAGAAACTATCTTTGTCATAAAATCCCTTGTATTTTCGGCTTTCCCAGTTTTCTTTCTCTTGAAGCTCAAAATCTCCTCTATTATTCCTGAGTGTATCACATTTGAGTTCCTTTTTTGTAATATGTGGAGAATAAACCTTACTTCAAGTATCCTCTTAAAATCGTTTTTAAGCTCATCAGTATATATAAAGATATCATCTGATACCAACTTTTTCAGGGAATTTATGAAGAAGAAATCATCTAAACCGCCTGGGGATTTTTTCAAGTCCGGCTCGCTCATAACCTTGA
>JAUQOU010000016.1 GCA_030550715.1 bacterium | reverse complement strand
TTCTTGAAAAAAAGCAGAAGCAAAGAGTGGGGAGAAGATTCAGTTGTATATTTGAGCGAGAAAATACACTTCGGGCTTACTTTCAGGCACCAGAAATAGACGGTGTGGTCAGAGTCAAGATGAATCAAAAAGAAATAAAACCCTTCTATGAGGTGAAAATCACATCTTTCAAAGGTCCTGACCTCACAGGAGAGATAATAGTTTGATCTTTATTTTTGTTTTTCATAGCGTAATTAACTTTTTTCTTCAAACTCTTTTTGTTTTTGAAGTTATGCGTAGATTTATTGTAGATATAGATTTTTACAAAAATGCTTATTCAAGAGATAAGACACCATGGACTTGTGATGAACCTGAGAGGGTTTTTCAAAGATTTCTTGAACGCTTAAAATCTGAAAACTATTTTTCTCATGGAGATGTTAGATTTCTTGATCTCGGCTGTGGAGAGGGAAGACATATAAAACTTCTCAAAGAGATTTTTCCGAACTCAAAGGTTTTCGCTTTTGATATTATCAGGGAGCCAATTTTGAAGGCGCAACAAAAACTCAAGGGAAGATATAGTTTTTTCCCCTGTGTTGCGAACGCGTTTTTCTCTCCTTTTAAAGATAAATCTTTTGACTTGGTCTTGGATTTCGGAGTATTTCATCACATAAGAGTAAAAGATACAAAAGTATATAAAAGTGAATTAATAAGGATTTTGAAAGATGGAGGTTTCTTTCTCATCGGAGTTTTCAGCGAAAAATATAAGCATCACGAAAAAGAGCAGAGAAAAAGAAATTTTATATATCACAGAAAACACTATGATAGGTTCTTTACAGAAAAATCTCTCAAAGATGAGTTCTCTTTTTCCTTTGAGCCAATTGAAGTTGTTGAGGAAGGAAAAGGTCTTGAATGGTTTATTTATGGGCTTTTTAAGAAAATTTGATTTCTGTGTTTATTCTCTTGAAATTTACTTCTGAAAATAGTAAAATTTATATTCAAGAGATGTTCGGAGATTTTGACGGCTTTGTATAAAATCAAATGGATTTCTTGAAAAATGGTGGAGCTAATTTCTTGCTCGTTTCAGCTCTGAAATTCAAATTTATCTTATTGATTTTTTTTCTTTTTTATCCTGCAAAAGTTATCTCTCAGAACAATCAGGATATTTCAAATAGCAAAAAGATTCTCGAAGCGATTTCTGATATTACAAACGATTTAAAACGAATAAATTCTGAAGTTTCAGATATATCTAAAAGGTTATCAGAATCAAGTGCTAAAATAAATGATTTTCAGAACTCTGTCAGCAGTATAAAAGATGAGATTTCATCTATCAAAAATGAGCTTGCAGATTTTGAAGGAAGGTTGAAAAGAGTTGAGGTTTTCAAAGACGAAATTGCAGGTCTCCGTAAAAGTTTGGAGTTTTTTATGATGAATATCAGATTAATTTGGATAGCTATAATTACTTCAATGATTTTAAGCTTTGTTGCTATTTCATTATCTTTGAGGCAGAGAAAGAAAACGCCAAAAATCTTTAAACTTTGACATTTAACTTGAAGGTTAAAATTTTATTTTTTTGAAATTGGGCTCTCTCTTTGATAAGAATGCGGATATCCCTTCAAAAAATTCCTCAGATAGAACTTGTTTTGCCTGAATGACTCTCAACCATCTTATATGATTTTCAATAACTGGAATATATTGTGAGTATGTCATCATTTTTATCTTTGATAAGCTTCCGGGTGGGCTGTTTTTTATTTTCTCTATTATTTTGCTCACTCTCTCATCAAGCTGTTTTTGGTCTTCAACTATTTCATTTATTATTCCATATTGCAGTGCATATTCAGCAGTTATTTTTTCTGCGAAAGCTATCTTCTCAAGTGTTTTTGAAATACCTAATCTCTGTGAAAGATAAATTATTCCTCCCCCATCTGGAACAAGTCCTCTTTTTGTAAATAGTTCTGAAAAGTAGGCAGATTTGACAGCGATTTTGTAGTCAAACCAGTATATCATTTCTGCTCCAAATCCCGCTGCTGGACCGTTTATTCTTCCCAAAACGAACTTCGGGTTTTCTATTAAAGCCCTTATTATTGAGGCGAACTCCTCAACATGCCACTCAAATATATCCTGAATATCATCTCTTGATAAGTCCTCTTGTGATTGAGATAAGTCAAGCCCAGAGCAGAAAAAGTCCTCTTCTCCCGTTATAACGATTACATCTACATTCTCGTCGCTTATTGAGTTGAAGATTTCAGAAGAAATTTTTTTTGCATCATCGGGAGTTATCGCGTTCTTTCTCCTCGGATTTGATATAACTATTTTTTTCACTCCATCTTTCACTTCTGTTCTTATCATCTCAAATCAAATTTTATTCTTTTGTTTTCTTTTTCTTTTTTCTCAATTTTTGGTCCGATATGTTTTATTGTTTTGAAATTTCTGGTGAAGATTTTTAACATTTTACGAATATGCGAAAATATTTCTCTTCTATTTTTATTTTGAAGGTGGTCTGCTGCGTTTTCCCGCTTTTTCTTCTCTTCTCTTTATTTTACTCATACGGATTTTCTGATTGGGAAGTTTTTGGTCCAACGAGGGTAAATGGTACAGTTGGAAACGGTTCTCTATCTTGTGGAATATCAAAGTGGGGAGAAATAACTGTTCTCAGGTATCCTCATACTTCGCATTGGGATCAGCTTGATTACAAAACTTTGGAAGGCGAAAAATCGCGCGAGCTAAAATACTTCGGGGCTTCTGAAAATCAAGGTGCTTTTTTCATAATAAAAATAGGAGACCTGATTTTTTCTCTGCGCGATATTGATGAAAAATATATAAAACAATACTATTCAAGCTACGATTCAGGGGTTCTTATAACAGAATATAATTTATCTATAACTCAGTATGGTGTTGATGGTAAAGTATTTATTAAGGATTTTGTTCATTATGAAAAAGATGTTTTGGTGAGGGAGGTTGATTTCCAGCTCAACACAACTTATGATGTTTATCTTTTCCACTACCAGAACTTTGCTCCAACGACTATAAAGGTTCCTAAAGTACCATTTCAGGATTGGCAAGACGATACTCTGAATGATTTCGGAGCATTTGAAAAAGATAAAGTCGTGTTCCATTTTACACCTTATTTTTCTAAGAGAGAAGACCTCTACTCGGAGTATATTAAGGTGAAGGATTTTTCTTCTTGGTCAGATGTTTTATCTTATGCAAATTCAATAACAGGTATTTTCATAGGTGTTAAGGCGATAGGAGTTGAAAATGATTCATCTTATGTTGGTTTTGACGGAAGATGTGGCGGTGGAAGATCTGCGCCTCTTCACACATCTTTATCTGCTTTTTCTAAGGTGAAAACGGGAGATTTCAAATATGAGCCGAATTCTTTTGCACTTTGTTCTGCTGATTCTTTCGTTGGTGGAAAAGTTTGTGAAAACTCAAAATGTATATCTCCCGTATATTTCATTATATCTGCTGGAAGAACATTGAAAGAAGCAGAAGATAACATAAATTTCGCTTCTCAGAACATAAGCAGTTTGAAGAGCGATACAGAAAATCATTGGCACGGCATAGTCAATAAGATGGAAGAAAATTCCTGGTTTCAAAAACTCAAGGATTCTGAAAAGGTTTTTTGCAGTAGGGCTTTAATATCTCTCATGCAGGTTATAGATAGGGAAACAAAAGCGGCTGTCGCATCTTTATCAACTCAACCACCTTATGCAGAAGATTGGCCAAGAGATGGCTCTTACTTCAACATATTTTTAGATATTGTTGGATTCACTCATCTTGCAAGAGAGAGAAATCTCTTTTATGTTAGAGTTCAGAAAAAAGATGAAGAGGGAAATTCTCCTGCTGGTTCTTTCTATATGAATTACTATGCGGACGGAATGCCAGGGGGACCTTTTGACTTTGAAATAGATCAGGTTGGTTTCGTTGTGTGGAGTTGGGTTGTTCATTCTTTCTTTGAGCAAGGAAAAGATAAATTCAATTACTTGAAACAAATTTATGAGCCCTTGAAACTTTCTGTTGAGAACGTTTTTATAAATTGCCGAGATGAGAAAACGCGTCTTCACTGCTTGACTAATGAAGATGATGACCCTATTCCGAGCATAAGTATGACGGGAGCAGGTCCTATTTATGCTGGATTGCGTCTTTCAATGAAAATTGCCGAACTTATGGGAGATTCTGAGCTTCTTCAGAAAATAAAAAATAGGTTTGAAGAGTATCATCAGGCGGTTATAGATAATTTCACAGATAAGACAAAAGGTTTTGTTTTTTCTGCTACTGACCCCCATCAAGGTATGGCTTATGCTTTGTTTCCTATGGGGTTTCGTTTCCCTTCAAAAGATTGGATTATAAACTACGGAGATCAGGTCGTAAAAGTTCTCAATTATAATTTTTCTCCTGAAAGGGGGTATCTTCTCTATGAAGCTAAGTGGATAATTTCTTTGATATATGCCTCTGAACTTATCAAAGATTATAGTTTTTCAGATTACAAAAGATTTAGAGATATTGCAGGTGGCTTTTTGAAGGTTCTTATAGAAGATGTTCCAACAGAAGGAACTTATCATATGGGAGAGGTTGCGGTCTATAATAAAGACGGTAGGTATGAAAACAGGATTGCTATGCCTCATGTTTGGGAAGCGGTTTTGACATGTCTTACCGCTATAACTTTTGCTGAACCTTCACTTCTTCAGAAGATGGGAATGGAGCTCCCAGAACCATCTCAGCCGAAATCCAAAGGTTGTTCTTCTTATGATTTATCTCCCGCAACTCTTTTTGTCTCTTTAATTTTTTTGCACTTTATCTGCTTGAAGTTCAGGTTCAGAAATTTAAAAACTGAATCAAATTGAAGGAAAATTAAAAATTAGTTTTATTGTATGAACAGGCGCGAGTTTGTTTTAAGAAAGATAAGGGAAGAAGCTTTTCTGGAAGGGGACTTTGTTTTGTCATCGGGTCAGAGGTCAAACTTTTATATTGATATAAAGAAGGTCTCTTTAACAGGAGATTTCCTTGATGCTGTTGGAGATATGATATGCGATATTGCGGAAAAATTAAATGTATTTGATTTTTGTGGAGTCGAACTCGGAGGAGTTCCTCTGGTTTGTTCCGCAATAATCAAAATGAATCAAAGAGGGTTCAGTTCTCGTGGAATAATAATCAGGAAAGGTAAGAAAGATTACGGGACATCAAAATTGATAGAGGGACCGAGTGTTTCAAGAGTTATTTTCCTTGAAGATGTTATTACTACTGGTAAAACTACTCTTGAAGGTATAGAAATATTAAGACAGAATAAAATAGAAGTTAGCTCAGTGATAGCGGTTGTAGATAGAGGAGGGGGGAAAAATATTATTGAAAAGGGGTTTAGGTTTTTTGCCTTATTTTCTTTTGAAGAGATAAAAAATTTCAATCTTGCAGAAACAGAACAGAGAGAATAATTTTTAAAAGCTCATATGAATTTATTTTTCATTTGTACTATATACGGAAGTTGTTCAAAACCTTTTTTGATTCTTGACGAATTAGAAAATCTGAAAGTTAAGTGGGGTTATCAGATTTATGTTTTATTCGTTGCAGATGGGAATTCGAACAAAGATATAGTAGAGCGTATTTCAAATTACAGGGGAGGTATAAATGTTTTTGTTATTGAGAACGAAAAGAGGTTGGGTCAGCATAGGTCAATATTTGAAGGAATAAGTTTTCTTATAAATAAAAAGTTGGGTGTTAATTTACCTGCTGATTTTCCTTCTCCCACAGATATTTTTTTTGTCCTAGATGGTGATATGTTTGAATATATTAGGTATTCGCAAATTTTCATAAAGTATCTTTCAAAATTTGACAGCGTCATAGGTGTTAGCTTAAATAAAAGGTATCCCCCTTTGAGAGAGATTTTTACTCATGTGTTTTACATAATACTTTTTTCTTTTTCCACACTTTTTCCTCGGATGAAGAGAATTTATCATCTTTTGGGAGAATCTGGAATAAATGCAAGTATTTGGAAATTTATAAGGAGTAGAAGGACTATTCATTTTTCTGTTTTTTCTTCTTTCAAGGGTAGTGTTTTATATCGGCTACCTAAAACAAATAACTATCTTGTTTCTTTGCTTTCTCAAAATGAGAAATTAAAAATAGGTTTTGTCTTTCTACCTCAACAGGATTTTTCTTGTGGTTCTTCTTATTCTTTTTTGGAACTTTTCAAATTATCTCTGCTGACTTTAAAAGATGTTTTTCTCTATTTTTTCTGACATAATGTAGATGGAAAAGCAGGGTGTTGAGATGTTATATTCTTATATCAATTTTTGAGCCGGATTTTTCCGCTCTGTTTTTCTCTTCTCCTTTGTTTTCCTTTTCTTCAAATTTTTTATTGTCATCTTGATTTTTCTCTTCTTTTTTTGAGAGGAGGGCTTTTCTTTTTCTATCTTCATCTTTTACAGGGTCTATTTTTTCTTCCTTTGATAGTTCTATTACTTCTGCTGATTTTTTTTCTGCTTCTCTTTGTTCTGAAAGGTTTTGAGTGTGGCGTATGGCTTCTGCAATCTGGGGATTAGATATATTTGTCTGAACTCTATCAACATTTACAGTTTGAGCTATGTTCTGTTGTATTTCAACCCTCATTATATATATATTATCAATCGTAAAGGATTTTTAATAATTTTAAGGATTTTAGGAGAAACTATATATTAACACAGAAAACTTATTTTTCAGAAAATATATATGAAGAGAGCGTTCGGTTATTTATTTTATTTTTTTATCCCAGAGACCAGCTAATTTTCTATCTTCAAATGTCAGTTCAACAGTATGCATTGAAATTTCTTTTACAACTCTGAATTTCTCTTCTTCTGCCTTTTCAAGTCGCTTTTTTGCGTACTCAACATACTCATATGAAATATCAATGCCGATGTAATCGTGAAGCATAAGAGATTTGAAAAACAATTTTAGCATCAATGCCCTTGATGTCCAATCACCTCTAAAAACTTTTCTTTTTTTTATTTTTTGGCTAAATTATTTTTGTGATAAAATTTGGAAAGATTTTCGCGGTATTTTTTTTATTTTTATGTTTTGGCAATAGCTCGGTTCTCTCCGGGATTCGTGTGACATGCTCTTCAATAGCTCCACCGGGAAGTTTATTTGACAAGCTATTGAAAGAGGGGGCTGAAAAAATTAGGAATGAAGTAGGGGTCGAAGTTGTCTGGATTTCTGGAAATGCATTTGGAGACGATGTTGATATAGCAAAAGCTTTGAAGAATAAAAAGTTAGATTGCGCTATATTGACCGTGAACGGGCTTAAAACTATATCAAGATACTTTGATGTTCTTGAACTACCTTTTCTTGTCAAAAATTTCAAAGAAGCGGACTTTTTGAGGGGAAGAATGCTCACCATTTTAAATAAGCTTGCCGAGGAAGAAGGTTATGTTATATCGGGGTTAGCTGAGGTAGGGTTTGTTTACCTTTTTTCAAAAACACCTTTGAGGAAATTTGAAGATTTTAGGGGAAAAACATTTTGGGTTTGGGCGGGGCACACAATTGAGGAAGAAGTGGTCAACTTTCTCAAAAAGAATTTCGGAGTTATACCCGTTAAAGCAAATATATGGGATGTTGATAAACTTAAAAAAGAATTAGATATTGTGATTGGAACTCCTTATGTGCTTTTGGTTCTTGGATGGCAGAACGATTTCAAGTTCATGATGGAAGAACCTATTGTTTACCTCACCGCAAGCGGAATAATGAGAAAAGAGGTCTTTGATAAGATGGATAAATCTACTCAAGAAAAACTTATGAAAATACTTTATGAATATTCAGAAAAAGCATCTTTCATCCTCAGAGAGGAAAATATGGGGTCGGAATCAATTTTGCTCAAAAGATTAGGTTATCAGAAAGTTAAGTTTCAAGATATTGATGAACTTGAAAAATTGATTAAAGAGGCGGTGTGGAATGAACTTGTGAATAAAAATTATTTGCCAGATTGGCTTGTTGTTTCTGTCGTTAAAGATATACTAAAAATGAGGTTGGGGTCTCAATGAAATTTTTTGCCCAAATATCAACTTTCTCTTTTTTTTATTTTCTTTGACAGTGGGTGAAATCTCTCAACTGCTTCTTCAAGAGTTTTCGGAGATACCTTGGTGTATATTTGAGTTGTTGAGAGATTTGAATGTCCGAGCATTATCTGGACTGCCCTTATATCTGCTCCTTTTGATACAAGATGTGTTGCAAATGAGTGCCGCAGGAGATGAGGATAAAACCCGTATTTTTTCAGTATAAACCAGATGCCTTGTCTAGTTAATTTCTTTCCTTTTTTATTCACAAAAAGGAAGTCGGTTTTTGCTTTTCTGACTTCAAGGTATTTTTCTATCACAGATATTGCTTTTGAGCTTACGGGAACGAACCTTTCTTTTTTTCCTTTACCTTCAACTTTTATCACTCCCTTTTTCATAAGAGAGAGGTCTTCTGTTTTGAGATTTATGAGTTCTGATACACGAAGTCCAGAACCATATAGCAGTTCCAAGATTGCTTTATCTCTCCTTGCGGAAAAGGTATCTTCTCCTTCTTCTATACTTTCAATTTTTGATATTATTGTTTCTTCTGATGGAACAGATGGTGGCTCTCGCAGGTCCTTCAAATTCTTTACCTTTTTTATAATCTTCATAAGATGAGAAAACTTTTCATCTTTTCTCACGAGAAATTTTACGAAGGTTCTGAGTGCTGATAGCTTTCTGTTTATGCTTGTTGTATCGTATAGATTTTTCATTTCGTTTATAAAGTCAGATATTTTATTTTCGTCCAGATTATCAGGATTGATGAATTCAAATATTTGTTTCAGGTCTTTTATGTATGAGTTGATTGTGTTTCTGCTTCTTCCGAGGACAAAAAAGAGATAGGTTTCGAATTCCTTTATCAGTTTCTCTTCGCTTGGGTTAGAATTGTTTTTTTTCAGATTGTTTTCTCTCAACACTTTAAAATTTTACAATTCTCAATAAAGTTCAGATACTTTATATTATTGGTGAAAGATGGATATTCTGAAGATAGAGAGTATAAAGAAATATTTTCCTGTGAGAAGAAATTTATCTGAATTTTTCAAACCGTTATTTATAAGAGCCGTTGACGATGTATCTTTTGATGTGAAAGCGGGAGAGTTTTTCGGACTTATAGGAGAATCAGGATGCGGGAAAACAACTCTTGGAAAGATAATTGTAAAACTTATTCAACCTGACTCCGGAAAAATCATATTTGAAGGGAAGGATATAACTTTTGAAAAATTAAAAGGTGAGATGAGAAGGAATATTCAGATGATATTTCAAAATCCTTTTTCTTCTTTGAATCCAAAGATGAAGGTGAAGGATTTAATTCTTGAGGGGGTTGCGATTCATAAGATTGCTCCGAAAAATATGTGGAAGGATATTTTAGATGATTTGCTTATTTCTTGTGGGCTTTCTCCTGATTTTGCGGAGAGGTATCCAGATGAGCTTTCAGGCGGGCAGAGGCAGAGGGTAGCTATTGCAAGAGCGATAGCGGTAAGACCGAAACTGCTTGTTGCCGATGAGCCGACCTCTTCGCTTGATGTATCTGTCAGAGCTCAAATCCTTGAACTCCTTGAAAAGATAAGAAGAGAGCAGAAATTAAGCATAATTTTTATAAGTCATGATATAAGCACCATAAAAGCTTATGCCGATAGGGTAGCTGTGATGTATCTTGGTAAAATTGTAGAGATAGGAAAAAAAGATGATATTATCTCAAATCCACTTCATCCTTACACAAGGTTTCTTCTCAACTCCGTCATTGATTTCAGAAGGGTTATCAATGAGGGGAGATATCAACTTCTTGAAAGAGATATAGGCGAGGTATCTTATCGGTTTTCAAATACAAGGGGCTGTAATTTTGCAGAAAGATGTCCTTTCAAACAAAAAATTTGCGAGGAGGAACCCCCTTTTGTTGAAGTTAATGGAAGAAAGGTTTTGTGCCACTTTGCTGGAAAAATATGAGAGGCGATAAGATAAGGATAGGTTTTTTTGGGACCCGTGGTGTTCCTGCGAGCTACTCAGGTTTTGAAACATTCTACGATAAACTTATAAAGCATCTTTCTTCTGAACCAGATTTCGAGATAACAGTATTCAACAGGTCAAATTATCTCCGCTATCCTTTTAGGTATTTCAAGGGAGCGAAAGTTATTTCTCTTCCGTCTCTTCCTCAAAAACATCTTGATACATTATCTCACACGTTTTTATCTTTTCTGTATTCGCTCTACTACTCTTTGAGTTTTGATATTGCTCTGATATGTATTGTTGGGAATTCGGCGGTCTTACCTTTTTTCAAGGCGTTCGGTATAAAAACTATTTTGAATGTTGATGGTGAGGATTGGAGAAGAAAAAAATGGGGGAAAATTTCTTCTTTTTATCTCAGGTTATCTGAAAAAATTGCTGGTAAATTTGCAGATATTATAGTCGCTGATGCTCTTGAAGTAAAAAAGTATTACGAGAAATTTTGTCCATCTCATAAGATAGTTTATATACCTTACGGAGGACTTGAAGAAGATGATTTGAAAAGAGCAGAACTTCTTGGAGATGATGAGGAGTTTTTGAGTAAATTTGGAATTGAAAGGAGAAAGTATTTTCTTTTTGTGGGGAGATTGGTTCCGGAGAATTCTCCGCACGTTCTCATAAGTGCTTTTAAGAGAGCAAAAGATAGGTTGCCGAAGGATTTCAAGCTGGTTATTGTTGGAGATGCTCCTTATGAAACGCTCTATAAAGATTATCTGAGAGGGTTGAGCAAAGGTTGTGATTCAATTGTTTTCACAGGTTATCAGTTTTCGTCATCTTACATAAAACTTTCTCAAAACGCTTTTTCTTTTGTGCTATGTGCAACTGTTGGGGGGACTCATCCTGTGCTTGTTGAGCAGATGTCAATAGGTTCTCTGATAATTTCTTATGATACACCATCTAATAGAGAAGTTCTGGGGGATTGCGGTTTTTATTTTTCTTCTGAATCTGAACTTGAGAAGATATTGGTAGAAGTTGTGAAATTAGATGAAGAGAAAATTTCTGAAATGAAGAGCAGAGCAAAAAGCAGAGCAAGAGAGAGTTATTCCTGGAAAGAAATATCTATGAAATATGCTGAACTTTTCAGAAATGTTTTGAGCAGATGATTTTTAAGGATTAGATTTTCGGTTTTCTATCTCTCGGATTATTTCTTGGGTTATTTTGTTCCATTCGTATCTTTTTGAATTTTCAAGTGCGTTCTTTGATATTTCTTCTCTTATCTTTTCATCAAAGCTCATCAATTCTATTTTTTTGATTAGTTCTTCTTGGTTTGAAAACAGCATTCCTGTTTTCCCATCTTCAATTACATCTTTATAACCTTTTATATTTGAGGCGATGGGAGGAGATGCGCAAGCCATACTTTCTATAAGGACAATTCCGAAGCTTTCTCCACCTTTTGACGGAAAAACACAGAAATCAGAAGAAGCATAGATTTCGGGAAGAATTTTCTCCGGTACGAATCCCTCAAATTCTATATTCTTTTCTCGTGTTTTTTCTTTCTCTACGATATTTCTCATAGGTCCGTCTCCTACTATTTTGAGTTTCAGGGGGAGTTTTTTCCCGTTTTTAATCCCGAACTTTTTTACTTTTCGGAACGCAGAAAGAAGTATGTCAATTCCTTTCCTCTCATCAAGCCTTCCGACAAAAAGCATATTTACCGAATCTTTTTTCTTTTCAGCTCTGTGAGGTGAATAAATTTCTGTATCTATTCCGGGCGGTATTATTTTCATATCCTGTTTTCCGAAGTATTTTTCTATTTCGTTTTGCGCTAGCTTTGAGACAGCAATTTTCACATCTATCTTTTTTAAAAAGGGTTTCATAAAATTCTTGAAGAGAATATATCCCAAGTTTGGTTTTTCTGTTACCGAGTGAAATATTCCGACGAATTTTTTTGTCTTTGCGAATGCTGTTGCCGGGTATGGGAGAGTCAATCCAAGAGGACCTTGAAGTATTACCGCATCGCATTCATAAGATGAGAAAAATTTTTTCATTCTGAATATATCAATAGGAGAAATGAGTGTTATGTAGCATCTTGTTCCGTTCGCATAAACATGGATAAGTTTTCCGAACCTCATAACCTTTCCGCCAAGTTTTTCTATTTCTATTTCTTCGGGGGGTTTATGTTTTGTTCCTCCTGTTATTACAACAACTTCAAAGTTACTCTCGAGTAGTTTTTTTGCAAGAAAGAATGAGTGTTTTGAAACACCGCTTGGTACAGGGGGGAAGCTATCCGATACCAGAATAATTTTTCTTTTTTCTTCACCTGACATATTTTTGAGAAAAGCGCTTTTATACTTTTGATGAAATATTAGTTTTTCTGAAAGCCATTATCAGAATCTGTGGGATATTCCGCCTGTTATAAAGCTTTGTCCAAATGAATGGAGTTCTAATGTAAGGTATGTTTGTGGATTAAGGTAGTAATCTCCACCTACTACGACGAAAAATTTTGATTCATTTCTGCTCTTTAAAACTTCTCCGTTTTCTAACTTTATCATGAAGTCCTTGTATCCCACGCCCACATATACGAGGTAAAATTGAGTCCTAAAACTCATCGTAGGTGTTATTTGCCAGAATACATTGTTAGGGAAGACCTTTTTGGTATCTTTGAGAAAGGGAGATATTTCCATGTGTGAGTCAAGATTTATATTTACATCTCTTTCTTTTGAGAGGAAGGAAATTTTAGCTCCAAGCCCGAACTGGTTAAGTGTAGGGATGTAATCTATGGGAGGCATATTTCTTACTCCGACGAATACATATGAAAATAGCTCATCAAGGAACGAGTATCCGAACCTTGCGGATATACCAAGTGAGGAGATGGGATTTTTTATCGTTTCGGTTTTGTTTGAGTCAAACATTGAAAAGTAAACGAAACCCCCGAGGTCAAAAGTTCCAATTTGAGGTGTAATGACTCCACCACCTGCGAGGAATCCAATAAGAGCTATTACCTGACAGAACATAAAAATAATTTTACAATTTTTGGGTTCAGGATGCGATACATTATCTATGGCGTGATGGTGTTTTTGAATTTATGTTTTGAATTTTTTTACAAGTTCTTCAAGTGATTTTGCTATTTTCAGAATTTCCTGAGTTTTTGCCTGACTCATAAGCACAAATTTTATTATCTCGTTAGAGGATGCTTCAAGTTCAGATACTGATTTTCTCACTTCATCTATTCTGTTATATTGCTGTTCTATTTTATCTTTTGCTGACTTTGTATTTTCATTTATTTTTGATATGTTTTCCATAATGAAGTTGCACATTTTTCCTGCTTCGGATATGAGGTTTGTGATTTCCTTTATCTCATTTGATTTTGTTTCGAGCTCGTTTTGACAGGAGTAGAGAAAGTTTTGTATTGTTCTCGTGAAGTCCTCTATGCTGTTGAGGTTTTCTTGAATGTTTTTCATTACATACTCTATTTTGAACGAGAAATCTCTGATATTTTCTATTTTGGTTTTTATATCTTTGAAGTTTCTTTCTATATCTCCGTAAGAGCCCATGATTTTGTTGAAATTATTTTCAATGTTTTGTTTTGAAGTTATTATTTCTGAAATGTAGCTTTCAAATTTGTTTTTTACGATTTGGGTTTGAGAGAGGGATATTTGATGTAGTTCCTTGACATTTTGTTTTATGAGTTTTACATTTTCTTCTATGTTTTTTGATATTTCTTTTATTTCTTCTGCTATTATGCTGAATTCCTTTCCTGATTCTCCTTTTTCATGTGAAGCGACTATGTGTGCATTTATCGCAAGGAGATTCGTATCATCGATAAGTTCAAGAAGTTCTGAAAGCAGTTCGTTGAGAGAATCCATGATTTTCCTCATCATTTCAAAATCGCCCGCAAATTTATCTCTGCTTTGAATTATTTTTGATATGCCTTCTTCAATGCTGTTTATCTCCTGCTGTATGTTATAAAAACTTTCGTTTATATTCTGCATTGAGGTTTCTGAAAATGATATGCTTTCTGAAATATCTCCGATGATGTTTTTTATTGATTTTACTTTATCTTGAATTGAAGTCCACTCCTTGCTCATTTCAAGTACTGACGGAATATCTTTATATGTTTTTACAACATTCTGGAATTTTTCTAGAACTTCTTTTAGTGATTCATATATATTTTCTACTCTTTTTTCTAATTCTGATATTTCTATTTTTCCTCTTTTTGTTTCGGTTTCTAATTTTCTTATGTCTGACATGACTTCTTCCAAAGTTGTGCTTATTTCAGATGTATCGTTGTATATCATTTCAACAGATTCAAGGATTTTCCCTATTTCTTTTCCCTGAAAGGCGAAATTTGTTTTCATTTTATCTGCCATTTTGTGAATATCTCTTGATATAGAAATAAATCGCAAAGACGAGTTTCTTATCTTTTCTATTTCATCTTTGAGTATGTCTATCATGTTTGCGAATGAAGCCGCGATTTCTCCGATTTCGTCCATGGTTTCTATTTTTGGTTTTTCTGTCAGGTCTCCTTCTTTTGAAATTCTTTCAGATATATCTCTTATTCTTTTGAGTGGAGCCATGTTTGAATTGAGAAGTATCGTGGAGATTATCATTATTCCTATTGTTATAGCTAATCCCAAAAGTCCGATATTCGTTATTATCTTTGTGAATTCCGATTCAAAGTTTCTCATTGAGACAGCTAGAACTGTAAAACCTTTTATTGTTTCTTTTTTTTCACCTTCTCCTAATATAGGGAGTTCCTCTCTGGTAATCTTTACTGGGTCAAGGAAAACTATTACTTCTTCTCCTGTTGTTGTTTTCTTTTCTAATATCTGCTTTTTGAGAGCTTGTGAGTCAGATGATAAGATTTTGTTTACCGACCTTTTGATGAACCATATAAGGTCATCGACTATTTTTTCATCTTTCGTTTTGTATACTATTATATCTCCGTTGGGTTTTACTGCTGCCGAGAAAACCACATCTTTATCTTTCATAAAAAGTTCTATGACTTCTGAAAGAAGGAGCTTATCTTCCTGTAAAAAGCCGTATGTTATTGATGAGTGCTTGTTAAGGAATTCAGATATTTGACTCCCCTTTGAATTTATCTGCTCCTTGAATAGCTCCCTGAAATTGATGTATATTACACTTCCGATTATTATTGAAAGCAGAATTATTACCACAAAAAATGTACCTATTATTTTTACTCTGAGCGAATTTAACTTCATACAATTTATTTTAATTATGTTTGAGTTAAAGTCAAGTTATTTTGTTGTTGTGGTGTAAAGTAGTTTTGAGGTATTGCTAAAAAGTAAAATCCGTTTTCCCAGAGTTCTTCTTTAAATTTCGTAGAAAAAGATATTTTTCTTTTGTATTCAAATAAGGAGCTTTTGTATTCCACTATGACTTTCAGGTTTCCATCTTTCTGTGCTGATAGTATTTCTTTGAGTTTTTTCAACTTCTCATCAACCATGTTGTAGCCCGGTACATTTATGAGAATAGCTAAATTTTCTATTTTGAAGAATTTTTTTGATACTATAAGGTTTTTACCGGACCTTTTTCCCAAAAATACATACAACTCATCTTTTTTGATTTTCTCTCCTTCCTTGTTGATAAGGAGGACTTCATATTTTGAAGCTTTTCCATTAGCTCTTACATTAAGTATGAATCCGTATTTTGATGGGGTGATCCATTCTACTATTCCTGCTATTTGAACAAAATCTTTTATTTCTATGGGGAATATTCCCTGTGTTATACTGTTTATTTCATCTTCTATAATTATCCGTGAAAGGGGTATTCCTATTACTTCAATCTCCATTCTATCTAACTCTTCTTGTGTGATTTCTTTTCCGTTTATTTTATCGAACAGGTTGACTTTTCCTGAAAGGAATGCTTCAAACATAGTTAGAGCTTTTTTTCTGTCTATGAATTCATAAAAGGCGTTAGCTTTAATGAGGATTTCCACTATTTTTTTATTTATTTTGAATCTCTGGCAGTTTCGGAGGAATGATTCAAAGCTGTTTATTTTTATTTTTTCTCGCATTTGGATTATTGCTTTTGCTGCTGCTTCTCCAAGCCCTTTTATACCTCCAAGTCCAAATCTTATTGCATCTCCCTCAACAGAAAACTCGTAATTGCTTTTTGTTATTGATGGAGGAAGGATTTTAAATCCGAGTTTTAAAAGTTCTTCAATATATGAGGTTAATTTTTCAAAGTTGTTCATTTCAGATGAAAGCAGTGCTGCCATATATTCAAGGGGATAATTTGCTTTAAGGTATGCGGTGACATATGATAGGAATGCGTATGCGGCTGAGTGAGATTTATTGAACGCATATCCTGCAAATTTCTCCATGATGTCAAATATTTCAATTGCTTTGCTTTCTTCTATACCGTTTTCAATACAGCCACTTATGAATCTTTC
Organism: bacterium; assembly: GCA_030550715.1. Taxonomy (GTDB): domain Bacteria; phylum Calescibacteriota; class Calescibacteriia; order Calescibacteriales; family Calescibacteriaceae; genus Calescibacterium. The sequence continues at coordinate 23,779 of JAUQOU010000016.1, read as the reverse complement.
TCTCATTTGTGCCATAAGGTCTGCTTTCTTTTTTCCCATGGCTTCGCGTAAGATGTCAGCTTCTCCCATAGTGAAGTTTGCGAGTATGTTTGCTGCGAACATTATCTGCTCTTGATATAAGAAATTTCCGTATGTTTCCTTGAGTATTGGTTCAAGGAGAGGATGAGGATATTCAACCGGTTTTAAACCTTTTTTCCTTTCAATGAAGTCATTTACCATGCCTGATTGAATGGGTCCGGGTCTATACAGAGCGACCGCTGCTATGAGGTCTTCAAATATTGACGGTTCTAACTTTTGAAGCAGTTCTTTCATTCCCGCACTTTCAAACTGAAATACACCGAAAACATCCCCTCTTTTGAGCATATCGTATGTTTTTTTGTCATCTAATGGTATGTTGTGAAAATTGATTTCTTTTTTATATCTTTGTTTTATGAGTTCAAAGGTTTTGTTTATTACTGTGAGCGTTTCAAGTCCAAGGAAGTCAAATTTCACGAGACCTATCTTTTCCAGATTTTCCATATCGAACTGAGTTGTGAAGCCATCTTTTGATCTGTGTATTGATGTATAATCTGTTATGGGTTTGTCTGATATGATGAATCCAGAGGCGTGGGAACCGACGTGCCTTATTAATCCTTCTATTTTTTTCGCGTTTTCAAATATTCTTTTGAATCTCGGGTTTTCTTCAACTTTTGTTCTGAACTCCTGAATTTCGTTATATGCGTCTTCTATTGTCCATTTTCTTGAAGGTTCTTGTGGGATAAGTTCTGCGAGATAAGAGACATCTTCAAGGGGTTCATCAAAAATTCTTCCGACATCTCTTATTGCTGCTCTTGCCCCGAATGTTCCGAAGGTTATTATGTGGGACACATTTTCTTCACCATATTTTCTTTTAACATACTCTATGACTTCATCTCTTCTCTCTTTGCAGAAATCAACATCTATGTCTGGCGGTTTTTCTCTTTCTGGGTTGAGAAATCTTTCAAAAATAAGTCCATATTTTATGGGGTCTATTTTTGTTATTCCGAGAGCCCATGCTACGATTGAGCCAGCTGCTGAACCTCTTCCGGGTCCGACCATTATCCCATTTTGCCTTGCGTAATTTATGAAGTCCTCAACTATAAGGAAATACGAAGAGAAGTTCTTTTTTGAAATAACATCAAGCTCTTTTTCCATTTGTTCGTAGTATATTTTCTCATCAAATTTTTCTCCTCTTTCTTTTTTTTCTTGTAGTAGTTTTTTTATACCTTCGTATGCTTTTTTTCTCAGGGTTTCGTCTGGGTTGCCAAATTCTTTTGGTTTGGGTATTTTGAGCTCTTTGGGTTTTTTGAACTCAAATGTGCATTTTCTAATTATTTCTTCGTGTGAGTTCAAGGAGTCAGGTATATCTTTGAATATCTCCATCATTTCATCTTTTGATTTGACATATAGTCCTTTGACTTTGTATCTGAACCTGTTTTCGTTTTTCAGTTTTTCTCCGTAGGCAATACATACGAGTATATCTTGGATTTCGTATCCTTCGGGATCGGCGTAGTGGCAGTCGCCAGTTGCTACCGCTTTGATTTGAAAGTCCTCTGAGAATTCAAGTAAATACTGATTTATTTTTTTCTGAATCGCTACCGTTGCTATATCTTCTTCTCTTTTTGGATTTGCAGGTTCTGCTCTCATTATTTCAAGATAAAAATCATCTTTGAATATGCTTTTGAGTTCAAGGACTTTTTCTTTTGCTTTATCTATTTTCCCTTCTGCTATGAGACGTGGGATAATTCCGTTGAGACATCCAGAAAGCACTATTAATCCTTCCTTATACTCGTAGAGTGTTTTGAAGTCGATTCTTGGTTTTCTATAAAATCCTTCAACATTTGCTATTTTCAGAAGGAGACAGAGGTTTTTGTATCCTATCTCGTCTTTTACAATCAGTGTGGCGTGATAATTTTTTTCCTCTTGAGTTTTTTCTGAAAGAGAACTTGGGGCTATGTATATTTCGCAACCTATTATGGGTTTTATTCCATGCTCTTTTGCTTTGTAGAAAAATTCAACTGCTGAGAATATGTTGCCATGTTCTGTTATAGCTATAGCGTCTATTTTTCTTTCTTTTGCTCTTGATACGAGTTGATCAATAGTCATTGCTCCGTCAAGTATGCTGTAATGTGAATGTGTGTGAAAGTGTCCGATCATCAGAAAAAATAAATTTTATTATTTCACTTTTCGGTTTTTTGTGAGCAAAATTTTTGTATCTCAAAACTCTTTAATTTTGGTAATGCGGGTTTGAAAGATGTTCTCTGGAATAGTTGAGGCAACAGGTGAGGTTGTTGATATAAAGTATCTTGATGGAGGTGGAAGGCAGATAGCTATTTCAACCAATTTCAATTTCAAAAAAGGTCAGTCCGTAAGCATAAACGGAGTGTGTCTTACAGTCGTTTCAAGCAGTAAAAATAAAGTCAAATTTGACCTATCTCCTGAGACATTGAGGAGAACGAATCTTGGTAGTATCAAAATTGGTGATTATGTTAATATTGAGAGAGCTTTGAAATTGACAGACAGGATATCGGGGCACTTTGTTCAGGGACATGTTCTCACAACACTGAAAATTTTAGATATAGTGAGGTTTGGAGAATTTTCAAGGTTTGAGTTCCAAATGAAAGACGAAATAAGAAAATATATTATAGAGAAAGCTTTTGTTTCCATTGATGGTATATCTTTAACTATTTCCGAGGTCAGAGAAAATTCATTTTTTGTTGATGTAATTCCGGAGACATGGAAAATAACGAATCTCAAATTCAGGAAGGTTGGGGATGAGGTGAATTTTGAGCCAGATATAATCGTTAAGGTTGTTGCGGATCTCCTTCCAGATATTCTGAAATCATTTTTGCAAAGCGAGAAAAAATAGAAGATTTAGGTCAGATTTAAATTTAAAACGATTCTAAAATAGCTTTGATGAGGTTTGAGAATTTTTGAGGCGTGATAAAATGAGCTCACTACTATCGCAGAAAAGAAAGTCGGAGAGAAAGAGAATATATGCGGGTCTATTTGATTTTGACGGAACAGTAGCAGATACTGAGAAACTTCACTACCTTGCTTTCAATAAAGTTTTGAGGAAATTCGGTATTGAACTTACCTGGGAAGATTATATGAAAAAATACCTCGCTTATACTGATTTTGATTTTTTTAAAGTCATTTCAAAAGAACTGAAACTTGAGCTTACAGAAAAAGATATAAATTCCTTATGTCTTGAAAAAGCTGAAATCTTTGGAAATTTTTTGAAATCAGGAGAAGTTGAAATCTATAAAGGGGTGAAAGAGTTTATTGAGTATTTTGGAAGTAAGTATCCTTTGGGTATAGTTTCTGGTGCCTTGCGAGAGGAGATTGAGCCGGTCCTTGAAAAAAATGAAATATCTAAATATTTTAAGTTCATAGTTTCTGCGAAAGATTATTCAGAAGGGAAACCATCTTCGGAGCCCTTTGAAGTTGCACTGAAAAAACTCGCTGATCTTGGGATAGAATTCGAAAGAGAGGGAGTGGTAGCTTTTGAGGACTCTCTGCATGGAGTTCTTTCGGCGAAAAGAGCTGGACTCCTTGCTGTTGCGGTTGAGAACTTTTACAAAAAAGAAGAACTTATATCATACGGAGCAGATATTACACTTGAAAGTTTTGCTATTGAGCCAGAAGAAATAGAAAAAATGATTCTTGATAAAATCTCAAAGAGAGTTTTCAGTAGTGAAAGAGTGATACTTGTTCCAGAAAATAGGCAGAATACCTTTGCTTTCAAGGTGAAAAAAGATAATAATTTGCATACTCACCTTGGAGTTCTGAAAGGGTCAGATATTCTTGGCAGATATTACGGAGATAGCGTCAGAACAAACAAAGGATATGTTTTTTTTATTCTTGAGCCGAACCTTTACGATAGAGTGATGAAACTGAAAAGGAAGAGCGCAATAGTATACCCAAAAGACAGTGCTTTTATGATTTTTCTTTCTGGAATAGGTCCCGGTAGCAGAGTTATAGAAACGGGCAGTGGTTCAGGAGGTCTCACAATTCCGCTTGCTCATTTCGTCAGACCCGATGGAAAAGTATATGTCTACGAAATACGAGATGATTTCATAGAGATATTGAAAGAGAATCTCAAAGAAAACGAACTGGAGGACTTTGTTGAGATAAAAAAAAGAGATGTTTATTTGTATGGTTTTGACGAAAGAGATGTTGATGCTGTCTTTTTAGATCTGCCAGAACCCTGGCACTGTGTCAGATATGCGTGGGAATCTCTGAAACCTTCTGGTGTGCTTGTATCTGTCTCTCCTACTGTAAATCAAACAGAGATAATGTGCGAGGTGATGAGGAGAGAAGGATTTATTCTTGTAGATACATTTGAAGTTCTTGTGAGAAGGTTTTTAGCAAGGGAGGGAAAGTCCCGTCCTTTTGAGCAGATGATAGCTCATACCGCCTATATATCTCTTGGGAGGAAAATCAGTAAAAAGTGAGATGGTTTTCAGAACATAGATGAAAAAAGACCTTTTTTCCCTTCTTTTAATTTTTCGTATATCATTTCCGCTGCTTTTATAGCTCCTATTGCGAACACCCTGCGTGAAGATGCTCTGTGAGTTATTTCTATTCTTTCTCCGTCTCCGAGGAAAAATACTGTGTGGTCTCCGACAACATCTCCTCCTCTTACCGCGAACACTCCGATTTCATCTTTCTGTCTCGGTCCCGCTATTCCTTCTCTCCCGAAAACTCTTTTCCCTCCTAAGACATCAGCAAGTTTAAGAGCCGTTCCAGATGGGGAATCCTTTTTCATTCTGTGATGGATTTCAACTATTTCAACATCAAAGTCGGGAAGGTTTTTCTTTATTTCGGGTAAGATTTTGAGAAGAAGGTTTATTCCTCTGCTCATATTCGAACTCATAAATATCGGGGTCTTTTCTGATAGCTCTTTTATTTTTTCCTCCTGTTCTTTTGAAAATCCTGTGGTTCCTATAACGAAGCCGATTTTAAGGTTATTTTTTGTGCAGTGTTCTATAAATGGTATTATAACTCCAGGTTGGGAGAAATCTACTATTATATCTGGTTTTTCTTGAATTTTATCTAAATCTTCGGGAGCAGATAATATAGGGAAATCATATTCTATGTTGAATATTTTTTTCGGGGATTCGTTTTTGAATTCTTCTTTTTCTATTCCTGCTACTATTTTTATTTTTTTTTCATAAGCTACTTTTACGATTTCCCGTCCCATTTTTCCAAGTATTCCACATATTGCTATTTTCATCTGCATAGGTATTCCAAAAAGATAATGAAAAGTTCTGGAATTTGAAAAACTGAAGCATATTTTTTGGTTCAATAAATTTTTTTATTATGGCTGTTTCAAAGGTTTTTCACGATGAAGTTCCTTTTGACCCTAAACTTGAAAAAGCTGTTTTAGGTGGAATTCTTCTGAAAGGAGAGCTTATAGAAGATGTTATTCATATTTTAGGGAAAGAACCTGAGGATGCGTTTTTTGACCCTGTATGTAGGCAGATTTTTCAAGCCATGCTTTCTATAAGAAAAAGAGGAGAAGAGATAAACCCTTTTTCTGTGATTGAGGAACTGAAGATGCTGGAAAGGTTAGATAGAGTTGGGGGAGAGGAGTTTATATTATCTTTGCCGTCGTATATACCATCTGCTGCTTTTTTGGAAAATTTCACGCGAAAGCTCAAAGAGAAGATGATTTTGAGGAAGTTGAGCCAGAAAATGAAGACATTTTTAGAGGAGATATACTGGGGAGTTCCGAACACATGGGAATTTCTCTCAAAAGTTGAAAAAGAAATAGGAGAGATAGCTCAACAATCTGTTAACCCAGATTTCTATTCAATGGAAGATATTGTTAGTTTTGTCTCCGAGGAGGTAATAGGAGATTCAGTTAGGCAAGCGATCCCTTCCGGTTTCCCGTCCTTAGATGAGAAAATTGTCGGATTTCATCCGGGAGATTTTGTGATAATTGCGGGAAGACCTGGTATGGGGAAAACAAGTTTTGCTCTCTCAATAGCTTATTATATGGCGAAGGAAGATATTCCTGTTTGTTTTTTCTCAATTGAGATGCCGATAAGGTTGATTCTTCTTCGTCTGCTTTCTATGCACAGCGGTATCCCTTTGAAAAAGATAATAGCAAAAGAGCTTTCTGAGTCAGAAAAAAATAAGCTTTCTGTTTCTGCAAGAGAAATATCTTCTTTGCCGATTTACCTGAACGATAACGCCTATGGAATAACTCAGATAAGGTCTCTTGCAAAAAGAATCAGGGAGGAAAAAGGAGTGCAGGCGGTATTTATAGATTATATTCAGCAGATGTCTGTTGATTGGAAAGTTGAAAGGAGAGAAGAGGAGATATCAACAATATCGCGGCTTTTGAAATCGCTTGCGAAGGAGCTTGATATACCCGTTATCGCTCTTTCACAGCTGTCGCGGGAGCCGGAGAGAAGAGGAGAAAATAAAAGACCACAGCTTTCTGACCTGAGAGAATCCGGCAGTTTAGAGCAGGATTCAGACATAGTTCTGATGCTTTACAGGGACCACTATTATAACCCCTGTCCCCGTTCTGCTTCTTTAAATGATGTTGAGAGTGAGAGCAGTTTTGAATGTTGCGAGAGAGCCAGGATCTCAGAAGCAATAATAGCTAAAAACCGAAATGGTCCAACCGGTGTTGTGAATATAAAGTTTTTGGGTGAGTGCTGTTTATTTGAAGATATACGTTATACCCGCACAAAGTGAATTTTGGTTTTGTTTTTCGCCTTCAAAATCATATACTTGAATTTTTCTCTTTTCTTCTGATTTTTCTATTCGAAGTCAACTATATCTTTCATGGGGCTAAGTTGTCGCACTACCCCATCTCTTATTGCTATTGCTGAAACTGCCTCTGCTACGGTATCAACTACTCTCATATCAAATATAGATGGCACTATATATTCCTCATAGAGTTCGGATTCATCTATTAGGTTTGCGATAGCATACGCTGCTGCTATTTTCATATCGTATGTTATTTTTTTTGCTCTTACGTTGAGGACTCCCTTGAAGAATCCAGGATACACCAGAGCGTTGTTGATCTGGTTTGGGAAATCTGACCTTCCTGTGGCAACTATTCTTGCGTATTTTTGAGCTTCTAATGGATGTATTTCTGGGATCGGGTTAGCAAGGGCGAAGACTATGGATTCCTTTTCCATAACTTTCAGGTCTTCTGCTTCTAATATGTTCCCTACGGAAAGTCCAATAAATACATCTGCACCTTTCAGAGCTCCTTTGAGGTCTCCCGTGTAGTTATCTGGATTTGTGTATTGGGCGATTTCTCTCTGATAATCGTTCAGAGCGTTCTCTCCGTTCCGTCCTATTGCTCCTTTTTTATCGCATAGTATTATGTTTTTTACTCCGACTTTCAGGAGTATGTTAGCCGTTGCCAGACCGGCAGCTCCCGCGCCGTTTATGACAACTTTTATATCCTGCAGACCTTTTTCTACGATTTTTAGTGAATTTATAAGTGCTGCCAGAATAATGATAGCCGTTGCGTGCTGATCATCGTGCATAACGGGGATGTCAAGTTCTTCTTGCAATCTTTTTTCAACTTCAAAGCATTTTGGAGCTGCTATATCTTCAAGGTTTATTGCTCCAAAAACGGGAGATATACTTTTCACGATTGATACGATTTCATCTGGATCTTGTGATGCGAGGCATATCGGGAAACCGTTTATTCCTGCAAATTCTTTTAATATTGCTGCTTTTCCTTCCATAACCGGTATAGCTGCATACGGTCCTACATTGCCAAACCCAAGCACTGCGCTCCCGTCTGTTACTATGGCTACCGTGTTTGATTTTATAGTGTGTGTGAAAACTATATCGGGGAACTTTTCTATTGCTTTGACAATTCTACCTACTCCGGGAGTGTATACGCGTGAGAGGTCTTCTGTTGTTGATATTTTCCGTTTTGATATTACTTCAAGCTTACCTCCAAGATGTGCGAGAAAAGTTCTGTCTGATACTCCTTCTATTTTTACCCCTTCAAGCTCTGATAACTCTTTTATTATTTCTTTTGCGTGATTTCCGTCTCTGACATTTATGTGTATTTCTCTTGTTACCCACTCTCTCCCTGTTTCTACGAGCGTTATTCCTCTTACTTCTCCTCCTTTTCGTGTTATTGTAGATGTCAGATTCCCGAGCATTCCGGGAACATTTCTGAACCTCAACCTTATGAGTATTGTATATGCTGGTGATGAGCTAAAAAACATTCTTGCTCAAACAATATATTTGCGATTTTACAAAATTTTGCTATACTTGCGACTTTTTTTGCTAGAAGGTCATTGATTATTTTATCATCTCATAAAAACTTACATTCTTATCTTCTCTTTCAGTATATTTTCTATTTCTTCTGCATGTTTATCTGGGGTTACTTTTTCGAATATGAAAGATATTTTTCCTTCGGGGTCTATGAGGAATGTTTTTCTTTGTGCGGAACCGTTCGGCTTGCCTACTCCAAACTTTTTTATTATTTCTCCTTTTTCATCTGCTATGAGTTCATACGGAAGATTATATTTTTCCTTGAATTTCTTTTGAGTTTCTAATTTATCTTTGCTTACCCCTATTATCTCAACTCCATACTTTTTGAGATTTTCAAATCTGTCTCTTATATTGCATACCTCTTTTGTACATCCTGGTGTAAAAGCTTTTGGGAAGAAGAAGAGTATAACCCATTTGCCTTTAAGCTCTTGTGATGTGATTTTTTGTCCCGATGATAAGACACCTTCAAATTCCTGAATTTTATCTCCTACTTTCAGCATTTTCGCAACAAAAAATATATAGTATTCCAGCAACAAAATATATTTTTATGATTTATTTTCCTGTTGATAGGTTAGGCATAACAAAATTTGAAGACAGAAATTTTTTGATTTCTCTCCCTTCTTCTTTGACTCTGGACCTGAAAAATTATGTTTCGCTTATGGGAGTTCTGAATATGTCTCCTGATTCTTTTTATATAGGTTATGACAGCGAAAAGGAAGCTCTGAAAGCTGTTGAGAAGATGATAGAAGAGGGAGCTGACGTAATAGATGTTGGTGGGCAATCAACTCGTCCCGGAGCCGAAGAAATTCCAGAAGAAGAAGAGATAAAAAGAATAAAGATAATAGAGAAGATAAAAAAGATTTTCCATAATATTCCTGTATCTGTTGATACTTATAGGAGTGAGGTAGCAAAGGTTGCTTTTGATTGTGGGGCTGATATTCTGAACGATATTTCTGGTTTCAGGTTTGACCCAAAGGTTTTAGATGTCTGTAAACTCTATCGCGCTCCGGCTATTGCTATGCATATTACAGCTAAACCAAAAGTTATGCAGAACTACACCCTTGAAGACCATGTCCTTTTAGATAGTATAATAAACTACCTTTCTGAATGCGCAAATCTGGCAAAGCAGAAAGATGTGAATGTTATTTTGGACCCAGGGATAGGTTTTGGGAAAAAACCCCATCAGAACCTTATAATAATAAATCAGCTTGAAAAGATAGCTCAGATTGGTTATCCTGTTCTTATTGGGGTTTCAAGGAAATCATTTATAGGGTTTGCGATGGACCCTTCGAATCCTCCGCCTCCATCTGAGAGGTTAGAGGGGACTATATCTGCTTGCGTTATATCTCTTTGTAAAGGAGCAAGAATTTTGAGAGTGCACGATGTTTTGAAGGTTAAGAATGCTTTAAAGATAGCCGTTTCTATACTGATGGAAAACTTCTCTCATGAAAAAAGAATCTCCTCATAGAATTTTTCCGTAGTATAGCATATTTTAAGGAAATTTTTTTCTTCCAGTATTAAAATAAAATTAGAAGGAGATTTTTTCAGAACGGGGCTCACTCGGAACGGGGTCATAAAAGAAAAAAATATATAAATCAATTTTTTGAATTGCAATATGATATTGCTGGTTTTATACGATAAAGAAAATATTGAAGATTAAATTTTATTGACGCTAAAATAAAAGAAAGAATGAATTGCTTTTTTGGGTGAGAAAAAGATGGCGGAGAGAACAAAGATGAATATAAAATCTTGCCCATTGCTCTTTCTGGTTATTTATATGCTCAACGCTCTTTTGACCTTTGAGTCCTACGCACAAGATATTTTCTCTCACAGGTTTGAAGAGGCAAAATTGTACTTTGAAAAAGGGGACCTTCTGCAAGCTTACATAAATTTTTCAATAGCTTATGAATACGCAACAAATAATCAGCAAAAAGCTGAGATCAAAAAGTATTTAGGAGATATTCTTTTCAGGTGGGGCGATACATTTGCAGCAGAAGAAGTTTATTTTTCTGCTCTTAATATGTCTCCTAAATCTTTTGATTTGCTGAAAAGGGTTGTTATAGCCAAAGCAGAGAACCTTTCTGATGACTTTTACAAATTCTTTGAAAAGATTCCAAAAGATAAGATTGATTCTGAGCTTCTTTATTATCAGGGAAAGTACGTTCTTTTGAAGGAGAAAGACCCCCGTAGGGCTTGCGATATTCTTGATTCGGTCAGACGTGAAAGTGAGTATTTTTTTAAAGCGTCTTATCTTTGTGGAGTTGCTATGATAATGGTAGGAGATAGAAGCGAAGCTCTGAGACGCTTTGAAAGAGCTACTTTTGCTTCTGATGAAGAGCTCAGCAACAACGCTAATTTATCCGTTGCCCGTATATATACAGATATGGGAAGGTTTCAAGATGCTCTTCCGTATTACCTGAAAATTCCAAGTTCTTCACCGTTATTTTATGAGTCCAAATACGAGGTCTGTTGGGTTTTTTATGGACTTGAAAACTATCAAGAAGCTCAAAGATGTATTGATTACTTCAAGAATGCTCCTAAAACTCATCTTACAAAGAGAATAGAGGTTTTGCAATCCTTCCTGAATATGAGGGAAGACCTTGTGAGCGCTTTTTTAACTTTTACTGCGATCTCCGATTATTCGCAGGCGCTTTTATCAAGAATAATTGATGCCGAAAAAACACCTAAATCTTTCTGGGATAAAGATTGGATAAAGTACTTTGCTTCAAGAGAACCAGACATAAAATCTTTCATTCAATTTTTCCCTGAGTACAGAATGTTTGAAAAAAGAAAAAAATACATATCCTCTGTGAGAGACGAGATAAAATCTATACTGGCGGATATTCAGAGGATAAGTAGCACATCTACTCTTGTTGCTGATAGGTCTGTGAAAAAATATCTTGAAAGGGTTTGGCTTATTCAGGAGAGAATTTTAAATATGCTATCTGATTCTGTGATGAAAGGTGCAGATTATGATGAAAAAAATCTCTGGTTCACACTGTATTCTCTCACAGAAGAGTTGAAGGGTATTGACCTGAAAGCAAGGGAGCTTGTTGCTTTATCATCTGTGAAAATATCTGAAATCTCGCGCTCACCAGAATTCAAAAACTGGGAGAAAAAATATGATGTGTACAGAAAAGTTATGGGAGAGACACTTGATGAACTTAAAGATATTCTGGAATTTCACAAAAAATCTTCAAAGTATCTTTTAGCCATGGTAGATAAATTGGCAAAGAACGGAAATGAAAGCAAGATCAACGAACTTATAAGAACTTTTCAAGATGCACAAAATACTTTCTTTGAGTTTGCTAATCTCTGGCAAAATATAATAGACACAATAAATAAATACCTTTATTTACAGGAAACAAAGCTCAAATCTGCAAATTTTATGCTTGAGAATTTTTTAAGTTATCTTGCAGATTATGAACTTTCTCTGAGGAAATACCTTGTCTCTTCAAAACTGAAAAGAGAAACCTTTAAAACATATGCTCTGGCTCAGTACGGGTTTATAGAGTCAGCTTGGATGATGAGAGAAAGAGAAAGTGAAGTTCTTGACAAACTTCATATACTGCGACTCAGAGAAGAAAACAATTTGAGGGATAATTTTTCAAAGTTTATTGATGAAGTAGAAAAAATAAATATAGAAAAAAAAGGGCTTTCAGCTCAGACATTTTTTGAGACAGATTTATCTGAAACAAAGCTCACTCTTGATGAGATCTCAAATAAAATAGACGAGATGGAAAAAACTTTTAACAAAGGGATAGGAATTTTGTGGGTTCCTCCTCAAGCAGATATAAATAAGGTTTTTGAGGAGAGGAAATTAAAAGAAGAAGAAACACAGAGGATAAAAAAAGAAATTGAAAAGAGAAGACAAGCAGTAGGTGAGTGAGGTAATTTATTATGAAAGGGAAACTAAAACTAAAATTGATTTTTAAAGAACTTTTTCTTACACTTTTTGTTTCTGTATTTACCGTTGCTTTTTCTTTTGACTATTCATTCTCTGAAAAGAAGGGTAACCAGCAGAAGAAAGAAAGAAAAGTTATAGAGGAACAAAAAGAAAAAGGGCTGCAGAAGAAAGATGGAATAAGAAGAGATACTGAAATTAAAATAGACAAAAAAGTTTTAGACGGGCGTGGTGATTCATTCTATAAACTATCTTCTACATATATATCTTTGTGGCTTTCTGACTATGGTGTGGATTTTTTAGATTATCTCATAAAAAAAAACACTGTTTCAAATGTTTCCGACATCTTCATCAGCAGATTTGAAAGAATTCGTGAGATTATGAAGGAGTTGATCGATACTCGTTCACAGATTGAGATTGCTAAAATAACGAAGTTTTTTTCAGATAAAATGAAGCCGTTTGCCGAAGTAGAAGACCTGCGAAGGGAAGAACTTATGTCATCTCTTCAGAAGTTCGTCGGAAATTTTGTTGATTCTAATTTGGCACCTTACGCTATTTTGAGATATGCTGAAATACTTTATGAGAAGTTGAGCTATGAATACATTCAAGCATACGAAAAAGCAGTTTTGGAAGGAGAACCTCCGCCGAAAAAAGATTACTCACAAGTCGTAAAAATATATGAAGATTTCCTGAAAAAATATAAAGATTTCCCAAGAAGAGATATTGTGATTTATCTTGCTGGATATATATTAGACGAGATGGGACAGCAGGAGGAAGCGGTCCAGAAATATTTTGAGCCACTTGCGAAAATGAGAATATCACAGTTTGCTCCAGAAGCAGCTATGAGGGTTGGAGAGTTCTATTTCAATCTCGGAGAACTTGATAAAGCTGAGCAGTTTTATATCATAGTTCTTGATTTCCCTGAAAATCCTTTCTATACCAAAGCTCTTTACAAACTTGCCTGGACCTATTTCAGGAAAGGAGATTATTCCTCTGCTATTGATTACTTCGTAGAGACAGTAGATGCTTCTTTGGGAAAAGAAGGAAATGAAAGAACCGAACTTATCAAAGAGTCAATTGATTACATAATTTCTTCTATTGTTGAGCTTGGAGGTTTTGATAAACTTGAGAGATCAAGAAAAGAGGCTATTTTATCTCTTCTGAAAAAAATTTACGAAGTTGTTAAGTCAGATGAATACAAGGAGCCAGAGGTATTTATTCTTGAAGCACAGGGAAGGGTCTTTTTTGATCAGGGCAAATATCAGGAAGCAATTCAGAGCTTCAATCAAATTATAGAGAGGTACTATCTCTCTCCAAGGTCTATTGATGCTGCGTTTGGAGTTTTTGAATCTTTGAAAAAACTCGGTGATATAAGCTCGGCGGTTGAGTGGCAGATAAAGATGGCGGGTAGATGGGGACCTGGTTCAGAGTGGGCTCAGAGAAATCCGGAGAAATTTAAAACTAATAAATCAAAACTTGAAGCTGGACTTCTTGAGTCGGCAAAATACTATCACGAAAAAGGTATGATAGACCGTGCTGAATCAAACTATCTTCTCTTTTTGAAGTTGTTCCCAGAGAGCGAATTTTCAGCAGATATTCAGTTTCTTCTTGCAGAAATATACTACCAATCTGGGAGATATGTTCCAGCATATAATATGTATAAAGCGAATGTTGAGAATGTCAGTGTAAAGCAGAATAAGTATCTTATTGACGCAGCTTGGGGTATGGTTCTTGCTGCTGATAAATCATTTGAGGCGAAAATTACGGGGGCAGGTGAGATGCTCAAAAATGCTTCATTCCTGTTTGAAAGATTGTTCCCATTAGATGGAAGAGTTCCTATCGCGCTTTATAAAGCTGCAAAAGTTCTCTCATCGGAAGGCAAAAAAGACGACGCTCTCTTTATACTCTCTAAGATAATTGAAAGGTATCCCGGTTCAGAGGTTGTTGCGGATTCTATCCTTGAGATTTTCAAAATATATGTTGAAAAAGGCGATTTGAGAAAAGTTGTAGATTTTGCAGTTCAGGCGAGGAAAAGAACAGATATACTATCAAAAGAAGATATAGATTACCTTAACGATTCAGGTGGCAAGGCGCTCTTTTCAATAGCTTTGGAATATGAAAAAGCAGGTGACTATCAATCTGCTATATCGAACTACCTTTCTCTTGAAAATATTTTCCCTGGGCATAATCTTATAGATGACGCGTATTACAGAGTTATAATGCTGTTTAATGAGATGAGAAAGTTCAACGATGTTATAAGCTATTCAGATATATTTTTGAAGAGGTTTCCCGACTCGGTTTTCAGGTATGATATTCTTTATGTGAGGGCAGTTGCTTTTTCAACGCTCTTTTTCTTCAATCAAGCTCTTGATACTTATATTCAGCTTTCAAAGGAATTGAGAGAGAAAGAAAAAACTTCTGGGCTTTCAGATATTGAAAAAGATATGTTGAAAAAGTCATATCTTGCTGTGAGGTCTATTTATGTTGGACTTGGCGATTTTGTGAAAGCTGCGGAGTGGTCTATGAGATACTACGATGAATTTGGCAGAGAAGAGAGCGACCCTATGAGGTTTATAAAAGATGCAGCAGAGTTTTACGCAAAGGCAGAAAAAGTAGACGAAGCAATCTCTCTTCTTTCAAGATTCATAAGTGAGACATCAAAGCGTAAAGGTGAGAATAACTACGATGTTTTTGTCGCAAAATATGGGCTTGCAAAATCTTACGAGAAAAAAGGCGAAAGAGAGAAAATAGAAAAAATTTTCCAAGAACTTATGAAATTGTGGGATAAGCTTTCTCCCGAAGATAAGAGCAAAACCATAAGCATTTATTCCGAAGTGAAATTTTATTTTGCCAGAAAAACATTTGAAGAATTCAGAAAGATAAGAATTACAGGGGATGAAAAGAAAAAGCAACTTGCAGAAAAGCTTAAAAAGAAGACCGAACTTTTAAAGAAGATTCAGGAAGAAATGGGAGCAATAGCAAAACTTGGTGACCCAACTTGGTCTTTCGCTGCAATATTTTACATGGGATACGCTTATCAAGATTATGCCGATATGCTTGTCAATTCCCCTCTGCCACATGAGATAAGAGCTATAAAAAACCCGGAAGAAAGAGAACTTGCGGAGGCAGTATATAGAGAAGAATTGGAAAAGCAAGCTTTTCCACTTGAAGATAGCGCAATAAAGATCTTTTCCGGAGCGGTGGAGAGAATAAAGCAAGTCGGTGTGAGGAATGAATGGACTGCTCTGATATTCAAGCACCTGAAAATGCTCGACCCTCTTTCTCCTGTAGAAATAGAAGATGACAGAGTTCTTGATGTAGCTCTTTCATACTCTGTCAAATCACTCTCTATTCCCAAGGTACAGGAAGAAAGAAAAAAGGTGCAGTTTATCTTCGCTGCTTCATCTGGAAATCTTTACGAACTTACAGACCCTCAAAAACTTAAAAACTTCATATTCTCCCAATTAGTGAGTGATTACCTTCTTCCTTCTTTTGCATATTATGAGGATGGAAAAATAAAATATGTGAGCATTGGAGAAAGTTCAAAGTGATAATGAGAATTTTTTAAAATTTTTTGAACCTTATGTTTGTTTTGAGGAAAAATCTGCGGAGGAGCTATTTTGTACCCCTTGCTCTCTTTCTCATTACGAACTGTTCTATCATGAAGACCTCAAAGCAAGATGTTGCTCAGCAAGAAGATTTTCAGAGATCAGCTACTGCTATTTCCAGCAGAAACATAAACGATAAAAAACATGAAGATAAAAACAATTTGAAAAACTCAACAAATATTCAAGATAAAATAGAAATATCTTTTCCTAAGTTCAGCGGAATTCCTTGGGAAATTGAACATATAAATCTGCCAGATGAAGAATATTATACCAATTTGTCTGGTTCTGTTGAGGAGGAAAGCGAACCGGATTCTGAGGAAATTCAGGAGATAGAAGAAATTCTCCAGAGAGCTCTTACCAGCACTTTCCCTAAGGAAATAACAAAGTTTGAAAGATATTTTATCAAGGGATTTGGCTCTTTCAATATACCTGTTGAACTCAACGAATATGTTGAATACTTTATCTACCTTTTTACCGAAACCAAGTACAGGAAATACTTGGAAAAGTGGATAAGAAGATACTTCAAATACTCAGATTTTATGAGAAGGATAATTTTATCTTATGGTCTGCCTGATGACCTCGTTTTTGTTGCCATGGCAGAATCCGGGTTTTCTACTCGTGCGGTTTCTCATATGGATGCTGTCGGTCCGTGGCAGTTTATTGAAGAAACAGCACGGAGATATAATTTGAAAATAGATCAGTGGATAGATGAGAGAAGAGATATAGAAAAATCAACCCACGCAGCTATGAGGTATCTCAAAGACCTTTATGATATGTTCGGTGATTGGTATCTTGCTTGGGCTGCTTACAACGCAGGAGAAAAAAGAATAGAGAACGCTATAAAAAAAGCAAAAGGTAATAAAGATTATTGGTATCTTCTCAAAAGAAATCTTATCCCAAGAGAGACGCAAGGATATGTCCCAAAGATCATCGCATTAGCTCTTATAATAAAAAACTTAGATAAGTTTGGCTTTTCTCTTTCTGATATGAGTGAAGAAGATACAACTTTTTCTTTTGATGAAATTAAATCATTTCAACCAGTAGATATTTTTACAATAGCGAAAATATGCGGGTGTTCCCCAGAAGACATACTAGAACTCAATCCATCTTTGAGATACCCTGTTACTCCTCCTTATGATTATACAATAAGAGTTCCCAGGGGAAAAGGGAAAATCGTCCGAGAAAAGCTTGATTTTATAAATCAAAACTTTTTCACAAAGTTTTATCCAAATTTGAGATATGTTAGCTTCTCACCATCAGCTACCGGAGATTATTCAGTAAAGACGGTTTTAGGTTGGATTTATCTTATCCCTAAATCTTCTGATTCAAGCTCTATAAGAAGCATAGTTTATAATATGAGTGATGGTGATATGGTAGGAGAAGTTGCGATGGAGGATGGTTTCTTTGCTCTACCTATTTTCGGCTATGTCAGACCATATAAAATCTACCGTGTGAAAAGAAGAGAAAGCATAAGTTCTATTGCAAGAAAATTTGGAATTTCTCCCTCTTACTTGAGGAAATTCAATGGTGGCATAAGATATGTGAGAGCAGGACAGAGGATAAAAATACCTGTTATTGATAACCGCTATTACATGACCTCAGAAAAAAAACCTTTCATTCGCTACTCGGCGAATATTGATAGTCGTGCTATGCCCAAAAACTCAGGGATTAATTCGTACCCAAATACATATCTCGGAGATGGTAAAAAATATATACATCACATAGTAAAAAAAGGTGAGAACCTTTACACTATATCAAAAAAGTATGGTGTTTCTGTTAGCGATATAAAAAAGGTTAATAAAATAGAGGGCAAAGTGATTTATCCGGGACAAAAACTTATTATACCAGTTAAAATGTGATTTTTTTTCTTTTTGTAATTTTATCTTCCTTTATTTAACTTTTATTTTTCCGGTTCTTTGAAGGTTTCCTCTATAAACTGGCCATGGTGAATCAAGCAATTTTTCTGAATAAGGAATGCTGAAAATCTTATCTTCATCGTTCCCGACAACTATTCTGCCGTCAAATATCGCAGGAGATGAATAATATATCTCTTCAAATTCCTTTATAAGATATATTTTCCCGAATTGTGTTAGAGATACTAATCTGTTGTCATCTGTTGCAACCCATATAAAATTACCCACTATTGCTCCTATTGATACCGGTCCAACAGCTATTTTCCATAAAATTTCTCCGTCTTTTGTATTTATTGTGTATATATTACCATCTTTTGACCCTATGGTGCATACAAGGTTATTTTTGTAGTACCAGAGCGAGCAGGCAGAATACATTCCACCTTCTGTTTTTACGCTCCACCTTAATTTACCATCTGGTGTGAATGAATATACTTTCTGGTCGTATGAGGCGATGTATATATTACCTTCATAGTCAAATACTGCTCCTTCTCTTATCGGACCATATGTCTGAAATTCAAATATGGTTTTTCCATCTCTTTTATCTATGACGAAGAATTTCCCATCTTCTGAACCAATAGCGATTTTATTATCGTAAATAGCGGGGTATGAGACAATTCTTGCGGAGGAAAGTTTCTTGCTCCATATTATTTTCCCTTCTTTTGACAGCGAATAAAACTCTCCCGAGAATGTCCCAAAGTATATACCGCTTTCATCACATGACACCATATAGTTTGACACACCTGTGGAGAACTTCCATAGGACTTTTCCATCTTCTTCATTTATGCTCCACACATTTCCATCTCCTCCACCTGTGAAAACAATTCCATCGCAGATAGCGGGAGGTGTGAAATAGTTTTCTGTTTTTGAATCTATTTTCCATACGAGTTTTCCGTCTTTTGAGAAAGCTAATATTTTTCCGTCTGATGTTCCCTTTACAATAAATTTATCTATTGATACTGTTGATGGTTTTCCTTTGATTTTCAGGGGAGCGTATGTTTGACCTCCACCGCCAGAGCCGCCACCTGAACCACCTCCACCGGTTCCCCCTGTTCCAGAACTTGTTGTTGCGCACTTTTCACCTGTACATGTAGTACCAAAATTATTGACCGCACATACAATATAGCAATATGTTGTCCCAGCACTTAATCCTGTATTATCTTTATATGAGGTTGAATTCTTCGGGAGATTATTTTGGATAATTGAAAATTCTGTTTCGCCATCTTTTCTCCTCTTTATCTGATAGTATTCTTCATCGGGAGAATCCTGCCATGTTAGTTGAATTTCAGATGATGAAAGTGCAGAAACTTGAAGGTTTTGAGGAGCAGTCGGCTATGTCCCGCTTTCAGGGGCACCATTTTGGATCCACTTTTTTATCGTCTCTATTTCGTCTTGAGATAGAGAACCTCCGGGAGGCATCTTACTTCCACATGGAGGAGTTGTTATTTTGAGGTAGAGCAAACTCATATCTGCATTACCTTTTACCACATAGTTTTTGTTCTGCGTTCCAGAGCAGGAAGGACCTTTTGCTGTTCCGTTTACAATTTCTTGATAGTTTGTAAGAGGTGCGAATTGAGCGGTACCATTAGGGGAGTGGCAACTTATACATTTCCCATCAATTATAGGTTTTACATCTTTGGAATATGTAGGAATAAATTGCTGTTGTTGTTGCTGCTGGTTTTCTTGTTCTTGTTGTTGTTGTTCTTGTTCTTGTTGTTGTTGATTTCCACCTGTTGGCTCCTGTGCACATCTATATAGAAAAAAATTTGAAAGGAAAATAAGGAAAGCCAGAGATATTTTTACTGTTTTTTCCGATTTTTTGCTCATTATTCAATACCTCTTTTTTCAAAATCATTTTATCTTAACAATTTTTTTTACTTTTTTGTTCTTTTGTTTTTTTGTGTGTGAGTTTTTGACTCCGGAATTTCTGTGAGTATTTCAATCATTTTTTTCTGTTTATATTTTTTTGTTTTCAGCTTATATTTTTAAGTGTTAGGGAGGTGAAAGAAAATGTCAATGCTGAAAATAGAGCAGGAGAACGGAAAGCATTATATAATTGATGTCAATCCGGCAACTCTTGAGGTTATAGATAAAGTTCCTCTTGAAAGCGAGGAGGAAGTTGCGAGAAAAGTTGAGAGGGCGCGCGTAGCTTTTGAAAACTGGTCGCAACTTGATTTTGAGGATAGAGCAGAAATAATAAGCAAAGCGGGACAAATAATGCTTGATGAGATAGATGTTATCGCAGACCTCATAACAACCGAGCAAGGCAAACCACTCATTGAAGCGATAACCGCTGATATAATGGTTGCTGCTGACCTGATTTTCCTCTACACGAAAAGAGGCAAAAAACTCATTCAAGAGTATGAAATTCCACTTCATCTTTTCAGATTCGTGAAAAAGTCAATTATAGTTCCTCGTCCATTAGGGGTTGTTGCTGTTATTTCTCCTTGGAACTATCCTTTTGCGATACCTATGAGTGGGATAATTTTTGCTCTGCTTGCTGGAAATACCGTTGTTTTCAAACCAGCTTCTGATACACCTTTGATTGGCTTGAAGATAAAAGAAATATTTGACAAGGCAGGTCTTCCTCAGGGAGTTCTTGAAGTTGCTATAACTCGCGGAGCAGTTGCAGAAAGGGTTCTATGTTCAAATCCCATAAGAAAGGTCATCTTCACTGGTTCCACTGAGGTAGGTAAAAGAATTATCAAAAAGTGTGCGGAAAATATAATTCCTGTTGTAGCTGAACTTGGTGGAAAAGACCCTATGATTGTTCTTGATGACGCAGATATTGATATGGCTTCATCAGGTGCTGTTTGGGGAGCTTTCACAAACGCAGGTCAGGTCTGTGCATCAGTAGAAAGACTATACGTCCACAAAAAAATCGCAAAGGAGTTCATAGATGCAGTAGTTGAAAAGACAAAGAAAATAAGAGTTGGGAATGGAAAAGATCCGAACACTGATATGGGACCGCTTGTAAATGAATCTCAGCTCAAAACTGTTTCTGAACATGTTCTTGAGGCGGTTCAAAAGGGAGCAAGAGTTCTCACAGGTGGAACAAGAAGAGAAGACATGAACGGTTATTTTTATGAGCCAACTGTTCTTGTTGATGTTAATCACTCTATGCTATGTATGAAGGAAGAAACTTTTGGTCCGACACTTCCTATAATGGTTTTTGAAACCGAAGAAGAGGCGATAAGGTTAGCGAATGATACGAAATATGGGCTTACCGCTTCTGTCTGGACTTCTGATTTGAAAAGAGGCGAAAAAATAGCTAAAAAGATAGAGGCGGGATCAGTTCTTGTAAATGACCACGCTATGAGCTACGGACTTATTGAGACACCATGGCAGGGTATGAAAGAAAGCGGAATAGGTCGCTCTCACTCCGACGAAGGATTCAAAGAATTCTTATATCCGCAACATATAAATATAGAGCAAGTCAAGATAAAGAACAAACCTTGGGCTTATCCGTACTCAAAAGAAAAGTACGAGCTTTTCGCCTCTTTGCAACAGCTTGTATTCAAAAAGGGTGTTGTTCCAAAATTCTCAGAAATCTACAAACTTTTTAGCGAGCTGAGAAATAACAAAAACTTCAGGGAAATGCTGAAAAATCTCATAAAATAAGTCGTCCAAAGATAATTTAACGATAACCGAAAGATACAATGAATGAGTAAATACCTATATTGTTGTAGAAAATAAACCTGTAAAGGTAAGGGAAGGGGTTTTTTTTTGTTATGGAGAACGTAAAGAGTATAGCGATAAATGAAATTCTACCTCATGGGGAGGGTTTTACTTTTGTGAATGAGATAATTGACATTGAGTTAGGGAAGAGTATTACTGCTCTGCACAGGGTCTCCGAAAAAGCTTTCTGGTATCCACATCATTTTCCAGGAAATCCTGTTATGCCTGGTGTTCTCATTATAGAAGCGCTTGCGCAAACTTCTGCACTGCTTGTTCTTATATCTTTCCCGGAAATGAGAGGTATTCCGTTTTATCTTGCTGGTGTGAAGGATGCGAGGTTTAAAAGTCCGGTTGTCCCACCTGCTGAGCTTATTCTAAAAAGTTTTTTTGAGTCGCGCAGGGCGAATGTGTGGTTCTTTGATACAAAAGCATTTATTGACGAAAAAGAAGTCGCTTACGCTAAAATCATAGCTGTCAGTCAAAAATGAAAGATTATGACCTACTTATTTTTTGTTCTCTATGTCATACGTTCAGATGTGTTTTTTGAGAATGTCACATTTTATTCAGATGGTGTTTCTTTTTTCTGCAAGAGCGCAAGAATTGAAGAGAAAATATCTTTATATAAACTCAACATCAAAGATGAAGAAGTAGAGGTTCAGTTGAAGCGACTTTATTTTCATTCTTCTGATGTCAGGGGCAAAATCGTGGGTGTAGATATTGAAGCTGAAGAACTTGAATTGAACGGTGGGGTTTCAGCGAGAAACATTTGTGTTTCTATATGTTCCCTTATGTGCCCGCACTCTGTAAATTTCGGAAATGTTCAGCTCTCCACAAATAAAGAAAAAATAAAAATCAGTTCGGGCTTTTTACCTTTCTCTTTTACAACCGACCTTTACGGAAGAGCTCCGGGAATATCTCCTCCAACTATCTCACTTTCAAAAAAACACAGTTTAATACTCAGCGGAGATATATACTTTCCGCTGTCTTATTTTTCTCAGATCAGCTTTCTGTCTCCTCTTGAATTTTCCTTGAACTATTACTTTTTCTCAAGGAGCAGGATTTTTGTTTTGGGAGATAATCTTGATTATCGCTCACCAGATTTTTATTTAAGCTCTGAGCAGAATTTCGGGGGAAAAAACATTTTCTCTTCAAGATTAGTTTCTTCTTTTTCTGGTATTTTTGGGCTGAACTCAAAGATTTTCACCCGGAGGTTTTTGGAGGAGATTCCGGCAACTGTTGAGGTTTCGTCTTTGCCTTTTTCTTTTGCTTTTCAGCAAGCCAGAGTCCCGCTCGTAAAAAGGTTTTATTTTTATGATGAGTTGTTTTTCTTTTCCGACCATCTCACATCATCTTATTTTTTTTCTGGGTTTTCGGGATTTTTTTTGGATTACAATTTTTTTGATCTGGGAGGTGGAGGAGTTATCGGGTTTGATGGAAATATTTTTTGGCTTTATCCTTCGTTGTTCGGGAATTTTGAGTTTTCAGATTTCGGTATTTTAGGAAGAGCTTATGTTTCTCCTCAGATTTCAAGGAGCTTTTCAGATAAATTTTTTTTTCAACCTATCAACTCTTTTTCGTATTTCAGGTTATACGATTACCTTTATTCTGATTTTTTTTCTGCTCCTTATTTTTTGTCTTTTTTTTATTCTCCTTCTTTTTTTTCTGGTTCTGCGTTTTTATCTCCTTACTTTGCGTTGAACTCAATATTTTATCCGGATTTATTTTTTGCTCCTGAGTTTGGTGGAGAGTTGATTTTGCATCCTTTTTCTTTTTTTGGTTCTGCTGGTTTGTGGAATGATTTTCTCTTTTTTGATTCTGGGATTTCTGTTTTTTCTGATTTTTTTTCTCCTTCTTTTCGCTTTTTTACTTTTGGACGCAGATTTTCGTTTGACAATTCTATTTATGTTCCTTTTTACCTTGGAAATTTTTCTTTCAGTTTTCTCTCTTCTTTTTTTCTGACGAACTTCGGATATACTTTTTCGTTTGAGAAAAGAATTTACGATGTCAAGGGGGGAGAGGGATTTTATTCTTTTTCTGCTCTGACTTCACTTAGAGATTTTTCTTTGAGATTTTCTTTACTTTTTTATCTTCCTTCAATTCGTAATATAGAGCCGGTGCAGTTTTCTGTTTTTTCTTCATATTACTTAAAAAGGTTTTGTTCAGATATTTTTTTGAATTTGAACTATAATTTTACGAGGAGGGGAGAGACAAGGATAAGCTTTGGTATAAGGTTAAAAATATAGTTAGGCAAGAATTTTTGTGAAAGTCAAGAAGGTTTTTGATTTTGCGAGTAAAATTTAAGAAAGAGGGGCCGTAGCTCAGTTGGGAGAGCGCCGGAATGGCATTCAGGAGGTCGGCGGGTCGACTCCGCTCGGCTCCACCAACCGCTCTGC
>JAUQOU010000052.1 GCA_030550715.1 bacterium | reverse complement strand
CCAGTAGTTTACGTCAAAAAACTCTTGCATATTTGTTTTCATATTTTCTATATTCTCGAAAAAACAAGCTGGAAACAAAAACTACCACGCTACCATACCAAAACTCAGAATAAAAACCTCACAATCATTCCTAAATTTTTCAAACTAAGTACCAGTATTATAAGTCAAAAAAAAGTTTAAAATCAATAAGCCAAAATTTAATCATCATAAGAGAGCTGAAAATTTCTTGAAACTTCTCTTCGCAGATTAAAACCATTTATCAGAAGTGGCGCTGGCACAACAGGATTTCCTTCTAAGTCGGTAATCCACCATTTACCATTTTTCTTACTTTCACTTACACCTTCACAGTCACCATCTTCGTGCCATACATAACTAAACTTAAAGTAACCTTTTGTCCTTAAACCACCTTCACCTTTTCTTCCTTCGCCTTCCGGAAGAAAAAGCGTGGTTTCAAATTTATCGTCTGGATTACAAATAAATTTTGAATTTTGGATTTTGAGTGCCGGATGGTTGATTTTAAATTTGTACTCGGGGAGAATTTTACCATCTTTATCCAAGTAATTTTTGTCTATTATCAATTTAATTTTTAAATCATCAATCATAAAATCTTTGCTTTCCACAAGTTATGTTATATAATAATCAATTTTAAGATTTAGAATTCAAAATCTCTCTGTAAAGTTCAATATATTTTTTTGCGACAACTTGGCTATCAAACTCTCTCAAAACTTTCTCTCTTGCGTTTTGAAGAAATAAATCTACTCTTTCCAAGATTTTAATTTTACAGCTTGTATCCTTTTTTGATATTTTTCTTTACTATTTAGCAGGAATTTTATTTTTCAGAAAGACTATTAAGATCATTTAAATCACAGAGCAAGACAGCATCGCACAACTGATTTTTTAAACAAGATAAATTTTTTGTCCTGAAATAAGTAAGTATTACTAATATAAGTGCTTGTTTGTTTGTATAAATGATATATTTCAGGTCTTTATTCAAAATCAGCTTCCCATAAAACATCGGTCTGGGCATAAATTTCTTGATTTCCTGTGATTGGTCATGATTTTGCCTTTTCCAATGCTTCTTTAATTATCTTTTCCCAGTGTTTAGCATAATTTTCTAATGTCAAATTTTTCACTCTTTCGTATCCTTTTTTTACAAGTTCTTTCCTCAAATCCTCATCAGTCCATATTCTGTAAACTTTTTTTGCTATATCTTGAATGTTTTGGGGGTCAAATAGTAATCCCGCATTACGTACTTGTTCTGGTAAAGCACAAACATTAGAGCTTACCACAGGACAGCCCAAATAAAATGCCTCCCATATAGGCAAACTTACGGATTCAAAAAGTGTCGGCATAACAAGAGCAGTAGATAGCTTATATAAATATGGCATATCATCATCTGGAACATATCCGAGATACTTTACCTGACTTTCCATACCAAGCTCCCTTATCTTTTTCATAACATTATCAAAGTTATTTTGTTTTGAACCAACCAGAATAAGTGGAATTTCTTCTCCATATCTTCTCTTTATCAAAAAAAGAGCTTCCAGAAGTTTTATATGGTTTTTATGAAACCAGAAATTAGCCGGATAAAATAGATATTTGTCTGGTAAATTGTACAATTTTTTTATTTCTATCATCTTTTTTTCATCTATTTTGATATTTATCAGATAAGAAGGTGGAGGAGAAGGGATAACCCGTATTTTCTCTTCATCAACACCGAGAAATTTGATAATATCTTTCTTTACAAATTGGGATTCACAAACCACCAAGTTTGCATATTTCCCAGTTCTATAGATTATCTTTCTTATAATTCTTTCCTTCAATGTGAAAAATTCGGGGTAATACTCATGCTGAAAGTCATGAATAGTGACAATATATGGTTTTTTAAAATGATAAGGTAAAAGTCTTATTACAGGAGAAATAATAATGTCAAAGTTAGGAATGCTTTTTGGAACAAGAGAACCAAGTTTTACTCCTGTCAATGCATGAATAATTCTCTTTAACTTCAATATAATATATCTATTGCGTATTACCAGATCTTGTTTTAAAATCTTAGGGAATCTCTCATTTCTTATCTGAAATAGCTCAAAATTATCTTCTAAATACTTGAGCGCTTCAAGTAATGATAATGTGTATTGGTACACCCCACCACTGCTTCTATCTGCAATAGATAACACTCCAACCTTTATTATTTTACTCTCCATCTGACTCTCATAGAGTGTGCAAGCAAATTCGGATTTAGCTTAACCGTATATTTATTGGCTATTAATTTGGTAAGAAGTTTGAGAAGTTTAGATTTTCCAAAATACGATGTCGGGACATATTCTATTTTCTCAACTTTTAAACCTAATAACTCACCCATCTCCAATACCTCTTTTGGTCTGAAAAATCTTATATGGTCGTAATTGTAGCTTCTGAACTTTTTATAAATTTTCTCTCCGTAAACCAAATTATCCATACTTATCACACTACCTGTAAAAAGTATTTTTAATCTATCCAGTATATCAAAGTATAGCGGAACAGTTATGATGATATATCCTTCCGGTTTTGTGACTGATTTTGCCTCATTGAGTAAAAAAAGCGGGTCAAACACATGCTCTAAAACATCAAGTAGTAAAACAACATCAAATTTTTCGTTTATAGAAAGAGGTTTTGTTATATCACGCTCGTACACAATAAATCCTCTCTCTCTTAAAATATCTATTGCTTTTTTGTTTGTCTCTACTGCATAAACTTTAAAACCTCTTTTGATAAGTTCCTCTGTTACGGTACCATATCCACTTCCGATATCTAAAAATGTCTCATTACCAGATAGCTCAGGCAAAATTGTTTGGATTTTTGAAAAGTCGTTTCCCTTGGCATCTAACTCGGCAATTTCTGCATAAAATTCATTATAGTATTTTTCTACTGTGCTCATATAATTAATTTTATCTTCTCATAAAGTGCAGAAAAATAACTCTGTACCATCCTTCACACCAGCCATCTAACGATAGATCTTTTGTAAACCTTTGCTCAAAATTTTTCTGATGAACGCCAGACCAATTATCAATCAACCAATCGACTAACTCCCACTTGCCGAATAACTTCTTCCAAGTATCAATATCAAAAACCCATCCATCATTGAACCTCAAAAAGTTCTTCCCATAGGTAGAACAAAAGATCAAATGAGATTCTTTTTTCATAACTCTATCTAACTCAGAAATAAAATTTAAAAGTGTATTTGGATTTATCTCATCACCATATCTACCTAATCCGACGAGGTGAAGAGTTGAAGCCGAGGTAAAAATATCAAATGTGTGATCTGGAAAAGGGAGAGGTTTAACAACATCATGAACTACCCAATTTACATTAGATATTTTATCTTTGCAATCTTTCAGGACTATTGCATATACTTCGTTTTCCAATGATAGGAGAGCATTACACATTTTCTTATTTCCTAAATCAAGAATCCTTTTTCCACTTCCTATTTCTCTTACTTTTTTAAATAGCCAGAAAGCAAAAGCGTCATAATAGTTGAAAAATTCTGTTGGATCAGCGGAAGCATCTCCCAACAATTCCATAGGAAAATTGAAAAAAGGATGTTCTGAAGACATCAAGCTCTTATAGTGTTCAAATTTCTTTTTCAGCGTAAACTTTTTTACTCTTGTGTTAACTTTATGCAGAAAATCTATCGCTTTGTCTATAACTTCAATTATCATAAAGCTAAAACCTCTTTCAATGTATCACATATAAACTTAACATCATCTTTTGTTATGTTGAAGAAGGTGGGGAGATTCAATCCTCTTTGAGAAATTCTGTGAGCTACTGGAGTATTAGATTTATGATACATAGGCATATCACTTATTGGATAGAAAAAAGGTCTCGTATCAATTCCTCTTTCTCTTAATTTTGACATCAGTTCATCTCTATCTATCCTGAAATCTTTTTCCAAAACAAGACAAACCATCCAATATACATTTTTTGCCCATGGTTTTTCGGGATTGAGTTTTATTCCATCTATACCTTGCAAGAACTCTTTATACCAGCTGAAAATTTGTCTCCTTTTTTCTATTAATTCATTTATTCTTTCAAGCTGAGCGAGTCCAAGAGCTGCCTGAATATTTGTTATTCTGTAGTTAAAACCGATTTGAGTATGCCAATACCTTTTTTCTTTGCTCATAGCATGATCTCTTAAATATTTTGCTTTTTCGTAAAGATTTTCATCATTTGTAGTTATCATTCCACCCTCGCCAGTAGTAATGATCTTATTCCCATAAAAGCTGAAAACTCCGCAATCAGAAAGGGACCCAACCTTTTTCCCTTTATATTCTGCTCCGAGAGCTTCTGCCGAATCTTCGATTACATACAAATTATGCTCTTTGGCAATTTTGTTAATTTCATCCATATTAGCGGGATGACCATAAAGATGGACGGGAATAATAGCTTTTGTTCTTGGTGTTATCTTCTTTTTTATGTCATCTGGGTCTATGCACCATGTTTCAGGGTCTACATCTGCGAAAACAGGTTTAGCTCCGGTGTAGGTCACTGCATTTGCAGTTGCTACAAAAGTTAAGTCAGGGACTATAACTTCATCTCCTTCTTTTATTCCGAGAGAGACCAAAGCAAGATGCAATGCGGTGGTGCCATTGCAGGTAGTAAGAGCATATTTTACGCCTATATACTCTGCAAATTTTTCTTCAAATTTTGTAATGAACTCACCGAGAGAGGAAACCCAACCAGATTTGACAGCTTGAAGTACATAATCTGCTTCTTTATCTGTAATAGATGGTTCCGAAATTGGTATGAATTTAGGCATTTTCATCATCACCTTCGGAGCGCTTCAATTATCTTTTTTGTGCTAACTTTTTCAGTTTATACAAGATTTTTTTCCATAAGGTAACTTTTAGATGTTTTTTAAAATATTCTATATGTCTTTGCCTTGCGAGCTTGTGTTCTTCTATTTTCTCTGGGAAATTTATATTATATTCCAAAGCCAGCTCAGTATCAAAATATTTGACTTTTTCTGAGTGAACTCCAGAAAGATCATGACCTATATTTTTAGTAAATGAGTCCCTCGGAGCAAGAAATAATCCGTTGTTTAGAAAAGCAGAAGTATAAAAGAAAATCGCCCAGGTATTTATCTTTCCTTTTTTATTAGCTATGACTTGATACCAATAGTCGTAAGAGTTATCAAAGTTAAACTCTCTTATCATGTCTTTGGTAAAGGTTTTGATAAGTTTATCTGGGTTTTTCTCAAAGAATTTCCAAGCTCTTTTCCATGTTCCCCATCCCCAGCAAGCAAAAGATTTCAAAAAATAAGCAGAAGGCAATCCTTCCTTTTTTATCGGGAAAGCATAGCCATTTACACCAAAGACCCTTTCTTCATCTTTGTATCTTTCAAGAGCTTCGTTCATAAACTTCAAAAAATAAGGGCTTGTTACAATATCATCTTCAAGTACTATGATTTTCCCATATTCATTAACCACTTTCGTCACCCCGTCAATTATATTATCTGCGAGACCATAGTTTCTTTCTCGTTCAATTATATGAACTCTTTTGAACCCATCAATGGTTTTCAAGTATTCTCTAACCTCTAATACTTTTGTTTTATCTTGCTCGTTCTTCCAGCCATCGCTGAATATAAATAGCTCGCTTTCGCTTGCTAATTCATTTTTTTTCAGTGCCCCAACTGTTTGCCTTGTATGCCACGGGCGGTTATAAACAAAAAGAACTATAGGAGCGAGGATCATCGCGTACCTCCCGACTTAAAAATTACAGTATTAAAAGTTTTTGCCAAAATTTTATAAGCTAATTGATTTGAATACTTATACATATTGTGCTCTAAAGTCCCTTCAAGTTTAAATTACTTCTTGTCATATTGCAACAATTTCATGTTTGACCATATAAAATATTATTAGCCAGTGGCAAGATTTTTTCTTCTTTTTCTCAAAGAATATTTCAATAGCCCCGAGGAAATTCTGATAAATAGTCCGTTGTAAGTTCGGATTTCAGACCTGAATTCGAAGATGATTTGAAGAAAGATCTCAGAATCCTAAACCAAATAAAAGATAGCTTAGGTGCTATAGTTCAAGCTTTATCGGATTTTGTGCTTGATGAGGATGGTTTTCGTCAGGATAAATTTTCAGACGTTTTAGCATTCTTTCTCTCTGGAAGTTTTTCGGTAGCATACCTTTTACTGCAAGGTAAATCAATCTTTCCGGGTACCTTTTAAGCATTTCCTCCGCGGTTATCTCCCTGAGATTTCCAGGATATGGTGTATGCCATCTATATACTTTTTGCTTCCATTTTTTGCCTGTGAGGGCTATATGTTTTGCGTTTATGACCACAACAAAGTCGCCCATGTTCTGGTTTGGAGTATAAGTTGGTTTGTGCTTTCCTTGAAGTATTATGGCTATTTTTGAAGCAAGACGTCCAAGAACCTTCCCCTTCGCATCTACAAGATACCACTTTCTTTGAGCAAGCGCGGTCTTTTTATCTAAAAACTTTGTGCTCTCAGCGAACATAAATTCACATTTTTATCCGCTGCCTTAAATCTTTTGTTTTTTCAGAATTTTTGCTCTTGAAAACAAGCTTGATATATAGCAATCATCAATTTATAGTTTAAACGAAATATTTCTTCAAATAAAAACTGAAATTGATGAAGATATAATAAATATAATTAATGGGAGCAGGGAATGAAAAATTGCTTCGGTCTTTGGAAGAGACAAAAGATAACTTTCAACAAGAAGAAATAGATACATCTGTTTTTGCCACAGTTGAAGAGGCGATAGAGCTCCTCAAAAAAGGAGAGATAATAATTCTCGTAGATGATGAGAGCAGAGAAAATGAAGGAGATATGGTCGTTTCTGCTGAACACATAAACCCAGATAAAGTAAATTTCATAACAAAGTACGCAAGAGGTCTTTTGTGTGTTGCGGTAGCCCCAGATATAGCCGAACGACTCCAGCTTTACCCTATGGTGCAGAACAACACTTCTTTTCACGGGACCGCGTTTACTGTTTCTGTTGACGCAAGAGATGGCGTCTCAACCGGAATTTCCGCATTTGACAGAGCAATAACGATAAAAAAGATAGCAGACCCTAATTCAAAGCCATCTGACTTTGTAAGACCCGGACATATATTCCCGATAGTTGCAAGAGAAGGAGGAGTTCTTGTTAGAGCAGGACATACAGAAGGATCAACAGACCTTTGCAAACTCGCAGGACTTGTTCCAGCAGCTGCGATATGTGAGATAATGAACGAAGACGGCTCTATGGCACGACTTCCGGACCTCATAAAACTCGCAAAAAAGTTCAACCTAAAAATAGTGAAAATAGAAGACATAATAAGGTATAGATTGCGTAGAGAATCACTTGTGAGAAAAGTCGTTGAATCAAGATTGCCGACCGAATTCGGAGAGTTCAAAATTCAGGTTTGGGAGAATATCCTTGATTCATCTCAAAACGTTTCTCTTGTCAAAGGCGAAATATCAAGAGATGAACCAACCCTTGTCAGAGTCCACTCTGAATGTCTGACGGGAGATGTTTTTGGCTCTTTAAGATGCGATTGTGGACCTCAGCTCAGGAAAGCTATGGAAATCATATCAAAAGAGGGCAAAGGTGTAATAGTTTATATAAGAAGAGAGAGCATGGAAAGAACGCACGAAGGAAGAGGCATAGGGCTTGTCAAAAAACTTGAAGCGTATAACCTCCAGGACCAGGGATTGGACACAGTTGAAGCGAATCTGAAACTCGGCTACCCGCCAGACCTCAGAGATTACGGAATAGGAGCCCAAATTCTCAAAGCAATAGGACTCGGTAAAGTCAAACTTATGACAAATAACCCGAGAAAAATCGTCGGACTGAAAGGATACGGCATTGAAATTGTTGAGATAGTCCCAATACCTATAAAGCCGAACCCCGAAAACGAAAGGTATCTGAGAACTAAAAAAGAAAAACTTGGGCATATTTTCTGAACTTGCCTTATAAATCTCCTTCCCAATTCATCTTTGTTAGAACTCCTCAGGTTTCACTCGTGACCTTTTCGTATAGTTCAAGGTATTTTTGTATCATAAGTTCTTCTGTGTATTTTTTTGAGAGTTCAAAAGATTTTTCAGATAGGATTTTTTTTAGTTCTGGATTGAGAAGGATTTCAACAACTGCGGATTTTATCTTCTCCTCGTTCTTTGGTGGTATGAGTTTTACATATCCTCCTGCGAAATACGGTATTCCTCCGACATCTGTTGCGATGATGGGTATTTTGTATTTCCCAGCTTCTAAAATTGTCGCGCCCCACGCTTCGTTAAGTGAAGGAACAACAAAGACATCAAACAATGGATATATCTTATCTAAATTTTCAAGCCAACCTGTAAAGAGAAATTTTCCTTCTTCTATTTTTTCTCTCGCAAGTTTTTCAAGTTTCTCTTTTTCTGAACCATCACCAACTATAAGCAAAAATGAGTTTTTTATTTCTGAGTTTATAAGCGGGAAAGCTCTTACAAGATACCCTACGCCTTTTACAGGTTCTAATCTTGATACTGTTCCTATTATTTTTATGTTTTTTCTTTTGAGCGGAGTCAATTTTTTAATTATCTCTTCTGATTTTTCTTCAATCTGACTTTGATTTGCGGTGTCTTTGATGGGAGATTTTGGTATTTGAAAGAAATTTGTTCTGCAACCTATTTTCTGAAATTCTGCTTTTTCTTCCTCTGTTCTTACGACTATGTAATCTGTGAAGAATGATGCTATAAATTCAATGAACTTGAAAAATAGCGTTTTTGTTCTTGAAAAGTATCCATAAAAGACATGTCCGTGTGGGGAGTAGATTATTTTTGGGGTTCCGCATATTTTTCCTGCTATTCGTGCGAGAAATCCAGCTTTTGATGTGTGAGCGTGAATGATGAAAGGTTTTTCCTCTTTCACTATCTTTATGAGTTCAAAAAGCGCTTTTAAATCTTTTATAAAGTCAATCTCTCTTGAGAAATTTTTTACTCTTCTTATTTTTACATCAGGCGGGATCGGAATTTCATCAGGGGTATAGCCCGCTACGAGGACCTGCTCAAATTTTTTGTTTATCTCCTCACTTCTCATCACTTTTACGACTTCATAAGGAACTCCTCCCTTTTCAAGCCGTGTTATGACTCTCAAAATCTTTTTTTTCTTCTCCATGAAGTTTTTAGTTTACATTCTGAAA
>JAUQOU010000051.1 GCA_030550715.1 bacterium | reverse complement strand
GGGGGTTCAAATCCCCTCGGCTCCACAAAAAAACAAAATTGAAAAAAATCCATTTCATAATATCAACTGATGATAAAGACCAAATATATTTTGCAAAAGAGCTTTCTGAGAAGCTCAAAAAGAAGGGGGCAGATACTATGTTCTTTTTTATGAGCAGGGGAGTTTTGGTCGCAAAATATTTTGATGGCGAAAAATCATCGCTTTGTTCAAGAAATGCAGAAGAATTCAAAATCAAACAAGAAGATTTAAGTTCTGTGAATTTTGCAAGTCAGTATGAACTCTCAAGGATGGTTGAAGAAGCTGATGTTGTTATCCCTTTTATTTGATTAATTCGTTTGCTTTTTCAGAGTTCTTTCTCATATACTCTATATACTTTGTATATTTTTCCACCTGAAATTTTTATTATTTTGTTTATTCTTTCGTTATCTTCAAGTGTCCAAGAAAGTTCTGCTTTTTCGTATCCTCTCTCTTTCCCTCGCTTTATGAGTTCTCCGACCATAAAAAGTGGAAGGTAAGGATAATCTTTTCTGAATTTTTTCTTCACTCCAAGTATGAGGAGACGGATCGATTTTATTTTTTTCAGGTTGAGGAGGACTTTAATAAGTTCAAGAGGATTTTTTCCTCCTTTTGTGTTTTTGAGAACTTCATTTATATTTGGGACTGCTATGCATACTCCTGCTGGTTCATCTTCTATAAGAGTGAAGAACGCTATTTTGCTGTCAAGCACAAGTTTTAGCGAATCTGCTATATCTTTACCTTCTTCATAGGTTATTGGAATAAACCCCCAGTTTTCAGACCATGCATCGTTGAAAATATCGATCGCTATTTTTATGTCTTCTTTCAATGTTTTTTTTGTTATCTCTTTTACCTTTATTCTATCACCTGATTCTTTCCATATGAGTTTGAGGAGCGAGGAAGTTTTTTTCTCAACATCTTCTCTGTTTATCTCCCATGCGAAAAGGTCTTTTGCTTTTTTGAATCCGTAGTTTTCGATAAGTTCTGCGTAGTATGGGGGATTGTGGGGCATCATCACAAAAGGAGGGGTTCCGAATCCATCTACAAGTAATCCCGATTCTCCGTTTATGTTGAATGAAAAAGGTCCTCTTATTTTTTTCATTCCTTCTGATCTCAGGAATTCTTCGGCTTTCTGAAAGAGAGCATTTGCCACTTCTTGTGAGTTGACACATTCAAAAAATCCGAAAAATCCTGTTTTCTCTTTTTCTGTGTAAAGAAAGTCAATTTGTGCTGATATTCTTCCTAAGGTTTTGTTTTTTTCATCTTCTGCTATGAAAAATTTTGTCTTTGCATGTTTCAAGAAAGCAGACCATTTCAGAGTTATAAATCTTTCTATAAATAGTGGCGGTACGAAGTTTTTGTCATCTTTTTTCAGCTCGTATTCTGCGTTTATGAACTTTATTAAATCTCTTATACTTTTTACTTCTCTTACTTTTATCACTGTGTAGAAAAGTTAATCATTGGCAAATGCTTTACTTACCAGACGATAACTTTTAGGTTTTTATTTTTGATTATTTCATCTGCAAGTTTTTCAACATCTTCTATCATTTCAGTGTTTTTCAATTCTCCTATTTCTTCTACTGTAAAAGGTTTTATGAAGGTTATTTTGTGTCTCTTATCTGGAAATTTTTCTATGAACTTTTTTAAAAAATGTATTTTAGTTTTTGTTTTGACTATGTGAACGAAAACCATTTCTTCTCCTTTGCTTCCCATTTTTTGGCTATAAGATTTTTTCAAGAATTTCTTCGCTTATATCTATTTGGTTTCTTTCGGGTCCATACGAGCTTATCACAACCTTTATATTCAGCTCGTTCTCTAAAAGATTTTTGATTTTGTCTGGCTCTACTTTTTCAAGTGCAACTTCTTTTATATCTTCGGGGTTCAGAGATGAATCAAATTCATCAATTTCGCCATTTGATGTGATATATTTTTTGACATAGAAAGATTCTTTTATAGTTTTCAGTATGTCTGATTTTGTAAGGGCGATGAAATCAAAGCATCCTATTTTTTTTGAGTATTTGAGAAGCGGGATGTCAAGCCATCCGATTCTCCTTGGTCTCCCTGTTGTTGAACCATATTCTCCGCCTAATTTCCTTATCATTTCAGATTTTTCTTCATCTTTTATTTCAGAAGGGAAAGGTCCCATTCCGACTCTTGTTGAATAACTCTTCACGACTCCTAAAATCGCATCAATATCTTTTGGACTCAAACCTGTTCCAGATATAGCTCCTCCGGGTGATGAGTTCGTTGATGTCACGAAGGGATATGTTCCGAAATCGATATCAAGCATTATTCCCTGAGCTCCTTCTAAAATTACTTTTTTACCTCTGTCTATTTCGGTTCGCAGAAGTTTTTGAGTATCTGTCACAAAGCTCTCAATTTTTTCTCCAAATCTCATAAGTTTTTCATATATTTCTTCTGTTGATGGTATTTTTTCGGTATAAGAATCGGTGAAATTTTTTTCGTAGAGGTGGATAATTTTCAGTGAGTAATCCACTACATCTTTTATAAGTGCTTTGATGTTTTGTGAGAAGATGTCTTTTATTCTTATTCCTCGTCTTGCTACTTTGAATTCAACGGCAGGTCCGACTCCCATTTTGGTTGTTCCTATCTTTCTATTTCTGTCAGATAGTTCATCAATCTTTTTGTGGAAAGGTAGTATAAGGTGGCAAAGGTTAGAGATAAACAACCTTTTTTCAAGTTCGACATTATTTCTCCTGAGTTCCTGTATTTCTTTTTCAAGTATGTCAGGGTCTATGATGACGCCATTAGATATCACAGCACAGCAGTTTTCTCGGAATATTCCAGATGGTATGGTGTGGAGGACAATTTTTTTTTCTCCCACGACAACGGTGTGTCCGGCATTTGGTCCTCCCTGAAATCTTACTGAGTAATCAAAGTATTTTGAGAGGTAATCTACAATTTTGCCTTTTCCTTCATCTCCCCATTGAGCGCCTATGACGAGAAGTGTTTGAATTTTTTCGTTTTTCTTCATTTTGCTCACATGTTATCTATTACTGCTTTTGCAAATTCAGAGCATTTAACCTCTTTTGCTTCGGGGTCTTGTCTTGCAAGGTCATAAGTAAATATCTTTTTCTGGAAAGTTCTCTCAATTCCTTCATATATGAGTTTTGATACTTCTGCCCATCCTATATAGTCGAACATCATAGCTCCTGATAGTATGAGTGAGGTTGGATTGACCTTGTCAAGTCCTGCATATTTTGGAGCTGTTCCGTGAGTTGCCTCAAATATTGCGTAGAAATCTCCGATATTTGCTCCGGGAGCAACTCCTAATCCTCCCACTAATCCTGCGAGAGCATCAGATATGTAATCTCCGTTCAGATTTGGACAGATTATTATGTCGTATTCATCGGGGCGTGTGAGAATCTGCTGAAACATATTGTCTGCAATTCTATCTTTTATAACTATTTTTCCGTCTGGTGTTTTTCCTTCTGCTAATTCTGATTCTTGAACTGTTATATTGCCGAACTCTTCTTTTGCGGTTTTGTAGCACCATTCTCTGAAAGCTCCCTCTGTGAACTTCATTATATTCCCTTTATGCATTATTGTTATGCTTTTTCTCTTTTTCTCTATTGCGTATTTTATGGCTTTCCTCATAAGCCTTCTTGTACCGAATTCTGAAATTGGTTTTAATCCTATTCCTGCATCTTCTCTTATCTCAATACCAAACTCATCTTTGAGAAACTTTCTCACTTTTTTAGCTTCTTCGGAGTCGTGTTTCCACTCTATTCCTGCATAAACATCTTCTGTGTTTTCACGGAAGACAATACAATCTACTTTTTCCGGATACCTCAACGGAGAAGGAACGCCTTTGAAATACTTTACAGGTCTAACGCATGCGTAAAGGTCAAAAATTTGCCTCAGGGTGACATTTATAGACCTTATACCTCCACCGACCGGAGTTGTAAGCGGACCTTTTATTGCTATTATGTGATTTTTTATTATTTCAATGGTTTCCTCAGGTAGCCATTTTCCAACTTTTTTATAAGCTGATTCTCCTGCGAGTGTTTCTATCCAGTTTACTTTTCTCTTTCCGCCGTAAGCTTTTTTTACCGCAGCTTCAAAGACCATTTTAGCGGCACGAGAAATATCAGGTCCTGTCCCATCTCCTTCTATGAAAGGAATATCAACTTCATCTGGAACTTTTAACCTCCCGTTTTCAACACTTATTTTAGCCATAACAGAAAATTATCTTCTCCTTCTTACCTTTCCAAAATATCAATTTTTTTAGAAGAGAGCAGAGTTTTTCAGATGAAAAATATATGAAATGCGGAGAGTAAAAAATAAAAAAATCGGTAAAAAGATAAGGGGAAAATTTTTTGGGAAAATAATTTTTAAATAAGCGAAGGGAAATTTGAAAGTGATAAATTTGAAAAAAGAGCGGGGAAGATATAAAAAGAAAATTAAAAAGGAGGTGAAAAGTTATGGGTAAGGTAACGGTATCTATTATAAAGGCAGATGTTGGTTCTGTTGCGGGGCATACTACACCTCATCCGAAAATGATAGGGGCGGTAAAAAGTGTTCTTGCAGAAGGAACAAAGAAGGGAATAATTGAGGACTTCGCTACTGCTCGCTGTGGAGACGATATATCTCTCATAATGACACATGATAAAGGAGAGAACAACGAAAAGGTTCATAAATTAGCTTGGGATGCTTTCATGTCTGCTGCTGAGGAAGCAAAGAAAATGCATCTTTATGGGGCTGGGCAAGACCTTCTTGCAGAGGCGTTCTCCGGAAATGTCAGAGGTTTGGGTCCAGGAGCTGCGGAGATGACATTTGAGGAGAGAAAATCTGAGCCAGTTATAGCTCTTCTTGCAGATAAGACCGAACCATCGGCTTTCAATCTGCCTCTTGCAAGAATTTTCGCCGACCCATTCACTACAACCGGACTTGTCATAGATACAAGAATGCACGCCGGCTTTATATTTGAAGTTGTTGATGTCAAAGAACACAAAAAAATAAAAATATCTACACCAGAAGGATTGCACGACCTACTCGCATTTATAGGAGATATAACAAGATATGCTATAAAGAGAATCTTCTCAAAAGATAGTTCAATAGGTATTGCAGCTGTTGTTTCTACCGAAAAACTATCTCTGATTGCCGGAAAATATGTCGGAAAAGACGACCCGGTCGCTCTGATAAGGGCTCAATCTGGTCTTCCTGCTGCTGGTGAAATTCTGCAACCTTTCGCCTTTCCTGCTCTCGTTTCAGGATGGATGAGGGGCTCTCACTGGGGACCTTTCTATCCATCATCTCAAGATGATTCAAATCCAACTTTCTTTGACGGTCCTCCAAGAATTGTTGCTCTTGGCTTCCATGTGAGAGATGGAAAAATTCAAGGGCTTGAAGATACCTCAAAACCTGGTGAGCATATTCTTGTTGATTACTTCAAAGATTCCTCGTGGGACGCAGTAAGAAGGCAGGCTATGGAAGTGGCAGTATATATAAGAAGACACGGACCATTTATGCCTGCTATCTTACCTCCGGAAGAGCTTGAATATACAACTTTACCCGAGGTAAGAAAAAAGCTCCAGGATAAATGGGAAGAAGCAGATTAGTTTAAAAAATCTTCTTATTCATTTTTTTCGTTTAGAAATTTTTGGTTCTTGTTTTAGTTTGAGGTAGCGAGGGGGGGATAATTTTGTTTCCCTTTCCCTCGCTATGTATTTTTAAAGAGGTGACTGCTGATGGCAATATTATAAATCGTATAAATTGGATTTTTCTTTAGAAGGTTTTTGTTTTTTGTATTGAGAATTTTGCTGGCTTTTTTGACTTTCTATTTCAGCTCAATGTATGTGAAGCGACTTTATAATCTTTTCTAATATGTTATTCTCATCGGTTTTTCCTCTCTTGCTCTTTGGAGCAATGCCTTTTCCGTTCTTCTGGTGATCTTCATAATGAGGAGCTTGTGAGCTTTCTTCGGCGTAGGTAGGTGGTGGTGGAGTAAATTTTCCATCTCCGTTCTGGTCAATATATATCGGATTGGTTATAAGCATTGGTTTGACTCTTTTATCTACTATTACTGGGAACATGGGATTTTCTGGTTCGCAGGAGTTTTCGCAACTTACCACAGCTACAACCCAGAAATCCTCTGCTGGTGGAGTGAGTGGGATTTCTGTCTCAAAAACCAGCCATCCAAATCTATTGCCCTGTATTTCAATCTCCTGTGGTATTGGGGTTATTGATGTAGCATAATATGGGGTAGGCCATTTTTCTACCGGCTTTTTGCTTTTTGCTGCTGTTTTTCTTGTATTTATAAAAATTTTCAGAGTGTCAAATTTCACCCAGTCCGCGCTTTTCACTTTTATTTTGAGTTTGAAATTTGATGTCAGATTTTTCATGTTTGACCATCCCATCTCGGCGCATTCTTCTGCGTTCCCTCTTGCTCCACAAAGTTTGAAATCCTCTAAAATTATTCCATTTGATATGAAAACCTTACCATCAGCAAGATTATTTATGAATGTGTTTTTTACCTGGATATCTTCTCTGAACTTTGAAGGTAAGTCATTTCCTTTCCCAACCCATACGAAAGTCCTTCCTATTCCCGGGTGAACCTGAAATTTCTGATGAGTATCGGAGACGCCAACTCCTGTGATATGCACACCGTGATTTAGGAATGTGAACCAGTCGTTCATAACGATGGGTATTTCGTAATATGAGTTATAAACTTCTATGGCATCAAACCTTTCAAGATTTGCCATATCTTTGAGAATTTGGAGTGGTATAAATAGTCCTGTATCTCCTCCGACAATTTCAGCTCCTCCACATGTTCCAGCTGGTGGAAAAATTCTGTGAATACATGGGTCTATTGCGGTAGTGAGTTTCAGAGTATCAAGGAGCACATAGTCAAAGTATCCCATTCCTCCTGAGCGTGGGTGATTGACCTGAACTATATTTCTTGCGAAGTTTTCTGGTTTCATAAGGTGAGCGTTCTTGAAAATTTCTCTCGGATGTAGTGAGCGTAGAAATCTGAACTTTTCTTTTTCTGATTCTTTTATTCCGTATTTTTGGTATCGGTCATACTTTTCTGCCCAGTCAAGAGCACCATCTGATGGTTCTTTTTTATCTAGTTTTAGCGGATAAGCGTTGAAGTGCCCGTATGAGAATGTTGTTATTTCCTGTCCGACAAGTGAAGACAGAAAATCTTTGAGTCCGACCATCTCGATAGCTGGCTCATAATCTGTCAGCCAATCGTGGTCTGTTGATATTATTATATCTACTCCTTCTCCTGCGAATGTTATGACTCTATCTATGAGAGATACTGGGCTATCGGGGGAGTTTACTGCGTGAACATGGGTATCAGCAGATAACCAGCCGTCTGAGTTTGCAACCCTATGCAAATACGCTTTTATTCTGACCTCTTCTCCCGGTTGTAAATTTACTTCTGTTTCATATCGGGAGTATTCCATACCTCTTGATACGACTATTTTATACGAGCCGGGGGCTATACTTATTTCTTGTGTTTTTCCGTCTTTCAGGAAGACCACTTCTTGAACTCCGTCTGGTAGGGGGTCATAAACATAATCTCTGAAAGATGTGCTTAAAATTTCGCAACCTTTGATGCAAATTTTTTTGGGGCATTCGCCCTTACACAAAAATGAAACTTTTGCTGGTATATTTATTTCTTCGCCTGATATTTTCTTCTCAAGAGCAGATATTATGATTTTTGAGGGTTTTCCGATTTGAAGCTGGACATCTTGAACTGATGGAACAGATATAATTTTTGGTTCAGATGGGGGCATCTCTTTTATTTCAGCGATAAACTTATATTCTCCTGCTGGGAGAACAAGTTTGAAGTTTCCGTAAATATCTCCTCCCGCTGTGGTTATAAGTTTATTTTGTTTGTCAAATACAGCTATGCGGGGTTTTGATGGGAGAACTTGAAGATCGCTGATGCTTACTTTTCCCTGAACTTGATAGACCTCTGTTTTTTCTTTTCTTGATTTTATTCTGAAAAACTCATCTGTGAGCGAAGAGGCTGATCCATTTCCTATTATGAAGTATTTTTCGTTTTTGAGGCACTCGGAAGGTTTTATTGTGATGAATTTTGAAGATGTTCCTCTTGCTATTGAGAGCAAGCTGTTCAATCCATCTCCTTCTAACATTCCATAAGCTATTACTGCAACTCCTGAGACGATGAGGGATACATTATTTTCTGTTTCTGGGAATATTCCGTATGATGAATCAAGTTTTTCTGATACGAATGCAATAAAGTCGGTCTTGAACACTGAAAGTCCGGTGGGCAGAGGGCTTTTGTATCCATATCCTTTTAGTTCGGAAGATGGTATGAAGAACTCAACATCTCCTCCTGAGTCGATTATATCTGCGAAGAAGAAAAAGGGGATTTCTTCTTTGCCTTCGTTGCAAGCTACATCTATGATTTTGACATAGTTTCCATCTGAGAAAACGAAGTATTTTGTGGCTTTTATGGGTCT
This sequence comes from bacterium, assembly GCA_030550715.1. Taxonomy (GTDB): domain Bacteria; phylum Calescibacteriota; class Calescibacteriia; order Calescibacteriales; family Calescibacteriaceae; genus Calescibacterium. The sequence continues at coordinate 752 of JAUQOU010000051.1, read as the reverse complement.
TTCTTCGTCAACTTTGAAAGGGAGTTCAAAATTAGGAATATAGTTTTTGAATACGGTTTCTGCAAGTCCGTTTGCATTTATGAAATCAAGGAGGTCTAATTTACCGGTTGCTGCTATGACATTTTCTTTCCATTTTCCAACTTTTTCAGGTTTGAGAGTGTGTCCCAAGAACCAGAACCAGTTTTCCTCACCGACGACATCTCTGAAAGTTCCGTCATCTCTTTTTATATCTGCGTCTATTATGTTTCCTCCGTATGTTGAGACACCGATTTCTCTTGATGGTTGCTGGATTATAACTTTTATTTTTTCTGTTTCTACGAGTATGTCACCGGGTTTTGCTTTGAATGCTGATCCTTCTTCTGGTGTGGTGGGTTTTAGGTTTTCTATATCTTTTTCATCAAGTTTTTTTATTGTTATTGATTTTGGTTTGGGGATTTGGTTTATGCTTTCTTCTAATTCTGGTGCTTTTGCGAGTTCTTCATCTTTTATTTCCATTTCTGTTTTTGTTCCGCATTTTGATATAAGGAAAGGTAAAAGTGGCATCAGCGTTAGTGTAGTTATGAGGAGGAGGGTTTTTCCGGTAAAATTTTTTCTCGGTAATTTTTTTTCGCTCATAATTTATATTCTAATATTTTTAGAGTTTTTTTAGTTCCTAATTATATCTCAATGTTTAAATTCCTCTTTGGTATATTGGGATTCTATTATTAAGTTATAAATTTTATAGACGAGCTGGTCAATCTGTCTGATGTAGC
>JAUQOU010000015.1 GCA_030550715.1 bacterium | reverse complement strand
AGAACCGACCTACTTTTATCTGTAAAAACAAAAGCTGGCTCGCATATATTCCACTTTGAAATCCAAAACCACCCTGATAAGCTCATACCAGAGAAAATGCTGCTTTACAAAATAGCCATAAAATCAAAGTATAAAACAGAGCCAGAGCAGTTTCTTCTTTGGTTTGGGAAAGGAAAACCCCCAAAATCCTACTACAAAGATAAGAGCACAATTCACAGGTTCAGAGTGATAGATATGAGAAAGCTCGGATTGAAAAGATTTTTAGAAAGTCAGAACCCTTATTTTGTTCTGCTTGGCATAGTTTCAGCAAGGAGCAAAAATGATATAGAACTTATAAAAGATAGGATAAGATTTCTTGCAAGAGATGAAGATGAGAGGAGAGAGGTTATGAAAAACTTGATTTTGGTTTCAGACATGCTTAAAATAAAGATAGCAAGGGAGATGATACCGAAGATAGAGATACCAGTTGAGAAAACAACTTTTTATAAGATTGGCTTTCGGGAAGGAGTAAAAGAAGGAAAAAAGGAAAGTTTGAAGGAAGCGATTTTACTTGGTTTTGAGTTGAAATTTGGGGATGGGGAGTTAAGAAAAAGCAAGGCAAACGAGCTGAAAAAACTGTTATCTGAAATAGATGATATAAGGAGGTTGAGAAGGATAAAAAAACTCATCTTTTCAGCAAAAACACCCGATGAATTTATAAAGAAAATAAAATCTTTGAGAAGGAAGTAATTTTCTGTTCAAGAGAAAATCCACAGATAAAAAGGATTTTATCAGCTTAGAATTTCTTTTATGCTAACCATTATTTGTTCTGAGCTTTCAAGTTTTTTCAGCGAGAAAGAATTATTTATAACTTCATCTTTCCCGAAGATGATAACGAATTTGAAATTTTGAGAATCGGCGTATCTTATTTGAGATTTCAAGCTCTTTTGCCCTTCAACACTTATATCTATTCTACCATTTTTTATTTCGTTGATTAGTTCATTTAGCATTTTTTGGTTTTCTTCTTTTTGAATGTTTTCAAATTTATGAAGGTCAGATATTATCTTTGTGAAGAACTCAAAAGCTTTTTCTTTCCCTTCTTGTGTATAGCATATAAATATTCCATCTCTCTTTTCATCTTCTTTTATTTTTTTCATAAGTATGTTTGCTAATCTTTCGGTTCCTATTGCAAATCCAAGAGCGGGGGTTGGATTCCCTCCCATAGATTCAACGAGGAGATCGTATCTTCCTCCTGCTGCTATTGCCAAATTATCTTCTGGAAAGAAAACTTCAAATACAACTCCTGTGTAGTATTCAAGTCCTCTGACTATTTTGGGGTTTTCTTCAAAATTTATTTTGTATTTTTTCAGATTATCAACTACATTTTTAAGTGATGATCTACATTTTTCACACAGGAATTCTCTTATATCTGGTGCTTCATTTACTATTTGGATATCTTTTTTGCAGTCAAGAATTCTCATAGGATTTATCTTCAACCTCACCTGACAATCTGAACACAGTGGTTTATTTGAAAAGAACTCTTTGAGTTTTTGTGAATATTTTGGTCTGCAGATTGGACATCCAACAGAGTTTATATCAATTTTGTGTTCTACTCCTATCTCTTTCAGGAAGAAGCTCAGGGTGGAGATGAGGTAGAAATCGCTTTCGGGCGAGTCAAATCCGAACATCTCGCATCCTATCTGATGGAACTGTCTGAATCTTCCTCTCTGGGGACGTTCTCTTCTGAACATGGGACCTATATAAAGTAGTTTTGTTCTTGGTTTTTTATTCATCAGGTTTTCTATGTAGAATCTTACAGCCGGTGCCGTTCCTTCGGGTCTCAGTGCTACTTCTTTTCCATCTTTATCTTCAAAAACATACATCTGGTGCATTATGATTTCTGAACCTTCCCCGAGCGATTTTTGAAATATCTCTGAATATTCTAAAATTGGTGTTCTTATCTCTTCAAATCCAAGTTTTGAGAAAAACTCACGAGCTTTGCTTTCTAAGAAGTTGATTTTTTTAATCTCTTCTCCGAAAATATCTCTTGTTCCGGAAACTCTTGGCATAAAGAAAAATTTTATCTGCGTAAATTTGATATCATTTTTGATAAATCATTTTTTGCTCTAAAATTTTTTTATGGTTTCAAAGGTTTTTTCTGCTGGTGTCTTCGGAATAGATGCGTACGAGGTTGAAGTAGAAGTAGATATATCTCCCGGCATACCTTCTTTCAATATTGTGGGACTTCCTGATTCTGCTGTAAAAGAAAGCAGAGATAGAGTGAGAAGTGCTATAAAAAATTCTGGGTTTGATTTCCCTCTCAAAAGAATAACTGTTAATCTTGCTCCCGCGGATATAAAGAAAGAAGGGTCAATTTATGATCTCCCAATAGCCATAGGAATTTTAGCTTCTGAGAAAAAGCTATCTTTACCTAAAAAGTTTATTTTTGTTGGAGAGCTATCTCTTGATGGATTTGTCAAGGGTGTAAATGGAGTTATCCCTATTGCGGTTTTAGCCAAAGAGAAATCAGTAGAGCTCATAATATCAAATGAGAATTCAGAGGTAGAATACATAGGAGTAAAAGGTTTTTATGTAGATCACCTCAAAAATCTTGTGAATTTCCTTAAAGGTTCGGGACATCTCGAGGAAGTGAAGAGCAGGAGCTTTTCCGAGATTCCTCCAAAAGTTTTTGAAGTGACATTTGACGATATAAGGGGGCATGACTTTATAAAAAGGGCGCTTTTGATCTCGGCGTGTGGTGGACACAATGTTATCATGATAGGTCCTCCCGGTGCAGGAAAGACCCTTCTCGCAAAATCTATGCTCTCAATCCTCCCAACACTCACTGATGACGAGGAGATAGAAGTTATGAAAATATACTCGGTTGCGGGAGTGAAAAGAGAACACAGAGTAAGACCTTTTCGCTCACCGCACTATACAATATCAGATGTCGCAATGATAGGCGGTGGTTCTATTCCAAAACCCGGAGAAGTATCTCTGGCTCACAGAGGCATTCTTTTCCTTGACGAACTCCCGGAATTCAGACGTCAAACTCTTGAATCACTGAGAACACCCATAGAAGAAAAGAAAGTTACTATTTCTCGTGCTCAAAGAACTGTTACATTTCCCGCAAGCTTCCAGCTTATTTCTGCTATGAACCCCTGCCCGTGTGGTAATTTCAAGAACCCTAAAAAAGAATGCAGATGTACTTTTGCCCAGATCAAAAAGTATATTTCAAAAATATCAGGTCCTCTTCTTGATAGATTTGATATGTACCTTGAAGTTCCTGCTCTTGAACCAGAAGATATTTTATCAAATAGAACATCTCAGACATCGGAGGCAGAGAAGTTGAGAGATATTGTTGCAGAAGTCAGAGAAATGCAGATGAGAAGATTTAAAAACTTTGGTTTTTTCTTGAATTCTGAAATCCCTCCTTCTTTACAAAATGAGTTTTTCAAGCTTGATTCAAAATGTGAAGAGATAATGAAAAACGCTATTTTGAAGTTTTCACTTTCAGCAAGGGCGGTCTTCAGAGTTCTCAAAATGGCTCTCACAATAGCCGATTTAGACCACAGCGATAGAATAAAATCAGAACATATCCTCGAAGCACTGCAGATGAGAAAAGCAGAGAGCTTCTTCAATATTGACCAGCAATTTTAGATGTGCAAATTTATTTTCTCCTGTTTATCAAAAAGTACTCATTATAATTAATTTTTCATTGTGATTTTTCGAAACGAAGATAAAGGAATTGAGCTTTTCTTCTCTCACTTTATTAAAGAGTGGAGTAAAGATAGAGAACAACAGCTTTTGAAAAAGGTCTTTCTTGCGTTCTCTAATATCCCATATGAAAACCTGACAAAACATAACTATATAAAAGAAAAGTTTGCAAGTCCCTTTGATATAATGAGGGGATACCTTGAATTTGGCACGGGAGGAACATGTTTCCCTCTGACGTACTTTCTCAAAAGAGTTCTTGATTTTCTTGGCTTCAACTCATATATCGTTCTTGCCGACAGAACTTACGCCCCATCTTCTCACTGTGTCGTCATAACTCAAATCCGAGATAAATTATATCTTGGTGATATAGGGTTTTCAATATTTTTCCCCGTTGATATATCACAAAGTAAAATCAGAGTTAAGACCGTTCAGGGAGAACTTGAATTTTTGTGGAGTAACGATGGTAAAAGAATAGATGTTTTTACTATTTTTGAAAATGGACATAGAAAATTCAGATATTCTGTTAAACTTGAGAAAATCTCTTTTGATGATTTCCTTTCTGCATGGGAGAAAACATTTGAGTTTGAAATGATGAACCACATAGTAGTTGTTAAATTATTAAAAGACAAGCTGATTTATCTTAGAGATAACTTTGTTCATATCATAAAAGACGGGGTTTCAAAAAACATAAAGTTAGATAGTATTTTTGAGCTTGAAAATTTTGTAGAGAAAATAGGTATAAAAAAAGAAGTTTTTAAGAAGGTTTGTGCAAAGTTAGGATATGGCTCATCCGAAAGAACCTGATTTTGTCAAGTTCTTTGTTGCTGTTCTGTTTTCAGACGAGGAAAAACTCATCTCCGCTAAGAAGGAAATTCAGAAAAATTTTGGTGATTTTGATTTTGAAAGTCAATCCGTACCATTTACTGTGACAGATTACTACAAGGACGAAATGGGAGATAACATAAAAAGGGTTTTCTTCTCATTTGAGAAACTTATGAAACCAGATAAGCTCACACAAATTAAAATAAAATGTATTGAGATTGAAGATAAGCTACGAGATGAATTTGGCAAGAGAAAGGTGAATTTAGACCCGGGATATATTGATTTTTACAAGGTTGTTTTAGCTACGTGTAAGCCGGGAGGATGTAAAATATACCTCTCCGATGGTGTTTGGGCAGATCTTGTTCTACGATATGAAAAAGGAAAATTTCTTACTTTTCCCTGGACGTTTCCCGATTTCAAGGAAGGTCTATACGATAGTATCCTTTTGCAGATAAGAAAAATCTATAAAGCCCAAATTTCCCAATTCAAAAAAGAAAAATATTCACTGAAATAAGTTTTTTCGGTTCAGAATATCAGCACAAGGTCGTTTTCCCTGACCATATCAAAAAGCTCAATAATATCTTCATTTCTCATTCTTATACACCCTCTTGAAGATGGTGAAGATATATCTTCTGGAGTTCCGTGTATGTAAATGTATCTTTCTTTTGTATCTACGATTTTTCCTTCTTTGTTTTTACCTTTGTTTATTCCTTCTTCGCAACCTTCAAGCCAGATTATTCTTGCGGTTATTTTATCTTTTAGCTCTCCGAATTTTCTTTCTGCTTCTTCCTTTGTGTAAGGTACTCTTCCAATAAAGTAAGTATCAGGAGACATTCCTTCTCCTATTTTCTTATATATTCTGTGAATTCCTGTTGGAGTTTTTTCTGAATCCTTCTCATTTCCCTTCCCATACTTTGAGGTAGAGACAGGATACTCTTTTATGATTTTATCACCATCAATTACATAAAGTTTCTGTCTCTCTAACGAAATGACTATTATCATACGAGAATTATCTTGATGAGAGTTTCTTATCTAATATTTTAAAATTCTCTTTGCGAGAAATTTACTTTGTGATTTGTTTTATGGTTAAAATTTCTATTATGCGTAGAATTTTTTTCAAGAGGGTTGTGATTTTATTTTCTTTATCTTTTTTATTTTCGTTTTGTAGCGATAGTAAAAACGGACAAAAAGTTCAATTTTTGGCTGTAAAAAATCCGAACAAAAAGAATCCCGAAACAGTGCCAGTATCTAGTTCAGTTGAAGTGAAGGTAGGGCAGAGTTTTCTAATAAAATACGATGGCGATTTTAAAAACTGTTCAGATTGCCTTTTTGAGTGGAAAATGGGAGACAAAGTTATATCTACTTCCCCCTATGTGAATCTCCTTTTCTGTTCAGAAGGTGAAAGAGAAGTTGATTTCAAGGTCATTTCTTCAAATGAAAACAAAGATTTGGAAGCGAAAAAATTGAAAATTTCTGTTGTTAAAAATGAAGTTCAAAGAAGTCAGGAGGTTCAATCTGCAATAGATATCTACAAGAACGACATTATAATAATAGGGGCAGAGTATGCCGAGTCAGAGAAAAATATTAACAAGGTTCTGGACTCAGTTCTTACTCTTGAAAAATATGTTTATGAGGAAAATGCCTGTGATGTTGAAGCGGTATATTCTCTCACTCTTGGAAAAGTAATATATATACTTTCTCAGCTTAATAAACTTATCATAGACCTTTTTTTAGGTAAATTAACTCCTTCAGATATTCGTCTGCTTGTAGATGGAGCAGTTAAACCAGCTCAAACGGTCCTTGAAGGTGTTATAAATTCGGGCTCAATACCTTCTGACTTCTCTTTCAGAGTAAAGAGAGTTTTTGTGTATGTTATAAAAGATTTTCCGGAAACCGAACAAGTTGAAAATGTTTCTGTGGATCTCAGTGGAGAACACGATATAACAGATCTTTATTTCCTTACTTCTCTCGTTGAATTCGTTTCGGGAGTATTTGATGTACTTTTAGCTTATAATGGTTCAATAGAATTTATTTTGAGGTTACCAGAGCAGGTTGTAAGTAGGGTCTCCAACGGCGAGAGGGTGAGCATATTCAATTCTATATCTTATATTTTTATAGAAGAACTTATGAGCAATCCTGCTTTTTTGGGATTGTCTTCCGAAGCGGGAGAGCGTCTGAAAAGCGCTCAATCATCTATCTATAACGGTCTTATCAACCTCCAAAGAATGCTTGACTCGCTCAGAGTGGAAACAGACGACCAATCAGATGATATAATAAGGTATTGGGATTGCGGGAAAGATAATGTCTGCCCAGGTGATCCCGTTGAACCGTTCGCAGATATAAATAACAATGGAAAATACGATGATGGAGAACCCTATCTTGATATAAATGGAAACGGAAAATGGAATGGCGCCTGGTCTTCCCCTGACGAAGGAGAAGGAAACAACAGATACGACATAGGAGAGATGATAGGGACAGAGAAAGTTCAGCTCTTTAGCTCTCAGGGAATAAAATTAGCTTTTTCTGGGAACTTCGGGCAAACTGTATATACCATTTTGTTTGAAAGAAAGCTGTTCCAGATTTTAGCCGATAATGTCAAAGGTGGAATACTTGATATAGGAAAGCTTGTGGGAAGCACAAACGAAGCCCTCCGTGATTTGCTCTGCTCTCAGGGAATTTCTTTCCCGGAAGTCAGATTGTGGGAATTTTTCATAAATCCAACCCCGCTGCGAGATATGTTGCCTCTTTGGGACCCGAATACAAAATCAATTATTGTTCAGAGAGATACAGAACCGTTCAAAGATACCGGCTACGATGGTAAATTTTCATGGGAGTATGATACTTTTCATCCTTTTTCAAATCCAGATCCAGATGAAGATGATTTTAACCCACCCTCAAATAATCAAGATGGTGTTGATACTAACGATAACGGCAAATGTGCTAACTCAGAAGCTTATAAAGCATATAGCGAGTATAAACAGGGTATTACCCCTTCTTCCCCTCGTGACTGCAAAAACTTTATCAACTCTACTGTTGAAAATAATGACTTCGGAACAGAAGGCAATATGTTCTTTGATTGGAAAGATAAGAACGGAAATAAAATCCCAGATAAAGGTGATATAACTGAACCGTGGGATGATGACTACGGAATTTTGAACGGTAAAAGAGGAACAGGTGGAGATTCTGTGATTGGAAATAATAAATTTGATGTTATGGATGTCGAACACTACTGGCCAGATGGGAAAGTTGATCCAGCGAACTCCATAGGTCCCGGTGGAATAATCTGTGAAACGGGAGTTTATTCAGGAGATAGAGACGATGTTATAGACCTCATCTACCTGCTTTTGCCAGACCCTACATTTTCCGGAGTTATAAGGTTATATAAAGGGAAAGGAGGAGTTGTGAAAAATAAGAAAGGAGAAGTTCTTACAGATAATGCTCTTTTATTCCGCACAATATGGAAAGGTATAGCGCTTACAGGATTTATTGAAAACTATCCATATAGATGATACTTTATCAAATAGAATTTCTGTTAGCTGTGAGCGAAAATTATTGCAGAAAAAGTTCAAGCATTCGCCAAATCTTTATCTTTTTTTGTTATGGGAAGAGTTGACAAGAGACCACTTTTTGTTTTCTTTAACTTTTCTGTTTTTCTGCTTTTTCTGTTTTTTTCACCTTCATGTAAGAGAAACGAACAAAATGCTCAAAAAGATTTCTTTCTTGAAATTTCTCCTAAAGAGGGTGTTTATCCTGAGTACAGTACGCTTTACGTTAGCGTCAAGGTCAGAGGTCAAGACGCCGAGCTGTGCTATACTACAAGAGAAAAAGACAACCCAAAACCATGCGAAAGAGAATATGTAAAAAGAGTCAAGGTTTCTGCTGATAATTCCGTGACAATTCCTGTGACCCCTGAATTTACCGAAGGCGCAACAGAAGGTGTTTTCCACTTAAAAATCCTCGCAAAAAGTAAAGATGGAGAAGAAATTTTAGAATCAAGAAGATATAAAATCATACTCAAACCATTCATAACCGTGAACCCCAAAGGAGGTTTCTACTCAAAAGATATAACAGTTGCTGTCGGATGTAATAAACCATGCTTCCTCTACTACACAATAGATGGAAGCAACCCCCTCGAGAAGGGAAAAAGAGAAGAGAATGGATTTATAATAGATGTCAAAAACGATATAAAACTTCAAGTATATGCAGAAGATAAGGTGTTAGGTCTCAAATCAGATATAAAAACCGAAGAATATTTTATAGATAAATCTCCACCACAAACGATAGTTCTCGGGACAGAAACCTGTAAGTGTGAAAAAGGATGCGATAAGAAAGTCCCAGATGTGGTAAGATGTAAAAATGCTGTCACACTGAGTTTAATAGGAAATGACGATAAATCTCCTTCTATTGATGTTTTTTGGTCTGTTGATGGTTTTGACCCATCAGATGAGGTTGAAAAATCATTTGAAGCGGGGGGTAATACTTATAGAGCTAAAAATTCCGGGCAGGTTCCTATAAGGAGCCACACCATAGTGAAGTTCTTCTCAAAAGACCTTGCCGGAAATAAGGAAAACATCAGAACTCTCATAGTTCTCATAGGAGATAGACCTTTTGCTTATGCTATTCCTCCCGGTGGGGTTTTCGGAAGCTCACAGATACCCCTTGAAGTTCAGATATTCTCTATCCCAGATGATGCTCTCATAAGCTACACGGTGAGCTATCCCGATAGCTCAACTTATACCTCTACCGATTGCTCCTCACCATGCAAAATACTTTTAGATAAAGAAGGAAAAAATATAATTACTTTCAGAGCTTATAAGGGTGGATTGGCAGATGAACAGAGAAGAGCAGATTTTATAATAGATAAGACGCCTCCGAGAGTATTTTTTGAACCTGCGAACTGTTTCTCAGATTCTGGTCCAATATCAGCTACAATAAAGGCAGATGAAGAAAAAGTGAAGGTTTTCTGGAAAATCTGCGAGAAAGATTTACCGGGATGTTCTCTCCCTTCTTGTGATCCTAACTCTCCCGATGTCTTATCTGGAACCGCTCCTGTGACAAATATAGTGATAGATATTCCATCCTTTGTCTTCGTCTGTGGAAGGGATTTGGCTGGGAACACATCTGAGGTAATTAAGACCGAATGCGAGGTATCAGGAAAATATATTGAGGAGTTTGACAATCAAGATAAGATGGATAGCAAAGAGACAACTGCTTCTTGGGGTAATGGAAAACTCACACTCAAAAGAGATTCTCCAGCATCTGAAGGGTCAGTTGATACCCAAGGTGCAGGAACTCTTGATATAGACATAAGAGATAAAACCGCCTTTATAGTTGATTCTAATTCAGGTGTAAAGGTGATAGATATTTCTTCTCCTTCTGCGCCGGGTGTTGTTGCTCAGCTGGGATTAACTTCTGCAATATCGCTCTCTCTGTGGCACGACATCCTCTTTGTTCTCACAAATTCCAAAATTTTTGCATACGATATATCAAATGTGAGAAATATAAAACAGGTGGGCTCTGCTGATTTATCTTCTGACCTATCAATATCACCAAATCAAGCGAACAAGATAAGGGTGTGGGGGAAATATATTATCATATCTGCGGGTAATCAGGGAGTAGTTCTTGTGAAAGTGAGGAGAGACCAGACAACCTCAACTCACTCTGTGGCATTTGAAAGGGTAGGGGGAATTATGCCATCTTCAAATGCTTCGGGTGTCTCATCACAAGACATAGATGTTTTTGGCAATCTTGTTGCTGTTGCAGAAGGCAGAGGAGGTTTGAGAATCTTATCTTTGCAAAATCCATCTGCTCCGTCTCAGCTCACTTCTGTTTCAGATTTTCTTTCATCGGGGGAATCCGCACAGGCGGTGAAGTTTTTCTTCCCATACATTGCTGTCGGAACAAATAACGGCGGAATATATATCTTTGATTCTCTGAATCCTAAAAAAACAAAACAGATTTCATCTTTTACTGTTGCCTCCGGAATACAAATAAACGATATAGATGTGTGGGGCAATATACTTATCATATCAGATAATCAAGGGGTAAAGTTCATTGATGTTAGAGACCCTTCAAATCCATCGGTTGTCTATGACCTGAGAAGAGGAGGAACTCCGTCTTCTTTCGTTTATGGTGATAGATTATTAGCAGGTGATATAAATTCGGGGCTATACATATATAAGATTGCTGAACCATACGAAAAACCATACGAGGTTTCGGTCCTTGACACAGGTTCAGCTTACGCTTCTTGTGATGGGTTTATTGGATCTACTGCTGGTGGAGATAAAGCGAAATTTTTCATCATTTCAGATCCCTTTGCTCCTTCAAGTATCACAAATGTTTCTGGGAGCGATTTATCTTCTCTGCTCGTTTGGGGTACAAAGCTTATTTTGGGAGACGGCTCAAAGATGAAGTTCTATGATTTTCCTCCTACGGATCCGATAAAAGAAATTGACCTTTCTTCTTTGAAGTCCGGAGTTAGGGTTCATAAGATTTTAGGGTGGGGTGATACCGCTATTGTAGCAGGAGAAAGTGCTCTTTTTCTTGTCCCTCTCTCTCAGATTGCAGACCTCACACCAGATAAAATCTTCAAATATGAAAGAACAGGCGTTTCATTTTACGATATAGATATATCCGGAGATACCCTTTTTGTCTCTTCAAGAGATTCAAGAGTTATGGTTTTACGAATTGCTGAGGGACCAAACATAAGTTTGCTTTTAGATAATCTTGTATCTTCTGCTGTGTGGGGGAGCATTTATTTCGGGAAATACATAGCTGTTGCTGAGGGAATTTCCGGTCTTATATACTATGATGTGAGCCAGCTCATATTCGGAAGGATTGCTCAAATCGGAGCTCTTCCGGTTCAGAACGCAATAGGAGTTAGAAACTTCGGATACTTTGACCTTGTTTTCAGAGATAACAGTTTATCTCTTGCAGATAACACGTATATAGATAGACCAAGAGAAGTTTATTCTGCGAGTTTGAAAGCTAAAAATGGCTCTATTTTTGGTGATTTGGCGGTAGTGTATGATGGAGATGGAAAAGCAAAGATTATCAGGTTTGCAAGAGGAAAAACATTATACATTTCGGAAGGTAAAGCTCAATCTACCAATCTCACGCCAGATTTGAAGACATCTATAAAAGATGCATCAGTAAGTGTGTCATATTGCGAGACACAAGATGCAAATTGTGATAAAGTCGGTTGCAATGTATCTTTTCAGCTATCAAATAACGGTGGGCTTTCATGGGTTGAAGTTATTCCTAACGCTGGATTCTTCCCTTTTAACTCTACGGGAACATCTCTTATGTGGAGAGCTAACCTGAAAACCGGCGACCCTATGATTACCCCGGAAATATGCAGAATCATAATAAATTACAGGTTTGGGAGATAGGTTTTTTGTTTGATGATATAAAGCGTAATAGAGAAGATGGAGCAACAACTCTCGCTATAAAATCACTCCGCAGAATCTACGACTTCATCTCATCTTGGAACCCAAACAAAGATCAAATTTTAAAACTCATTAGAGAGATGAAAAATTTGAGACCATCAATGGTCATCATATCTTCTTATGCTGAAAAGATAGAAAAATTTCTTGAAAATAATAAAGATTTGCAAAACCTGAAAGATTTTATTTCTTCTCTTATAGATGAAATCGAGCAGAAAAGAAAAAAGCTCGTCGAGATAGGTCTTGAAATCATAAAACCTTATTCACTTATAGGAGTTGTTAGTTTTTCATCTATACTGAACGAAATAATAATTGCCTCCGGAGGTAAAAAGTTCTTCGCCCTTTCCGAAGATAATCATGCAAGAAGATTCAAAAAAAATATAATTTTTGTTGATGGAGAGCAGCTGAAAAATTCTGTTGAAATAGGTATTATGGGAGCTGATGCCGTGATTTCAAAACAAAAAGAAATCTTTATTCTGAACGGATCTCCTTCTAAAAAATTCTGTGATGTTCTGAAAGATAAGAGAATTTTCGTTTTTTCTGAAAAAGAAAAGTTCATAAGCTACGATGTCGAAGTTGAAGAAGGATTTGAAAAATTCATCGCAACCGATAATATCAGTTTCATATCTGTATAATCGCATCAGTTGAAAACACTTGAAGAAAACCAAACCGAAAGAACAATAGGTAAAAATTTATCTATGGCGTCGGAAAAAAGTAGAACTCAGGGCGAAGAGAGGAGAGAAAGAATAACTCAGGAACTTCCAACCGAGGAGTTTGAAACATCTCAAAAACGCAAAATAGTTCGCCTCTCCATAAATACACTTCCTTACCTTTACAACAGCATCTATATCGTTCTTGGTGACGAAGGAGCATTCCTGATAGACCTCGGTTATATGACCGACTTCAATAAATTTTTAAATAAGTTCTCACAGGAGATAACTCAAAAGTATGGAGTGAAAATTGAAGATGTTAAAGCTTTGTTCATAACTCATGCTCATATAGACCATTTCGGAGGAATAAACCTTATCAGGAATGTAAATCCAAATATAGAAGTTTATGTTCATGAGGTTGACTCAAAAGCAGTTGAGAGGTTTGAAGAGGTCTTCATCTATGCAAGACACTATCTAAAAATATTCCTCGCACGAGCTGGGCTTGACGAAGAAGGAATAAAAACATATGTTTCTATGTACACTGCATCAAAAGAGTTTTTGAGGTCGGCAAAAATAACAAGAGCTTTGCACGACGGAGATAAACTTTATGGTTTTGAGGTGGTTCATACCCCCGGACATAGCCCAGGACACATGTGTCTTATCTTAGATGATGTTATTTTCACCGGAGACCACATATTGCCTTACATAACGCCCCATCAGTTCCCGGAAAGTATAATGAAATATACAGGAGTAGGACATTACATTGAATCTCTTGACAAAGTAAGAGAGATAGTTTTGAAGAGAAAGATAAGTTTAGGGCTTCCGGCACACTACTCGGTAATTGAAGATGTTGTCAAAAGAATTGATGAAATAAAAGAGCATCACAGAAATAGAATGAGAGCAATTCTTGATATGTGTAAAGAACCACTCACTATCGTTGAAATAACAGAGAGAATGTTCCCAGATAAAAAGGGTTATCAGTTTATTCTTGCATTAGATGAAGTAGGAGCACATGTAGAGTATCTTTGGGATAGGGGTTTTCTTGGAATAAATAATATAGATGATTTTTTAAAAGATGACGATGTTCCTGCGAGGTGGGTTAGTGTCAGAAACTATTATCCGAAGATATAGTGAAAAAAAGCCCAGGAGCGACCTACTTTCCCACGCCCGTGCGGACGCAGTATCATCGGCCCTGGGGGGTTTCCCGGTCCTGTTCGGAATGGGAAGGCGGGTTTCACCCCCGGTATGGCTCCTGAGCTAACTCAAAATCTAAATCAAAAAAATATAAGTGCAAATTTTTCAGAAAAATTTCAAATTTTTTCCCTACCTCATTACCTTTAAAAAATACCACAAGGAGGATTTTTCAGTATGGTTGAATTTGTCTTCCCAGAAGGAACAAAAATAGACGAAACAGTACCAGAAAAAGCAAGAAGAATGTATCAGAGATTTTACATCGGTCCCCTTGAAAGAGGTTTCGGATATACTCTTGGAAACTCGCTGAGAAGAGTTCTTTTGAGTTCAATGGAAGGTTCAGCAATAGTTGGTGTGAAAATAGACGATGTTCCCCACGAGTTCTCTTCCATAGAAGGTGTCAGAGATGATGTGGCAATGATAATACTCTACCTCAAAAGAGTAAGATTGAAGATAATCGGAGATAAAGATTTTGTCAGGGCAGAGATCAAAGTCGATAACACAAAAGGTGATGCTCCAAAAGTAGTGAGAGCCGGAGATATTCAAGGAAGCGTTGAGGTGGAAAATAAAGACCAGTATATAACCGAAGTTATGCCGAAGTATAAGTTCAGATGCGAACTTTTCATAGCAAAAGGCAGAGGGTATGTTCCAGCGGAAAGAGTTCAGTTTATGTTTGACCTGCCTGCCGGAACTATACCCATAGATGCCATTTTCAACCCAATAGTTAAAGTCAATTACGAGGTCAGAACAACTATGTATCAGGAAAGAGCTGATTATGACGAGCTTGTTTTAGATATATGGTCAGATGGAACTATTACTCCACAGGAAGCATATGAAAAATCAATAGACCTTCTCATAGAGCATTTTGAAGCGCTCAAAAACTATGTTGAAAGAGGTAAATATGAGAGAGAAAGGAAAGATATAAAAGTTTCCACAATTGAAGAGCTTCTCAAAAGAGATATAGAAGATCTTAACCTACCGCGCAAAGCTTATGAAGTTCTCAAATCCCATAACATAAATACTGTTTATGATCTCGTTAAAAAGACAGAAAAGGATTTGCTTGCTCTACCTAACCTCGGAAGAAGGTCGCTCAAAGAAATAAGGGAAACTCTCCTTAGAGCTAATCTTGACCTCGGAATGACAGACGAACAGATTCAACAAAAAATTATGGAAGAGAAAAAAGAGAAGTGATAATTTGAAGGGGGTAAGATTGATATGAGGCACAGAGTTAAGATGAGAAAGCTCAAAAGACCTACGCCTCACCGAATTGCGCTTTTGAAGCAACTTGCTCGCGACCTTATACTGTCAGGAAAAATTGAAACCACAACAGCTAAGGCGAAAGAACTCAGAAGAGTTGTGGAAAAACTTATAACAAAGGCAAAAAAATTTGACCCGAACAATACAAAATCCCCTCAATCAATAAACAGCGCAAGATATGTTTTCTCCTTCCTGCAAGATAAAAAAGCAGTTAAAAAACTTCTTGAAGAAATAGCACCGAAGTTCAAAGATAGACCCGGCGGATACACAAGAATTATAAAACTTTACGAGCGAAAAGGAGATGCCGCACAAAAATCTATCATAACTTTCGTGAACTGAAAATGTACCACAATTACAAAAAACTCAAAAAAAAGAAAAAAATAAGTAGATTAATCCTGGTATATAATAAAAAAGCAGGCAATAACTCTAATTACAGCCCCTCAAGATTTATAACCCTATACAGATTGCTTGAAGGTGAGAAAATTTTGCCAAATAAAGTCATATTCTTCCCTGATCAGAATATAGAGTTTGATGTGAAAGATGGAGATATATTTTTGGTTTTCGGTGGAGACGGAACTCTGTCTTATCTTCTTACAAGCTTGAAAAAGAGCGGAGCAATGGGAAGAATTTCTGAAATCTTTCTTGCTCATCTTCGTGGTGGGACAATGAACACAATCGCCTCCTCTCTTCGTATCCCAAAACCTTCACAACTTTTAAAAAAAATCCAAAGCTACATCTCTTCCGAAGAAATAGAAGTCATACCAAGAAATGTTCTATTTATCTCAACAGAAAAAGATTTTTTAGCAGGTATAATTTTTGGAGCTATAACTCCATACAAATTTTTACAAGATTATTACAGCGGTAAGATTCAGGGACCTGTTGGAGGAGCGAAAACTATCATCAGAGCATTATCGGAGATTCCTAAAAATGAAAAAAATATTTTGCGTTTTGAAAGATGCAAACTCAACGTTTATCTTTCAGATGAAAAAATGTGCGATTTGGAGATAGAAAAAGATTTTTTTATTATAGGAGCAAGCACTATTCACACTTTTGGATTGAATTTTTCAAACTTCCCAAAGGCACCTTATTCTCACAATAACTTCAACGCTCTCGCTTATTCAGGTTCAGTAATAAAATTGGGATTTTTCCTCCCTTTAATATGGTTCGGAATTCTTCCCAAAGAATCTCTGAACGAACTTGCGGTAAAAATTGATATTGAATCGGAAAGAGAGATTGGATTTACGGTAGATGGCGACCTATATACAGCTAGAAAAATTTCGGTCTCCTCTGGGGACCAAGTTTTCTTCATAACTTGATGCACAAACTTAAATCAAATTAAATTTTTCTAAAATATATTAAATTACTTTCTATTTTTTCCGATTAATAACTTATATTATACGATAAAAGGGAGGTTCAATGGGGCATGGACGTCAAAAAAATAAGATCAGAGTATGGAAACCTACTCGGAACTTCAGCGAATTCTATACCCGAAAACATTAAAAACACAATAAACGAACTCAAGATGATGCAGAACTCTGTTGTATCTCAAAAAGAAATAACAGTTGAAGAAATGCAGAAGATTATAGAGAGCATAAACTCAAAGATAAAAGACCTCGGCATATATCTTGCGTTTGATAAAGAAGGAAATATCCCTGTTGTTAAGGTTATAGATGTTCGGAATAGAAAGGTAGTAAAAGTCTTCCCACCAAAAGAAATTACCGATATTGTTCGGAGGATAAACGAGGTTTTTGATATACTTGTGGGATTTATTCTGAAAAAACATTTCTGATCGCTTGAAGTTGTTTTGGTTTAATTTTATGTCATCAAAAAAGATAATAGACGATTTAGTTTCAAGAAAAATAGAGTTTGAATTAGAGGAAGAAAAAAGTGAAGAGCGGTCTGATGTTGAGAAAACTGATATACCAGCTCCCGCTCCATCAGGAAGTTATCAGAAAATTCAAGGGAAGAATTTTGATAGTTTTTTTGAGAGCTCTTTGAGGACTGCTGATCCTGTTTCTCTTTTACTTATGTGTTATGACCTTGCGAAAGCTTCTTTGAAAAAGGCGATAGAAGGTATAAGAAACAAAGATTATGAGTTAAAGTATGAAGGCGTCTCTCGGGCTATGCGAATTTTTGATACCCTGATCGCTATAACAGAACCTAACGATGTAGGAAAACATCTTATAACATCGTATCTTTTTATCACAAAAAAAATAGTTGAAGCAGATATATCAAAAGATGAGAAAATCTTTGAGAAGGTTATTTCATATATAGAAGAACTTGAGCAGGCATGGAGAAAGATAAAATCAAAAACATAATTTTTACTCTGAACCTATAAGATCACCTCATTGTGAAGTCAATATTTCTGAAAAACTCAAAAATTTTCTTTTTTTTTTACTTATAAAAACTATGAAAAAGATTGAATCAAAAGAGATTCTTGAGATAGAAAGAGATGGTAAAAAGGTAAAAAAGGTAGTAAGAGGGAGATTTTTTGAGGATTTTGAGTTAGGCGAAAGATATTATCATCACTGGGGAAGAACATTTACAGAAGCTGATAACATAATTTTTACCACTCTCACGATGAATTATAATCCCATATATTTTAACGATGAGTGGGCGAGAAAGATGGGTTATGAAAGGAGCATAATAAACCACCTTTTGGTTTTCAACACAGTTTTGGGAATGAGCGTTGAAGATTTAAGCGAGCAAGCACTCGCACTTTTGGGATACACAGATGTCAAATTTTTAAAGCCCGTCTATCCCGGAGATACAATTTTTGCTTTCTCAGAGGTTATTGAAAAAAGAGAGTCACGCTCAAGACCTGAGGCGGGAATCGTGACTTTCAGAACAGTAGGAGTAAATCAAAACGGAGAAGTGGTGATAGAGTATAAAAGGTCAGTTCTCGTGAAGAAAAAAGAGCATTTTTTGAAAAAGGAAATTGATTAGATTTTTTTTGACAAAAAAGAAGTTAGGATTTATTATAATTTTTTATATTCCGGTTTTGGGTTTCAATCACCCTCTGCCGGTATATTAGAAGGAAAATGAAAGTTAAGATGGAGCATATCTTTGATGTTCCTGTTGATAAGTTTGATATTCTTTGGAGTGATATTGAGGTTATAAATAATGTCGTGAGAAAACTCCCTAATGTTAAGAAAAGGGAGGTTTTAGAACAGAGAAACGAAGGAAGTTATATATATAGAAAAGTTCTTTACGAAGGAGAAGCTGAAATACCTGATGTTGTGAAAAAGGCGGTAAAACCAGATATGCTCAAATGGTATGAGATAACAAAATACTATCCCGATAAAAAAGAATATGAATTTGAAATGATTCCGGTGTTTTTTGAAGGTAAGATACATTTCAAAGGAAGGATAAAACTCCTTCCAGAAGGACAAAATAAAACAAGAAGAATAATAGAAGGCGAGTTGAAGATTTCGTTAAATCCGCTTGTAAATAAGATTATTGAAAAGTATATGAAAGATTACCTTGAAAAGAACATGGCAGTTGAAGCGAAGGTTCTTTCTGAGGAGATGAGTAAAAAATTAAGCTCTCTCGCCTGAAATCGGAATATACAATTTTAATCAAGCAAGATGTAATCTTTCAATCTGTTCCTGTAATAGTATAGCAGCGGTGGGTTTAGAATTTTTATCTTGTTTTTTGAAATAGTAAACGGGGGGATTTTATGGTATTTTGAAAAGACCCTGTATGCGGTATCAATAATGTTCCCTGCTGTTTTCACTTTTACTCTATCTACGACCTTTATTTTATCTTCCTTTTCAAGTTCTACGAATTTTTCTTTTGCTATTTCAAGGTATTTTAGCGTCTCTTTCATATCTATTTCTAAACCTTCCATAAGAGAGAGCGCTCTTATTTCGTTGTCCTCCTCAACTTTTTTCATTCCAAGGTGAAATATAGTAAAGCACGAGAGATTTGTAGAAAGCACCATGTTATCTTTCCTATATGTTTTGAGTATTTTCCCTGCGAGCTCTTTTGTGTATTCTGCATCTCTCTGGCTGTCATGAACTATATTGCCATCTTTTATCACATATTTTTTCGGGTCTATCGGTCTTCCTGAGGGGTCAAGAGAGTTCCCATCATCATCAACATAGTTTCCGAATGGATCAAAAGCGTCTGATAACCTTACAAAAACTTTTATGTCCATCTCAACTATTCTCTTTATGAAATCAACTATTCTTGGGATTTTGAAAGCTTCGTCTGAATAAGAAACCCAGTCCTCTTTTGTTGTGTCTTCAAGGTATTGTTTTATCAAGCTTTCGGCTTCAAGTACAAGGTGATATGTAAATGTAGCAGGAACGATGTATATATTTGGTCTTTCTTTTTTCATTTGGAGATTATTTATAAAAGATTTCAATCCACAACCTAATATTCCCATCTTGAGTTTTTCTGGGAAAGTTCCTGTTCTTGACCTTGTTCCTTCTGGAAAGAATATGTGGTCATATTCTCTTTCAAGAGTTGCGCATACATATTCTTTGAGTGTGTCAAGATAAAGTTCGTGCTTTCTTTTTCTATCAACTTTGTATGCGCCGAGATTTTTCATGAAAAATCCAAGAATTGGATTTGCAAAAAGATTAAGTCCTGCGCCGTAAAGGAATGGGGGAAGACCGAGTTTATATACAACATAACCAATCAGTGGTGAATCCATGTGGCTCACATGTGTTGGAACAAGCATTATAGTTCCCTTTTTCGCTAATTTCACTATCTTCTCTCTGTTCCCATCAATTATAAGGTGAGTGTCAATTGAAGGCAGATTAAGTTCAATCAATCTTATAAGTATGTTCGGCAGAGATAGTCCTGTTAGCATGAAAGAAAGCGCTTGTGGTACGACTTTTGTTGCGAGGTTATATATAAGTGGAGAAAAATGCCCCTGAATTTCGTCCATATATATTTCCACTATTTGAGATAGCAGATATTTTCTTTCGTTATCTGAAATTTTTGAAAGTTTTTGTCTCACTTTTTTGAAGTATTTGATATAGAAAGAGGATAGAGGAAACTCTCTTTCGTTTTTCCATCTTTCTATTTCTGCGGAGATTGTCTCGTTAAGTAATCTTCTCATATATGAATCATCTTCTCTTGTGTAGTAAAAAATATTTTTCAGTGTTCTCTCTTTTACTTCTCTTTTTATTTCAAGTTTTTCTTTTTCATCTGGAAGGTATTTTCTGAAAGATGACATAACAAAAATTTTAGTTGATATTTTCTCGTTTTGCTATTTATTGCTTTTTTATATTCCTTTCAGTATATTTTTTTGATTTTGAGAAGCGGGAAGTAGAACTTGAGGATTTCGTTCCATTTTAGCCCTTCTTCGGCGAGTTTTTTCGCACCCCACTGGCACAATCCAACACCGTGTCCGTTCCCTCTCCCGTAAAATATGAAATATTCTCCGTCAAACTCAAACTTAAAAAAATTGCTTTTCAAATTCAGTTTGTTCCTCATATCATAGTAATTTAAGAAAACTCCATAAGGTAAAAAGAGTTTTTTTACTCTCCCTGTTTCTGAATATTCTGCAAATATATCATAAGAGAGAGAGATTATTTTTTGGGTTATCATGTCTCCTATTTCTCTGCTTACCCTTATTATTTCATCTTTTTTGATTTTCTCACGCCAGAAAAAATACGGAGAATCATAACATTTTGAGCATTTTACTGATACGATTAATTTGAGATTTTCATCTCCTTCCCAGAGTTCGGTTGCATTTTCTGTTTTTCCTCCGCATGTTGAGTGAAAAAATCCCGGAGCTACTTCACCCGAAGGAAAAGTTAGAACGTATCCTCTTGTATCATCAACTGCTTTTTCTATTTTTTCGCTGTAATTTAGCCATTTTTCTTTTGGTATCCACACCTGGTCTCTTTCAGATGCAAAAAAGTAATTTTTCCCTTTTTTGATGTGGTATATTGTGAATGATCTCGCTATTACCGCTTGGGCTTTTAGTGCTTCGGGATGCCATGATGGAGGCATTTCTCCTGCCACTACACCCTTCAAATAATCCTCAAGAGCTATTGACTTTATCTCTTTACCACCATATATCACCTTCACTTTATAATTTGAAAGGTTAAGGGAAATAAAAAATAGCAGAGGAAGAAATTGCATAAAATCAATTTTAAAACTTCAAAATCGCGTAAAATAGAGATTTTTTTTCATAATTTATTTTTGTGGATTTTTTTGCTGATGATTTTTCTTTGGCTCTTGGAGAGGACGATAAGATAAAAGATGCCTTTTTGTTATCCTCAGAAAATGGTTTTGTTTTCCCGTTTATGCCTTTTTTTGATGTTACCCTAAGGGAGTTTTTTTCTCTGAACGGGTTCAAAAATAGGGCTTTCGGTTTCCCACTAGAACACTTTATAGGAGGAATAGAAATATATGGTCATTACGGGAAGATAAATTACGGAGGGAAAATATACAAAACAAACACGGGAATAAATATACTTCCTTTGTTTTTCGGTTCTGATATAAAAAGAACTTTTTATCTTCAGGGAGAGAGAGGTTTATATGTATCTTCGGAGTCCTTTTTTTCAGATATATTTTCTCTTATTGGTTATTTTAAAATTGAGAGGGTTTTTATCAATCTTATGAAAAGAGGGCGGGTCTTTGTTTGTGAGAAGAGAGAGAACATTTTATCTTCAAATCTTAATTTCCTGCTCAAACTACCTTTTCTCATCATAAAAAAATACAGAAGAATATTCTTTTTTTTTGATTTTGAGGAGGATTTTGATAATTTTTTCGCTCTTTTTGGAGGAGAATTTTTGATTTTGGAGCTTCCGAGGGACTCACACCGCCTTATTGACTTTTTATTTTCAGATAAGAAACTGAAAGGATTTTCTATATTGAAAAAAGATGAATTTGCAGAAAGACTGATGATAGAAAATCAAGATTTTATCTTATCAAGTATTTGGGGAAGTATTTTTTTATTTGAGCCGGAGAAATGATGGATGCTCTGAAAAATTTTTCAGAGACATTTCCTCTTGGATTCATTTCCTTTTTTCGCATCTTTATTGCATATCTGCTGAGCGCTTTTTTATCTATACTTATATCTTACCTTGCCTTTTATTCAAAGAGATTTGAAAGAATTTTGATTCCCGCTGTTGATATTATGCAATCTGTTCCCGTTCTATCTTTCACCCCTGGCGTTATGCTTATCTTTTACAAACTTGGTAGAGCGGGATTTGAGCTCGCAGCAATATTTCTTATAATAACGAGCATTATTTGGAACCTTATATTTTCGTTTTATGCTTCTCTCAAAAATATTCCCGAAGAGTTTGATGAGTTATCAAAAATTTTAAAGGTTGAAGGTATAAGAAAATTCTTTCTGCTTCACTTACCTTTTTCTCTCCCTCAGTTTTTATGGAACTCTCTTTTGTCTTTTGGAAATGCTTGGTATTTTCTTATGTACTGCGAGATGTTTTCAATAGGTGAGCTTGAAATAAAAGTAGATGGTATAGGAGCGTTCATTCTTAACTCTATGGAGAGAGGGGAAATTTCAAAAACTTTTTACGGGTTTTTGGTTATATTGTTTATAATTTCTACTTCTTACTTTTTGATCTGGAAACCTCTTTTGGTTGCCTCGTTTGTGATGAAGTTTGAGGAGGAATCGGAAGAGGAAATATTAACCCGTATGAATTTTTTAGATAAGTTCTACTTCCAAATTTTGAAAAGAATAATGCAAGCGGAACGATTTTTTTCTCGCCTTAACCAATTTCTTATGAGCAAATCTGATAAGATCAGTAAATTTTTTGATTACTCATCTTTTCTTGTTCTGTTTGCTATTGCTGTTTTTCTGATTTTTATTTTTAGATTTTTTCTGAGATTAGAGCCATCAGATGTTTTGCTCTGCATAGTTTCAATTTTTCCAACTTTACTTAGGGTTTCTCTGGGAATTTTTCTCGCATCACTTTTTGCTATCCTGCTTGCTATACTTATCGGGACCAGATGGAAGCCCTATCAGGAAAGGATAATAAGCGTAATTCAGATAATCTCATCTTTTCCCGTTCCAGCTCTAATTCCTTTTGTTTTTCCGTTCTTTTTACAACTTCCTATGGGACTTGAGCTAAACGCTCTTTTTATAATATCAACTTCATCTGTATGGTATATATTTTACAACACTCTTGCTGGAGTCAATTCAATCCCAAAAGAGCTTTTCCTTGTTGGGGAATCTTTGAGGATGAACTTGAAAGATAAATTAAGGCAGATAATTCTGAAGGGTTCAAGAAAAGATATGCTTGTTGGATTTATTACCGCTTGGGGAGGTGCGTGGAACGGAACATTTGTCGCTGAATCTATAATTTTCCAAGAAAAGGAGTATAAGATTTTCGGGATAGGTTCTTTAATATTTCAATCTGCCCGTGAGGGGAAAATTGAACTTATGATTTTCTCTACTTTTGTGATGTGTAGCTTTATAGTTCTTTTCAACATATTTGTATGGAAAAAATTGCTTGAGGGAGTGAAAGATTGAGGAAGGAATAAAAAATTTTGTTTTGTGAGGAAATTTGGTTTAGATGATAATATAAAGAATTTTTATTATCTTTTTTCTTCTTCTGATTATGCTTACATCAGAGGAGATAGAGAGGATAAAGAAGCTTATAGGAAGGGAACCGACGAGTGATGAGGTTATGATTTTTGATGCGATGTGGAGTGAGCATGCGTCATATAAATCATCAAAGCTCCACCTCAGAAAGCTTCCGAGAGAGTCAGATAAAGTTATTTTCGGTTTCGGTGAAAACGCAGGAGTTGTTAAGTTAAAAGACGACTCTCTTATAGCATTCAAAATAGAGTCGCATAATCATCCGTCTTACATAGAACCATATTCAGGTGCTGCAACGGGAGTCGGAGGTATAATAAGAGATGTTCTGTGCGTTTCCGCAAGACCTATTGCTCTTGCCGATTTTCTCTGCTTCGGAAATATAAAAGACAGAAAAATGAAATACCTCTGTGAGAGAGTTGTTGATGGAATTTCTGATTACGGAAACTCTGTTGGAGTTCCTGTTGTGAGAGGTCAAACTCTCTTTTATGGCTTTTTTGACCATAACATAATCGTTAATGTGATGTGTGTGGGAAAGGTTCCAGAAGGCGTAAAGTTGATTTCGAGCAAACCATCGAAAAAAGGGAAACTCATTTATATAGGCGGGAAAACGGGAAGAGATGGCATAGGCGGTGCATCTATGGCTTCGCAGTCCTTTGAAGGAGATCTGAGCGAAAAGAAACCAGCAGTTCAAATAGGCGACCCTTTCACAGAAAAATGCCTTATTGAAGCTATTCTTGAAATCCTCTCTTCTCCTGATATTGATGTTATAGCTATGCAAGATATGGGAGCTGCGGGGCTTTTGAACTCTTCATCTGAACTCGCTTCAAAAGGTGGATTCGGAGCAAAAATAGATGTCTCACGGGTCCCAAAAAGACAACCGCTTTTGCCAATTGAATTTCTTCTGTCTGAATCGCAGGAAAGAATGCTCCTTGTCGCCGAAGAAAAGCACTTTCCAAAAATAAAGGAGATAGCTCAAAAGTGGGGTCTGGATTGTGAGATAATAGGAGAACTTACAGATACAGGTCTTTACGAGGTCTTTGACGGAGAGAAAAAAGTTATATCTCTTCCCATCTCAGCTATTGTTGATTCTGCTCCGGTATATGATAGACCTCAGAGGAAACCATCTTGGATAGATTCTCTCAGAGCGGTTGCTCCCGAAAAGTTTCCACCCCCTAAAAATAAAGAGGATGCTTTCTTAAAAGTTATAACTTCACCTAACTTTGCGGGAAAGAAATTTATTTTTGAGCAGTACGACTGGGGCGTATTAGGGCAAACTTGTTCTGCACCCGGTGGAGATGCTGCGATCATAAAATTAAACAAGATGAGATCATTTAATGAATATGTATCATCAGAAGAGGAGAACTCAATTGCGATAGCTATCTCTCTTGATGGGAATCCTCTTTACTCTTTCGTTGACCCTTATGTTGGAGCAATTTTAACTGTTGCTGAGGGTATAAGAAATATCTCCTGTGTTGGTGCTGAGCCGATAGCCATAACAGATAATCTTAACTTTGGCAACCCTGAAAATCCAGAGGTTATGTGGGAGTTCGTAAAAACAATAGAAGGTATGGAAAGAGCTTTGAAGGAGTTCGGAATACCCGTTGTTTCAGGAAATGTCAGTTTTTACAACGAGTATGAAGGTGTATCAATTCCACCTTTACCTGTGGTGGGGACTATTGGAGAAATTTTTCCGTTCAGGTCTGTTCCAAAAAGCTTTTTTGACCCCGGAAGTTTTGTTATAGCTGTGGGCAAGATTTTCCCTCAACTTGCAGGTAGCCTTTATATATATGTCAATTTTGAAAAGGTAGGTGGAATTTTGCCTGAGCCAGATTTTGAGCTTGAAAAAAAGCTCTTTTCGTTTATAAGATATGTTGTTTCAGAAGGTATAGTTGATTCAGCCCACGATGTCTCCGAAGGCGGAATAGTCCCTGCTATCTTTGAGTGTGCTGTAAGTGGGGTTTTTTCTCCCTCCGGTAGAGAAGTTGGAGTGAAGATAAAGAAAAATTTTATAAAGGATGAGCAGAGGTGGGATCTTTTTGTTTTTTCGGAATGCTATCCTCTTTATATAGTGAGCGTTAAACCCGAAAATCTGGAAAAGTTTATTTCCCTCTGTGGTGAAAATGGTATTCCATATCAGGTGATTGGCGAGACAGTCGAGAGCGATATTTTTGAGGTTGAGAGTATTTTTTCTTTCAAGATTTCTGAACTTCGTAAAGCGTGGGAGGAATCTCTTGCCAGAGAACTTGAATGATTTTTTGAAAATAAGGTGGAAGTGGTGCGAAGAAAACTTTTCCTTCAATTTCTATTGATAATGAGTGTAAGAAAATACCCTGAAAATCAAAAATTTCTTCTCCTAATTTTTTTTTGAGTGTTTGAAGTTTTTTTCCTCCGCCTCCGTACATCTCGTCTTTGACTATTGGAAAACCATTGGAAGATAGATGAACTCTTATCTGGTGTGTTCTTCCGGTGATAGGAAGGACCTCAAATAAAGATAGATTGAGATCTTTTCTGTCTCTTAATTTTTTTACAAATGTTATTGCTTCTTTGCCTTCTTCTCCTACTCTCATTATTTTTTCTCCTCTTGCTCGTGTGATTTTTTGATTTATCATCCACATATCTTTTGTTGTGCATCCGAAACACAGAGCTACATATCTTTTTTTAACTTTTCTTTCTTTGAAGAGTTCTGAAAGGTATGCTGATATCTTTTGGTTTTTGGCTATCACAAGGACGCCCGAGACATCTTTATCTAATCTGTGAACTATTCCAGGTCTTATTCTCCCTTTTATCAGGTCTTCTTTTTTCACTTTGCTTTCCATGCTGAAATCAATTTGATCAAGTATCATATTGACTATTGTGTTTTTATATTCGGAAGATGAGGGGTGGACAATATAGCCGGCTGGTTTGTTTATCACGAGGATATTTTCATCTTCCCATATAACATCAAATTTTTTTTCTGATTTCGTCAAGAAAAATTTTTCTTCTTCTGGTATTTCAACTTCTACGATATCTCCCTTTGATACATTTTCGGATTTTTTGCTTACGATTTTGTTGTTGATTTTCACTCTTCCTTCTGCGATCAGTTTTTGAACAAAGTTTCTTGTTAAGTTCAATTTTTTTGATATGAAAATATCTACTCTTATGTTTTCTTCTGAGTTGTTTATAATTGTTTCTTTTTTATTCTTTATTTCTTCTTTCATTTCGTTTAATATATCAGATATTACTTTAATTGCTTTTTCTAAATTGTAAAATTTTGCACTCCATCACAAGAGCAATTTTATCATCAACCAATTTTTTCGGCTCTCGTTATTTTTAGGAGATGAATTTGAGTTTTTGATAAGATGTTTTTTATTATTAACTTTATTTATTAGGTGTGGAGGAGTGCCGGAGAGGCCGAACGGGGCGGATTCGAAATCCGTTGGGGGCTGAAACCCCCTCGTGGGTTCAAATCCCACCTCCTCCGCACTGAAAAATTTGCTGCAAGAAAGATACCTCTCGCTCGCAAGAAAGTACAGACCAAAAGATTTTGAAGAGATCTTCGGTCAAGAAGTTGCTGTGAGAATACTCCAGAACTCAATCTCTACGAAAAGAATCCATCACGCTTACATCTTTGCCGGTGTGAGAGGAACAGGAAAGACAACTGCTGCAAGAGTTTTTGCAAAAGCCCTCAACTGCGAAAAAGGTCCGACCATCTCTCCCTGCTCTAAATGCTCAAACTGCGTTCAGATTTCATCGGGAAGTTTTATAGACCTCATAGAAATAGATGCGGGAAGCCAGACATCTGTTGAAGATATAAGAGCAATAAAAGAAAAAGCTATATACCCCCCTTCGCAAGGAAGATACAAAGTTTTCATAATAGACGAAGCACATATGCTTTCAAACTCAGCCTTCAACGCTCTCTTGAAAATATTTGAAGAACCCCCAGAATTTGATGTTTTTATACTTGCTACAACAGAACCACACAAAATACCAGAAACTGTATCATCAAGAGCTATACGAATTGATTTCAGAAAAATTCCAAAAGAAAAGATAGTTGAAAGGTTGAAGATAATATGCGAACAAGAAAAGATAGATTGCGAAGATAACGCTCTGAACCTTATTGCAGAAGAAGGAGACGGCTCATTGAGGGACTCAATATCTATACTGGAAGCTGTATGGATGTTTTCCGGTGAAGAAAAGATAACTCAGTCGGCTGTTGAAAAATTCCTCGGTATAGCTCCGCGAACCTCTGTGTATGAACTTTTCAAAAGCATAATCAATCAGGATATAAAAAAGTCGTATGAAATCTCCCAAGGAATAATTGAAAGAGGATACAATATAAGAAGAGTGCTTAAAGATTTTGCCGAGATCATAAAAGATTGTGTATTTTATCTTGAAGGAATAGAAACAGAAAGAGAAGATATAAAGAGATTTATCTCTGAGACAAATCTCGATGTTGAGAATGCTATGAGAATTTACAACGCTCTTATAAAGTTTGAAGAAGACCTCAAATTTTCTATATCAGATGAAGTTGCTTTCAAAATGATTGTGTTTAAACTCTGCTATCTTAACAGAGTAAAAAGCGTAAGAGAGATTCTTGAAAAAATGAGTTTATCTCAGAACACGCAATTTCAGGAGCCAGACAAAATATTTTCTTCCATAATTGATTATCTCAAGGAAACGGGAAGAGTTTTTCTGGCTGAAAAGGTTAGTTCTCTAAAATATGAGGTAAAAGATAGTTTGATTTCGTTCTTCACAGATGATGTCAAACTTGCAAAAGCTATTGAAGATATAAAAAAAGACATAGAAGAATTCCTTTTTACAACAAAGAAGGTTCAGATAAAGATAAGGGTGGAAAGGGAAAGCCAAAACAGTATTGATGTGGAAAAAATGCTTGGAGATGATTTTGTAAAAATTGAGGGAGTAGAGGAAGAAAACATCTGGTAAAATGTTTTCTGATTTGAAAGACCTTTCTATTTTAATTTTAAAGCTAACAGTAGATATAGCTTTTCTCTCGTTTTTGATATACCGTGTTTTGTCTTTCAGTTATGACCCAAGAATAATTGGTGCTATAATCTTTTTTTCTGCTTTGTTTATTCTCAATTCAACAGCAAAGCTGCTCGGACTTTTTGCTACATCATGGATAACGGAAAAATTTGCAGAATACTCAATACTTATACTTATAGTTCTTTTCCAACCAGAACTCAGAAGGACAATATTAGGAATAAGGTTGAAGATATTTGAAAAAAATATAGACGAAAGAGTTTTAGATGAGATAAGCAGGGCTTGTGAGTACCTTTCAAAGAGAAGAGAAGGTTGCATAATAGTTATTGAGAGGTCGGTAGATATTACTCCTCTCGTTCAAGGTGGAAAAGTTCTTGATTCTGAATTATCGGCAGAACTTCTCATTTCAATTTTCAACAAAGGTTCTCCAACACACGATGGTGCGGTCATAATAAGAAAAGGAAAAATTTATATGATAAAAGCTATTTTGCCACTTTCAAACAAAGATTTTGATATTCCGTTCGGCACAAGACACAAAGCGGGAATAGGTATAACCGAAGAATCAGATGCAATAAGTATAATTATTTCGGAAGAAACCGGAAGAATATCGTTAGCTTATCGGGGAAACATTCTGCCAAATATTCATCCTTCAAAAATCAAAGATGTAGTTCAAGAATTTATAGGAGCTAAACAAAAAGAAAAGCCAAAACCCAAACTATTTGGTTTTCTAAGAAAAAGCTGATTTTTTTCTCTTTTAGATTGTTTTTTCGTAGAAATCAGATAAAATTCAAATCAAAAGAAAAAATTATAAAAATAAATAAATATGTTGCAGAAAGAGACAATACTTGAAGCTTTAAAGAGCGTTTATGACCCAGAAATAGGATTAGATATAGTCAATCTTGGATTGATCTACGACCTTAATGTAGATGATGAAGGAAATGTTGATATAAAGATGACCCTTACAACTCCGGGATGCCCGCTTACCGCAACAATAGAGGAGGCAGTAAGAGCAGTTCTTGAATCCATAGACGGAGTTAAGAATGTGAATGTTCAGATAGTTTGGGATCCACCATGGAATCCTTCTATGATGTCAGAAGAAGCAAAACAGATACTCGGAATAGAGTGAAGTTAAAAGAGAATGCTTTTTACTTCAGTATCTGATTTGAAATCCTCAAAGCTTTATAGGGGTTTTATAAAATATCTCAATAAATATTTGATAAAGTGAAGATAATACTGCTATTTGGGGTAGTATCTCTTTTTGCCGATATAACTTATGAGAGTGCAAGAAGTATTTCAGGACCTTTTTTGTATCATCTTGGAGCGAGTGCTTCTCTTGTATCTATCATAGGTGGAATAGGTGAGTTTTTAGGATATTCTCTGAGGTTGATATTCGGTTATATATCAGATAAAGTCAGGAAGTATTGGCTTATGACAATTTGTGGATACTTTTTAGGTCTTTTTTCTCTGCCTTTTATGGGTTTTTCAAACGGCTGGGAGTTTGCCTTCCTTCTTCTCATGACAGAAAGGTTCGGGAAAGCTTTGAGAAGTCCATCAAGAGATACTCTCATTTCTTTTTCAGCGAAGAAGGTAGGTTATGGTAAAGGATTTGCTATACACGAAGCGCTTGATCAGATAGGTTCTGTGGTAGGTCCATTTCTCATCTCCTTTGTTCTCGCAAAATACGATTATAGAAGTTCTTTTTACGCCCTGTTTATTCCCGCTACCATATCTTTTGTCTTCCTCATTCTCGCAAGGTCAATTTACAGCAGAGAAATTGGCGAACCAAGAAAAGAAAATAAAATAAATTCAGATGATTTGAGAGGAAAATCAACAAAGAGAGAAAATGAAAAGATGGAAGTAAGAGCTGGAAGTATAATTTATCAGAAAGATTCAGGAAGTAAAAAGGTGAGCTTTATCTTATTTCTGATTTTTTCAGCTCTGACTTTATCAGGGGTGCCAAATTTTCAGATTATATCTGTTAGTTTTATAAATTCTGGATTGCCTGACGAGAAGATACCTCTTATGTTTTCATTAGCAATGATCGCTGACGCTTTATCTGCAATTCCCCTTGGTATACTATTTGATAATTTAAAAAAGAGACAAAATAAAATCCTCTTTTTTTGTCTCATGCCAGTTTTATCTATACTTTCTTTGTTTTTGATTTTCTATTTTAAATGGAATATATCAGGGACTTTACTTTGGGGAATATACATAGGAATGACAGAGAGTTCTATGAGGTCGGCTGTTGCTCTTTTTACAGAAGAAGAGAAGAGAGGAACAGGGTTCGGTTTATTTCACATGATTTTTGGAATATCAGGGCTTATATCAGGACTAATTTTTGCGGAGCTATACGGGAAGAACGAAATGCTTTTTATCCCGTTATTGCTTCAGGTTGGAAGTTTGGTCGCAATAGTTATGCTCTACCTATATACTCTCTTGTCTCGGGATTGACTTTGATTTTTTCTCCTTTTTTTATGTGAAGAGGGACTTGAATGACAACTCCATTTGATAGTGTTGCCGGTTTGCTTCCTCCGCTTTCTGTATCTCCTCTCACTCCGGGCGGAGTATCTACGACCTCTATTTCTATTACTTTCGGTAATTTGACAGCGATCGGACTACCATTAGCTACTATTATTTGGAACTGTATTCCTTCAATGAACCAATCCTTTATATCTTCTACTTGATTTTCGGTGAATCTGTACTCTTCATAATTTTCTGTATCCATAAAAACATATTGGTCTTTATCTTTATATAAGAAGTTAGCGTATCTTATCAGGACATCTGGGGTATTGATTTCGTCTGACGAGACAAAAGTTCTTTCTATAACTCTTCCTGAAACTGTATCTTTAAGTTTTACTTTTATGTGTGGTTGTCTCTGAGCAATTTTTTGTCTTTCAAAACTGATGACTTCATATATTCTGTTTTCTATCTCTACAAATGTTCCTATTTTTAGTTCTCCCGCTCTCATGATAATAAAAAAATAATTGAATTAAACTTTTAAAAGGGAAGAAAAAGAAAAAATTGTCCGAAATCATTAAAATAATATATCATGATAGAAAAGGAAACAGAAGGTATAGAGAGTTTATCAGATGAGATGAAAGAAGCTCTTGCAAAAGCAATAAATGAAGTAACCGAAGAAGAGAAAAAAGAAGAGGAAAAAAAAGAATTAAGAAGAAAAAGAGAAGAAGAAGGAATTCCAGAGGTTTTAAGAACGCTTCTTGATATACCGCTTGAAGTGTCGGTGGAAATAGGAAGAACAAGAATGCTACTTGGAGACCTTCTACAAATCACTCAGGGTTCAACAATAGAACTTGATAAACAGGAGAATGAACCGGTTGAAATTCTTGTGAACGGCAGACATATAGCAAGAGGTGAGGTGATTCTTGTTGGCGATAGGTTTGGTGTGAGAATAATTGATATAATAAGCCCAGAGGAAAGAATAAAGAAGCTCGGGAAAATATAAATTCAAACCAGAAATTTATCCTAAAAATCTCAAAATAATGGTAAATTAAATTAACTTTAAGTGTAAGAAAAAATATGAAATATCTTGTTTTGTGGATACTTATTTTCACGGGAGCGATACTGCTTTACAGAGCAATAGTTGATATACAGGAATCCCAGAAAGTAGAATTTATTTCATTCACAGACCTGATAAAAGATATTGAAAATATAAAAGAGGTAAGGGTAAAAGGAAACAGAATAGACGGAGAATTCAAAGACGGAAGAGCTTTCAAAACCTACGGTCCCGTTGAGTGGGAGCTTCTGAAAACTTTCTCTGAAAAGAATGTCAAAGTCACGATAATTCCAGAAGAAAAAACATCGTGGGTGAGAGATTTACTTATAGCTTGGGTCCCAACTCTTCTGATAATTTTCCTTCTTTTCAGTTTTATAAGGGGAATTGAGAGAGGAAACTCAAGAGCTATATCTTTTACAAGGTCAAAAGCGAAGATCTTTGTTCCGAGGAAAGACAATAAAGTGACTTTTGATGATGTTGCGGGTTTGGACGAAGTGAAGGAGGAAGTAAAAGACATAATTGATTATCTGAAAAATCCTGATAAGTTCAAGGAGTTCGGTATAAGACCACCAAAAGGAGTTATATTTATAGGACCTCCGGGTTCTGGAAAGACACTTCTTGCAAAGGCAATAGCGAATGAAGCTGGGGTTCCTTTTTTCTATGAGGTCGGCTCATCTTTTATAGAACTTTTTGTCGGAGTAGGCGCTTCGCGTGTGAGAGACCTTTTTGAGAGAGCGAGAAAAAATGCTCCTTGTATAATCTTCATCGATGAAATTGATGCTGTAGGAAGAGGAAGAGGAACGGGAATAGGAGGAGGACACGACGAAAGAGAGCAAACTCTAAATCAGCTTCTTGTTGAACTTGATGGAATAGAATCAAGAGGAGAACCAATAGTTGTGATAGCAGCTACAAATAGACCAGATATTTTGGACCCAGCTCTTTTGCGTCCCGGTAGATTTGACAGAAAAATATACTTTTCTCTTCCAGACCTTAAAGGGAGAATAGAAATACTCAAAGTGCATCTCAAAAGGGTTAAATCTGACCCGAATATAGATGTTGAGAAGATAGCGAGGTCAATTCCGGGGTTTTCCGGAGCAGATATTGAAAGTATGATAAACGAAGCTGCGATAATAGCGATAAGAGAGAAAAAACCTTTTGTTGATG
Organism: bacterium; assembly: GCA_030550715.1. GTDB lineage: Bacteria > Calescibacteriota > Calescibacteriia > Calescibacteriales > Calescibacteriaceae > Calescibacterium. Next base: position 8,364 of record JAUQOU010000015.1, on the reverse strand, counting down.
AAGAACTTCTGATGAGAGCAAGAGATAAGATGATAATGGGGGTTGAGAGAAAAACATTCTTTTTGACAGATGAGCAGAAGAAAAAAATAGCTTACCATGAGGCAGGGCATGCTCTTGTTGCGAAAATTCAGGGACCAGATAAAGTTGAGCGTGTGAGCATAATTCCAAGAGGAAAAGCCCTAGGTGTTACAGTTCAGATACCAGATGAAGATATGTATGTGATAGACAGAGATTATCTTTACAGGAAGATAACGGTTTTGCTCGGTGGTAGAGCAGCCGAGGAAATAGTGTTTGAAACAATATCCACCGGCGCAGCCGACGATATAGAAAAGTCCACAGACCTGGCAAGGAAAATGGTTTATGAATGGGGAATGAGTTCTCTTGGACCAATAGCTTTTAAATCAAAAGAAGAGTATATATTTTTGGGAAGAGAGATCGCAAGGCACGAGGATATTTCCGAAGAAACCGCAAGAAAACTAGATCAAGAAGTTATGAACATAATCTCACAGTGCTATGCGAAGGCAAAGAGCATTATATCAGAAAATATAGATAAACTTCATAAGCTTGCGTCAATGCTCTTTGAAAAAGAAACCCTTACATCTAACGAAATAGATTCAATAATATTCTCTTCATCTTGATGATCATATCTTTGTTTCTGATTACCTGAGCTATAAAAACGGTGCAAAAACTCATTTATGTTTCAAGAACCTGAAAATCAGATTTCACAGAGTAAATCTGATTCGGTTCATAAGAAAACAGAAATTTTCCAGCTCTTCAACAGGGACTTTATATTTCAAGCGCTAAAATATGGTTCGGTAGGAGTAGCGGGAATAACTTCAAACCTCGCATTGTTTTCATTTCTTGTTTATGTTGTGAAAGTTTGGTATATGATAGCTGGTCCTATTGCCGGCTTTTTCGCTATGACTCAAAACTTTATACTACACAGAAAATTCACCTTCAAAAATTACTCAACCTTCAAGATAAGGTCTTATGATGGGCTCAAAAGGTATCTGAAATTTTTTGCTCTTTCTGTGTTCAATACTCCCCTTTTCTCTTCGCTCCTTTATTTCCAGGTTGAAGTATTGCATATACCTAAGGTTATCTCTCAACTTACGACTTCTGTTATTGTGGGTTTTATAAGTTTTATGATTTCAAGGAAATTTATTTTCAGATAAAAATCTTGGTGTAATTTTATTTCTATTTTGTGACAGATTCTGGCAATACTTCTTCGGGGGAAGGTGCAGAAGGAATTTCTTGAGTTGGAGCTATTCTTTCTGAGCTTGAGAGTTTAGATATGAGCAGAGTTATGATGAAAAAGGCGCCTATGAGACCATAGGTCATTTTCTCCAAAATTGTAGTAGGCCCTCTTGGACCGAAGATAGATTGGGTCCCACCAAAAAAAGCTCCTGCATCTCCACCCCGAACCTGCAGAAGAACAGATATAACAAGCAAAATTCCAACTATTATTTCAAGTATCCACAAAATCACTATCATGAAGATTATATTATTGCATATTCAGAAAATTTTTTATATTTTACAAAATCAAAATGGAAAATAAAATATTAACAAAAACCAAGATTTTTTGAAAAAAATTTTTTTGGATACAAAAATTAAAAAGAAAATCTATTTTGACCAAATCTTAATTTTTCTGAAGATTTTTGAATATTAGAGGAACGGAGGATGTGATTATGAAAAAATCAAAGAAAATATTCTACTCAGAAGATCATTTATGGGTAATGCCAAAAGGTAAAAATACAGTCCTTGTAGGAATAACTGAATACCTTATATCAGATAAAGATATAGAAAAGATAACCATAGATGGTGATGAAAATTCTATACTGTATGTAGGAGATGTTGTGGGAGAGATAATAACGAAAGATGATGATTCAATAGAGATAATTCTGCCCGTTTCCGGAAAATTAAAGAAAATAAACAAAGAAGTTATTGAAAATCCAGAAATCATTTTAGATGACCCATATGATCAGGGGTGGCTCATGGAAATAGAGCTGGATCAAGATTTGTCTTCTTTTTCTCTTCTTACGCCAGAAGAGTATAAACAGCTTATTGAAGAAACTTGAAAATATTTTTATATGAAAGCAAGAGTATATATAAAGGTTTATGGATTAGTTCAGGGGGTTGGATTCAGAGCAAGCACTTACTATAAGGCGAAAGAATTGGGTCTCACAGGATATGTCAGAAACCTTGAAACCGGAGAAGTTGAAATATTAGCAGAAGGTGAAAAAGAAAAATTAGAAGAACTCGTTCAATGGGCTAAAAGAGGACCTTCATCAGCAAGAGTTGAAAAGATTGAGTATGAATTTTTACCATATCAGGGAACTTTCAAGAGTTTTGAGATAAAATACTGATTAAAATTTTATTTTCTATCTGAAAATGAGATAAATCTCCCTTTGGTTACATAATGGCGAAGTGTGGTAATCTGAACTTATGAGTTTCTCAAAATCGGTTTCAAGCTTTGAAAATGCTATTTTGAAATAATCTTTATCTTCTGGTAATATATCTTTCGGTATAGAGCAGTATCCTTGTGTTACGCCTTTCAGCCACTCTCTTGCACAAGCCCAGGCGGTAATCATGTTTGCAAAGTATAGAGAAGATGGGTCATCTGCAACTCCCCCTGGTATAGCATACCATATCTCAACACCTTCTGGTTTGGCTTCGCAGATATATTTGAGTGTCTGACCTCCTTCACCCTGCAGAAAAGCTACAAACTCGTTTTCTGTAATAGGTTTTTTGAAAACTATCTCCTTGCTACTTTTATCTAGTTCTACTGTATCAATATCGCTTGCATATACGAGTGCTGTTCCTCCTGATTTCCTGAAATATAAGCTCCCAAAATATTTCGCTTCAAAGTTCTCTTTTCCGGGAATATCTGCTATGTAGTTGAATCTTTTTGCTGAGAAATCCCCGAGGACACAGTTTTCTGGCAATCCATCTTTACATAAAAACTCTACACATAAATCACCTTCTTTTCTCTTACAAATTTTTGCATTCTCAATAAGGTAATCTGCGGTTTTTGAAATTGCGGAAAGAAATTCATCTTTTGGACATATATCTTCTCCTAAAAATATGAACCTCTCATCTGATAAATTCTTTGCTTCTTTATTATCGCAAAGAGTTCCTTTTTCTCCTTGAAGAATTGGCAGAACTGAACGGATAATAACTTGCGGGTCGGAGGAGAGTTGAAACAAAGCTTCGCTCAGCGGTTCAGCCCCTATCTCATATATTGCTCCTGCTAAATTCTCTAAATCTGTCCCTTTCAGAGCTGAGAAAATTATATCTTTGAATTTATATTTCACATAGTTATTTGAGAAGTTTTTCCAGGCGAAATTAGAGAAAGACATTCGCATTATCATCTCGTAAGCGAGTGGTTCGAATGAGTTCACATCTTCTTCAAAGTTCCAATTTTTCAGCTTGTTCAAGATAAAAATCATAAATTCCTTTTTGTTTTCATCGGTATCAAGGTTTTCAATATCTTTTTCAGAAACAAAGTTTAAAAGTACCTTTACAAACCTTCTTGCAAGAGGAGAGGTAACATCGTTTATTATTGTCGCTGCGACGAGCTTATCTATTTTGCCTCTGTTTTCCTCTATCATCTCGCTTATTCTTTTTGCTCTGAATCCGAAATCGTAAACTGGACCGAGATAGAATCTCTCGTTTAAAGGATTGTTATCAAACGATGTCCCGACTATATCGTTGTTTGCAGTAACGATGTATCCAGATTGCGGATTTACCGCTCTTGGAATAAAGTCGGGTTCAATATTCCCGAGCCAGAAAAGATTTTCAGAGAGGTCGGGGAGATAAGGTTTTGTTCCAGAAGGTCTTATCGGTATTTCACCGTGAGGGAAATATCCTATATTCCCTTTTATATCTGCAACTATGAAGTTCTGTATTCCAGTTTGGAAAAATTTATAGAATATCATTGCTGAGAAAATATCTTCGGCAGATGGTACCTCGTAAAAAGCAGCAAACTCGCTCGTCGGCTTATAACCTGTCCACAACAGAACTATTCCCAAATTTCCGGCTTCCTTTCTATCAACATTCATGCCAAGAGTAAAAACGTATTTGAGTATTTTTGATATACTTTCTTCTACGCCCGGCACTCCTACTATACCAAAAAGATAAGGTATTATAGATGAGAATCCCTCTTTGTTTCCTGCGTCAAGGACAATTCCTATATTTGGAACGAAAAGAAACTTTATCTTTTTAGATTTTTTTTCTCCGTTCTCAAGGTAAAAGATTTCTTCTTCTCTTGGAATCGCCTCTAACTTTCTCTTACCCCATATTATGAAAAACTTTCCGTTTTCTTCTATTATTGGAGTGAAGAGGATATCCATTGCGTCTATTAGGGTTGTTGTCACACCCCAGCATACATTTTTACCTCCACCTACAAGAGCGATAGGTATCCCCGGAAATGTGAATCCAAAACCTGAGTACTGAGGCGAGTTTATCTGAAATGGAAAGAATGTAGAAGGAGATATGACCGCAAGATGAGGGTCATTTTCTAAAATTGGGTATCCATATTTTGTTATTCTACCGGATACGACAAAGTTATTTGAATTGAGAGACAGCAAATTCTTTAAACCTTTGACCTTTTCCGATATTTTTTCAATTGCTGATTTTAGTTCTTGGAGATCTATATTTTCGTTGTTCTCAAAGGGAGATAATCTCGTTTTCGGGAAGTCATCAACTACACTGACTTTTTCTATGGAAGATATTGAGAATTTTTCTTCAAAGTTTTCTCCGAAGACAAGTTGCATAAGTTTTGAAGCGAGGTCTATAAGTCCTCCTCCTGCTAGGTCAAAAGCTCTCTTTTTACCAACAGCTATAACATCTTCAATATAAAATGGTTCTGGTTCTATTTTTAGTGCTTGGTATTGAGGGGGAATTTGAGCTTTTATCCCGCCAAATTCTCGTCCAGCTTTTGCATCTTCTATGTATTTGTTTATACCATCTACGAAAGCTTGAATCTTTTTCAGCATGCCGGTTTTCTCAAACGACTCTCTTGATATTTCTGCCATCAGTTTGAAGCTTAACATTCTGTTGATGATATCTTGAGTGAGCTGATCTGGGAATATCTCTGCAAGTCTTCCCATAGCTTCTCTTCTTGAAAGATCCATCTGAAACAATCTGAAATGTGCCTGAATATATCCGAAGACAAAAAAAGCATCTTTATCATCTTCAGCAAATATGTGAGGAGTTCCACATCTATCTATTATAACATGGACAGGATTTTGCAGAGAGTATGAGCCCTTTTTCTCGCGTGAGCATGAATTTATGAGAATAACCGGAAGCAGAAAAAGTTTTAATGTCAGAGAAAAAAACTCGCTCTTTTTCATGTTTTAAATTTTAAAATTTCTCTTTTGATTTTTGTTCTTATAAGTTTTGTTGAAGGGTCAATACAAAACAAAGGAATTTAAATTTTATGTTGTAAAGTATTGTGTTTATTTACTTAAAAATACTTTCAGCTTTGAGATATATTAATTTTGTTCTTTCAATTTCGGTTTGCTTCCTCGTTTTTTTCGTTTTTAGATGTGATAAGATTGCGGTAAAAGAAGGTGGGAATACCATAAAGGATTGCCCGGTTGTTTATTACAAAGATTTTGACGGTGATAAATTCTCAGATGGTATAACATCTTGCATAAAACAGGAAGGATATTATACTGCTGATGAACTTATATTAACATATGGAGATTGCGATGATAGCAACCCTAAGGTTTATCCTTTTTCACAAACTATGCCGTCTGGATTAACTCCTCAGGTCTGTCCCCCACCATATCAGCAGTGAAAAAATTACATTTAGCAAAATCCTTCTGATTTGCGAGTTAAAAAACAAGAATAAAAATTAAAATATACTTGATATTTGAATGGAAAAATTATCAGGGTATACTGTGAAGATTTTTAACTTTCAGCTCAGCTTTTTTCTCAAGATAGCAGTGCTTATTTTACTTTTATCTTATTGTGGGGGAAGGATGGAAAGCAGAAAATTAATAGATTACCCAGAGGATGCGAAAACTGTTGTGATTTTAGGGCAGTCAAGCCACCTTGACATCTCATGGGTATATACATCAGAAGAATACTACCAGAAAATGGTTAAAAATATCTTTATCTCCGCTCTTGATTTCATTGAAGAACATCAAAAACACAACGTGTTTTTCGCTGAAATATTCTGGATAAATAAATTCATATCAAAAGAACCAGAACTCAAAGAAAGATTTTTAAATTTTCTCAAAGAAAGAAAGATAATCATAGAAGGTGGAGGTATAGGCACAGATGATTTTCTGGTTGTTCCAACAGATGGAATAATAGGCAATTACATATCTGGCAGGAAATGGCTCAAGAAGTTTGGTTTGCCAATTCCCAAAGATGCATGGATCCCTGACTCTTTCGGATTCCCAGAATCTACGCCGGATTTGCTATATATGCTTGGTTTCAGGTCTGTCGCACTTTCAAGAGTAAATGGCTTTACAAAAACAGAAAAGTATCTAAAACCAATAACCGATGCAGATTTTGAAAATGATTCTGCTGGACAAAAACTTTTCCGGCTCGGACAGCTAGTTGTCTGGAAAGGAAAAATAGGAGAAGTTATTCTCTACTTTATGCATAACCTCTACGGCGTCGGCTCATTCTTTTTCTGCAAGTTAGATTTACCACCTCAGGTCTATATTAATCCAGATTCAGAATGTGTCGGAGAAAAAGCAGATGAAGAAACATTTTCTCAAAAACTTAAATCGTATCTTTCACGAATAAAACCTAATTCAAAGTTCGTTTTTATACCCATAGGTTGGGACTTTGAAAAACCAAAAAAGGAACTTGGGAAATTCGCGGATTACTGGAATGAAAAATATTTCCCGATGACCGGAACTTACCTTACTATTGCTTCTTTTTCAGATTTCATATCTCTTGTTGAGAGGGAAAGAGATAATCTTCCAAGATTTGAAGGACATCTTGCGCCTTACTGGACAGGTTATTACGGCTCACGTACTTGGCTCAAAAGATTCCTCTTCTCTTCAATATATCGTCTCATATCTTGTGAGAACATGATAGTTATGGCAGAAAAACTGGGCTTAATTCAAAGTAAGAAATCAGATTTTAAAAATGCTTTGAAAGAAAAAATAGACGATCTCTGGTTCAAACTCGCAATGCTGACAAACCACGATTCAGGATCTGGAACATTATACAAAGAGACCGAAGAGAAAGAAATAAAACCGCTGTCTTGGGAGATAGAAATGAAACTAAACGAACTTGAAAACCAGATTCTCGAGCTTTTCTCCCAAAAAGTAGCAGTAGGACAAAAAATAATTATAAACCCGCTTGGTGTTGATAGAGAAAATATCCCATCTTTCGGATTTATAATACGGGATTTTTCTTCTGTCTATAAACCGCAGAAAATAGAAAAGCCCCTTGATTTTGATGTCAGGGCGATTTTATGGAAAGATGATGGTGGCGCATGGAGAATAGGTTCTGAAACTCCTCCGGGAGAGTTTTCAGAATTCGGAACATTTCCAGCAGAAATAACTTTTGAAAAATTGGGAGAATCAATCTTTATCAGAGCTTTTGCAGAGTCAATACCAGAAGGGCATTCTCTTACTCTCAGGTTCTCTTTCCAGAGCAGAGTAACTTCTTTGCGCGTGGAATCACATTTGGGACTTACTGAGTTTCAGGAAAACCTGAAAATATATAAACCCACTTTCCTTCCTTTTCTGACATTTTTTAAGGTATATCTTGAAGATGGGAGAACCTTTTTGGTGTCATTCAAAGGAGGGAAAGGAGTCGCATTAACTTCTGAAAAAGGTGTTGATGTTTTTTTAGGGAGAAATGTCAGATTTGAAAAATATGATATTTTGGGTCCTCCGGGAGATATGAGCGAAGATGGACCGTTTATTGCGGAAGTTCTTGTCAAAGATGGGGCTTTGGGAGAATTTGATTCTTTCAAGGAGTCGTATTCTTTTTACTTCCCTCTGTATATTACAGAAGGCAAAGCCGAAACCACTTCTTTGATGCAGTCATTCTCGCTCCTCAGCGTAAAAGATAACATAGTTTTAAGCATAAAGGAGATTGAAGATGGCAAGTTTATTTTGAGGACTGTTTTCCCTGAATCTACTTTGATTTTTGAGAGCAGATATTTCAAAAAAGCTACTCCTATCAATTTGCTGGGAGATAAAATCCCTTTATCAAATTTTTTAGAGATTTCCGAGTGAGTTTTTGAAAATCTTGTTTCTTTCAATTCTTTTGCTGTGATGTTTTCAGGTTACCTTCTGAATCTTCTCTTTTTCTCTCGCAGAAAACAAACTTGAAAAAATTTTTATCTTCATGAAATTTTTTACGGTTTATTATATCCAAAAATTT
>JAUQOU010000050.1 GCA_030550715.1 bacterium | reverse complement strand
GTAAATTCACATGAGTTCTTATATCTGCATCTATTCCTTTTTGTTTGAGTATATATTTTATAACAAATGCGGTGTAGAACTCAAAACCAACACCTACTGCATACTTTAACTCTTGAAGGGCGACCATAAGCCATCTGATAACTCTCTGATTTTCTTCCCATTTTTTGTTGTTTTCTTCCCACCTTTTTTCGTTTTCCTTCCATCTTTCTTCTGATAGTTTTACGAACTCGTTGAAATCTTTCCTCAACTGTCTTATTTCATCAATTATCTCCTTATATCCTAAAAGACCCATAACCTCATATCTGAATTCCTCATCTTTTTTGAGTAGTTCCAAGAAAACTTTTTTGAGGTTTGCTTTGTGGTTTTTTGAGTTCTTTCTCATGTCAAAGAATATTTTAAGTATATTTTTCTGGGGTATCGCTTTCTGGTAATAATTTCTTATTTGAAAATGAAAAATATATATTTAAAGCTGAGTTTTGTTATCTTGAGTATGTTCCGTAAAATTGAGCGGATGCTATGATTTTACCCTCTATTGCTTTGAGGACTTCGCTTTTTTTCGCTCCTGGCTTTAATCCTATGCTTTCAACTGATAAAGCCATTATCTTGAAAAAATATCTGTGTGTTCCATGACCTTTGGGAGGGCACGGACCACCCCATCCAATACGTCCAAAATCATTCATCCCCTGCTTTATTTTATCTTCAAGCTCCGGCGTCTTTGGTAAATTCTCTCTAAGAGAACTATAAGAAGATGGTATATCATATATTACCCAGTGATTAAATGTTCCTATTGGAGCATCGGGGTCATCAACTATTATTACAAAGCTTTTTGTTCCAGCCGGGGCACCAGACCACTCAAGAGGAGGAGAAAAATCCTCACCTTCGCAGGTGTATTTTTTAGGTATCCTTTCTCCGTTTTTGAAAGCAGATGATTTTATCTCCATTGTTCTCACCTCCTTACCTTCTTCTTTCACTTCTTTTCTTTCCGTTGAAGCATTATTACAAAAGTTTAAGAGAGAATAGAAAAACACAACAAAAATAAAAAACTTCATTATGTGAGATAATTTTATTTCCTTTCCGCTCATCGTCCTACTATTAAATTTAAATTAATATTTTCTGTTTTTATCTTTATCTTTTGCATATTCTATTATTTTTTGATTTATCATGGCAGTCAAGGGAGGGTTAAAATTTCTCAGAAAAAGAATAAGAGCCATAAGAAACATAAGAAAAGTCACAAAGGCAATGAAAGCGGTCTCATCTGTCAGATTAAGAAAAGCTCAAGCTGTCTTTTTATCATCAAAAGAATTTCTTGAAGACCTTGAAAGAAAACTCCTCATCTCCACACTCCCTTCAATAGAGACACAAGATAGCCATGAATTTACCTTCACCCTTTCTTCTGAAGGCGAAGAGAAATATAAACTGTATATTGTTTTGGGGACAGATAGAGGTTTGTGCGGAGCGTTCAATTCAAATATTTTCAGAACGTTCCAACAAAACTTTGACGAGAAAAATTCCGTAATCTGGGCTTTCGGGAAAAAAATAGCAAAACTCCTCAAAAAATACAAGATAGAAAGAAAATTTGAAGAGTTCTGGAGAGATTTTTCGTATGAAAAGTTCGAAACCATATTTGATGAAATCTCTGAAATGATAAGGAGTGGGAAAATATCAGATATATACTGCATATATATGCTGTTCAAAAGTCCCGGCACTCAAATACCGGTTTCCGAGAGGGTCTTTCCTGTTTCAGTCCGTCTCCCTTGGGGACCAAAAACAATCTTTGAGCCGTCGCTTGAAAAAGTTTTAGAATTTTTCTCTCTTTTGTGGCTGAAAGCCAAACTTTTCACCTGCTTTCAATCTTCTATAACTTCCGAACACGCTGCACGTATAAAAGCTATGGACCTTGCAACACAAAATGCAGATAGATTGATAAAGATTCTCAATCTGCAGGTCAATAAAGCAAGACAAGAAGCCATAACAAAAGAACTTATAGATATAGTAAATGGCAAAAATGCCCTTGAAGCTCAATCCCTATAAAAACAAAAATCACTTCTATATCCAAAAAACCATTTACACCCCAGCTTTCTTTAAATTTTATCTTAATTCTTATGGAAAAATCAGAAAGAAAAGAGCTAATGCTGATAAACCATCTTGATAATATGAGATATAAACTCTGCTCACTAAACTCTCAAATAGAACTACATAAAGAAATATCCTACAAACTCAAATTTGACTTTTTTATAAAGAGAGACGATAAAATAGGAATATATGGCGGGAACAAAGTAAGAAAAATAGAATTCATCTTCAAAGATATACTCAGAAACAAAAAGAAAAAAGTTTTTATATTCGGTCCAGCTGGCTCTCATCATGTTATTGCAAACTTAATATACGGAAAAGATCTTTTCAACTTCTATTCATTTCTTTTTCCAACCTATCTTTACGAGTGGGGAGATAAATATGTGAGAGAGAACACAGAAATCATTTTCAGATTCTCAAAAAGATATAGAATAGTCCGCAATCCTGTATTAGCATTCATCATAGCAAAAACCCTTTCGTTTTTAGAGCAAGGATACTTCATACCTATGGGATCAACCTCTCCGCTATCTATACTGGGATTTGTCATATCCTCATATGAGATAAAAAGAGATATAGATTCAGGGAAAGTTCATGTTATCCTTCCTGCTGGAACAACGGGAACGATAGCTGGACTCTCTCTTGGCTTCTCTATCTTCGGGATAAATTCAAAAATAATTGGAGTAAGAGTTGTTGAAAAATATCTCTGCAATAAACTTGTAGCACTCAAACTCATAAAAGATTCTTGCAACCTTATTTCTGACTTCATAGATGTTCAGGCAATCATAGAAAAAAGCAGGAAAAACTTTATCATATTAGATGGTTTTTTAGGGCGGGGATACGGCTTCCCGACAGATGATGGATTAGATGCGATGAATTTCTTTGGCAAATATATGAAAGTAGAAAAAACTTACACTGCGAAAACTCTTTCAGCTCTCCTCAAAATGAGAGAGATTTTCAAAGGTAAAAAAGTTCTTTTCTATTCCACACTGAACTCAAACGAACTCAATCTTCTCTGAAAACTCCTCTAAAACGGGAATTGATACTATATCTTTGAAAAGCTCTTCAACTAAAAAAACCTTGAATCCTTTGAGCTGTAAAGTTTTGACTTGTTCCCTTGTCTTTGAGGAAAACTTAACGAGCTCCTGATGAAGATTTACAACACCATCAGGAGAGTTTATAGGTATTCCGTCATCTGAAAAATCAAGATATCTATTTATAATTATCTGTTTGATATTTATATCAAGTTTTTCTGCCTCCTCTATAACCTCAAGGAGTTCTTCAATTTTTCTGTCGTATGGAGAGGCAACTCCTATAAAAACTGTATTTTCTCCCTTCAAAATTTTCCGCGCTTTTTCTGAAACCTCTTTCATCTGTGAAAAGATACTTTTTAAATTTGCAAGGAAATTTGCGAATTCCACCACAAAATCTGCGGAAAGAATTCTTCCTGCTATACTAATTGGACCTGAAAATCTCTTGCCTGCTCTACCTGCGATCTCTAAAAAATACCTTATCGCATCTGTTTCAAAAAGAGATAAAATCTTTTGAGGAGCAGAAACAAAAGAAATAAACTTCAAAGATGGTGGTGTATCAACGACAATATAATCAAAGCCCATATTGTATATTTCTATTATTTTCAGGAATGATGCATATTCTTCTGATGGTAACATATCTGCTGCGATCTTGAAAAGTTTAGTTTTTGAGATTTCAGATATACCATATTTTTGGGCAAAATCAGAAAATTCTTTGAACTTATCAACCTGCGTTGCCCACAAATTTTTCCTCACCTCTTTTATCTCATCAATGTCTATTGATAGAGCTGACTTTAACCTTTTTGCAGGGTCAACTGTTATCAGAGCGGTTTTTGCATTTTTACTGAGTTTTACCGCGATCGCAGCAGAAATCGTTGTTTTCCCTACTCCACCAGGACCGAGGACAACAATGACCCTCATAGAACTGATTTATTTTTTTATCTCCTTCCGAAGATTTCATATTTTTCTCAAAATTTCACTTGATAGATTTTCCTGATGTTTCATCTATATTCTTACATTTATTCCTTTTTGTTTCAGGAAATTTTTTATTTCAGATATTTTTAGTTCGCCGAAGTGGAATATGGATGCGGCAAGACAAGCGGAAGCTCCTGCTTTCACTGCTTCTTCAAAATGCTCAATTTTTCCTGCTCCCCCGGAAGCAATAATTGGCACAGGTACAGATTCTGAAACAATATTTATAAGCTCCAGATCATAACCATCTTTTGTCCCATCTTTATCTATTGAAGTGAGAAGAATTTCACCAGCTCCGAGTTCAACTGCTCTTTTCGCCCAATCTACCGCATCAAGACCAGTATCTTTCTTACCAGAATAAATAAAAACTCTGTATTTTTTGCCTACTTTTTTGGCATCTATCGCTACAACAACGCACTGACTACCAAATATCTTAGCGCATTCTCTTATAAGCTGAGGATTCTCAACAGCGCCGGTGTTAATTGAAACTTTATCAGCACCAGCAAGAAGATATCTTCTCATATCATCTGGTGTTCTCACTCCACCTCCTACTGTCAAAGGTACAAAGATGTTCTCAGCTATTTTTGAGATCATGCTTTCCGAAGCTTTCCTTCCTTCCTCACTTGCTGATATATCAAGAATACACAACTCATCTGCTCCTTCATAAAAATACGCTTTTGATGCATCGTATGGATTCCCAGCATCTTTAAGTTCTGTAAATCTTATACCTTTTACAATTCTTCCATCTTTTATATCAAGGCACGGAATAATCCTTATTGCTGTTAGGTTTATGTATTTTCTCTCTTTCTTTTCAGAAAATTTCAAATCTCTTTTCTTTTCTTCAAAAGAAGAATCAGCTGACATAAGAAAAAAATTTTATAGTTTATCCTGAAAAATTTTCTTTTTCACTTTACGATTTTTGTATCAAGTTGAAGTTTGAGCTATTTCCAGATTTGCCCTTTTGAAAATGTGAAAAATGGTCTTATCTGAATTCATTCTTTCCACAACCTCTCCCTTGGAGCCATAGTATATTAGCTTTCCAAAGAAGAGAACCGCTATGTTATCTGCAAGCTTGAAAGCAGAAAACGGGTCATGGGTTATAAGAATAAATGTTTTTTCTTTATTTTTCTCTTTTATACTCAGTATCAAGTTCTCTATACTTTCTGTTGTTATAGGGTCAAGTCCTGTAGTGGGTTCATCGAGAATTATTATCTTTGGTTCGGTTATCAAAGCTCTCGCTAAAGCAACTCGCCTTCTCTGTCCACCTGAAAGCTGAGAAGGATAGCGCCTGTTAAAACCTTCTAATCCTACACTTTTGAGATAAAAATCAACCTTACTTTTTACTTCCTCTTTTTTTGCCTTTCTTATTTTGAGCGGGAAGACAAGATTTTCTTCTACTGTCATTGAGTCAAATAAAGCTCCGTCTTGCAAAAGCATGCTGAAGTCCTTCCTTAACTCATAAAGTTCCTCCTCGCTCAGAGAAAAAATATTTTTCCCCTTGTATATTATTTCGCCTTTCGTCGGACGCATCAGACCAAGAATCAGCTTGACAAGAACGCTCTTTCCTGAACCAGAAGGACCCAAAATAGCGGTTATCTTACCTTCTTCTATTTCAAAATTTATATCTTCTAATGCCACAATGGGTCCGAACCTTTTCGTGAGATTTACTACCTTTATTATGGGATTTTTAGAGTCCATCAGATAAAAATATAATCTCCTTTTCTGAATTTATCAATGTATTCGGAAGCACGCGAGAAATTTTTGCAGAAAAATCAGTAATATATCAGAAAAGGATTTGTGAGCTTCTCCCTCGCTATTGTGGTTTCCGGACCGTGACCGGGATAAACAATTGTATCTGGTGGAAGGGTAAGAAGTTTCGTTTTTATTCCCGTTATAAGAGCATCCCAATTACCTCCTGGCAGATCAGTTCTGCCAACAGAACCAGCGAACAAAATATCCCCTGTGAAAAGATGATAATCTCTTTTTTCTTTTTCTTGGACAACAAATAAGTACGCTATTCCTCCGGGAGAGTGTCCGGGAACAAAAATTGCTCGTATAAAGACATTATCCCATAGTGTTATTTCTTCTCCGTCATCTATGAACCTATCTGGGGGTGGTGGCTCATCTATCTGAAAACCAAAATAACTTGCAACAAGATTTGCATTTTCAAGAAGCCCTAGTTCATTTCTATGCATAAGTATTTCTCCGCCCAAATTTTCTTTCAAATATCTCAGTGCTCCTATATGGTCAAAATGGCAGTGAGTAAGCAGAATATATCTTAAAGTGGCGTTGCGAGATATAGATAAAATTTCCTTCTCTATTTTCTCTCCCTCATCTCCCGGGTCTATAACTACGCATTCGCTCTTTTTCTCATCAAAAACAATATAGCAGTTTTCTTGAAGGGGACCAGTTATAACTTTCCTTACTCTGAACATAAGAATTTTATTTTAAAACCAAAGAAAAAATCAAGGGAAAAATCACAAAAAAGAAAAGTAAAAACCGAAACAGAAGGGGAACCAAACTAATATTTTTCAAGATGAAGAGAAATTCTCCTCTCATCTGTACAGTTGATATAGGAAACACAACAACATCAATAGGAATATACACAAAGAAGGGAGAGCTTAAAATCACCTTTTCTCTTTCTTCAAATCCATCAAGAACTCATGACGAGTACGCTGTGATTTTTTTCAACCTACTTGAAAGATTCAATATAACACCGGACATGATCGAAGGTTTCTGCATTTCTTCTGTTGTTCCACAGCTTCAGGGGACTTTTGAAAACCTGCTCAAAAAGTACTTTCCAGAAGCCAAGGAGATTGTATTAGAACCAGGGGTCAAAACTGGAATTGCTGTCATGTATAATCCTCCATCTGATGTTGGAGCAGATAGAATAGCCAATGCAGTAGGAGTATGGGAAAAATATGGCAAAATCCTGAACCCAAAAAAACCTCTTGTAGTCGTTGATTTCGGAACGGCAATAACTTTCGATTGCATAAGTCCAAAAGGTGAGTATCTTGGCGGTGCGATATTCCCAGGAATATTCATCGCAGTAGAATCTCTTTTCAAAAAGACCGCAAAACTCCCAGCAATACTTGTAAAAGACCCAGAAAGCGTGATAGGTAAAAGCACTACCCAAAGCATACAATCGGGAATTGTCTTTGGCTACGCCTCTATGATAGATGGAATGATAGAAAAAATATCTTCTGAATTCAAATCAGATGTTTTTTCAGTAGCAACAGGCGGATACTCAGCTCTTATCTCAAAATTCTGCAAGAGAATAAATAAAGTAGATGAAACAATAACTTTATTCGGACTTTTCTGCATATACATGAAAAACATACATGAATAACAAAAACAAAACTGAATAAAATTGATTTGTATGAACAGCAAAAAGAAGAAAAAAATCGCTATCTCGTTGTTCCTCGTTCTTTTAACCGCAATTGTATCAAAATGCTCTGAAAAAAACAAAGAAGAAAAAACAAAGATGATATGGGGAACAGCCATCTCAGGGTTCCAAGCAGATATGGGACATGGGGTACAGCCCGATGAAAACTCCGATTGGTGGATATGGATACACGATGAGAGAAATGAAAAAGAGGGACTTGTAGGGAAAGATAAACCTGAAAACGGTCCCGCCTTCTGGAAAAACTACAAAACCGATATTGATTTAGCAAAAGAGTTAGGAACGAACTATTTCAGATACAGCATTGAATGGTCAAGAATTTTCCCAAACCCTACAACAGATGTAAAAGTTGAAGTTGTGTGGACCGAAGATGGGTATCCATCAGAAATAAAAATAACAGACGAGACCATAAAAGAACTTGAAAAAATAGCAGATGAAAACAATTTGAAAAAGTACAGAGAAATATTAGAATATGCGAGAAGCAAAGGATTAAAAATTCTTCTCACGCTCAACCATTTCACTTTACCCAAATGGATACACGACCCAATATCTTGCCGAGATTGGTTTGAACTGAAAGGAAAAGAAAACACGAAGCCGTGTTTTGGTAATCCCGCAGGATGGCTATCAGAAAATACTGTTATAGAGTTTGCAAAGTATTCTGCATTTTTAGCCTACAAATTCGGAGATATTGTTGACCTTTGGGGTCCAATGAACGAGCCGATCGTAATTTCAACTTCTGGTTATCTTCTCGGGAAAGTCGGTGCGCTTGCAGGAACAGGAGCTTTCCCTCCCGGCACATTTGATCCCAACGCATTTGAGAAAGCAACAGAAAACATAATATGGGCAATTGCGAGGTCTTATGACGCAATAGTACAGTTTGATAAAAAAGATGCTGATTCTGATGGAAAAAAAGCCGAAGTAGTACTTATATATAACATTCCTTACTTTGAACCCGCATCAGAAAGTGAAGAAGATAAAAAAGCCACAGAAAAAGCATGGGATGTCCAGGTATTTTTGATTCTTGACGCAATAGTAGATGGAAAACTTAAAAAATTACAAGGTCAAGAAAAATTCTTCCCATCACTGAAAAAAAGAGTAGATATAATCGGAATAAACTATTACAACAGAATAAAAATAAAATATTTGCCAATCGTACCAGAAAAAGGAATTATATTTCTCCCAGAGTTCCCGGCTTGCCCAACATTTTCACCATCAGAAAAATGTCCGTACGGAATGTCAGAAGGTCTGCTTGAAATCTATCCACCAGGAATATACGAAGTTATAAAAAAAATCAGCCAAAGATATAAAGAAAATAAGCTCCCTATACTTATCACCGAAAATGGTATAGCTGACTCAAAAGATGAAAGAAGACCAGAATTCATAAGAGAACACATAAAATTTGTAAAAAAAGCAATTGAAGAAAAAATTGAAGTTTTGGGATACTTCTACTGGTCGCTTATAGATAACCTTGAATGGAACTCAGGATACTCAAAAAGGTTCGGACTTATAGAAGTGGATTACTCATCTCCCGAGAGAAAAAGAATTCCACGCAAAAGCTTCTATGTCTTCAAAGAAATAATAGAGAACTTCAAATGAAATACTATCGCAAAAATTGTTTTATTTTCTTTATAAATTCATCGGGTGTTTTTGCTGAAAAGATGAGTTTTTTTATCCTTCTCAACCTCCTTATATCATCTATTTCAGATAGCAATTTTTTCAGCTCATTTATCTTGTTCTTTCTCAACTCCCCATTCCCAAATTTCAACTCAAAACCAAGTAAAATCGCTTCCTTTAAACCTTCCTTTATTCCTTCCCTCTTACCTTTGAGTATTCCCCTTTCTTCTCCCTCTTCAAAGCCAATCTTATAAAATGTTGTTTTCTCAACTGGTATCTCTATCTTCGGTATCATCTCCCTTGCTATCTTTATTTTAAGCATGTCTGAAACCAAAATCAAGTTTTTCATAACCTCTCTCCTC
>JAUQOU010000014.1 GCA_030550715.1 bacterium | reverse complement strand
AAATTATAGATAAAATATGGTACGGAAAATACTTTGGAGTAATTATAAGAGGAGAAGGAAGAGCTTTTTCAGCAGGAGCAGATATAAACGAACTTTATTAAAGATAAAACACAACATAAAGAACGCAAAAGAGTATTTTGAAAAGGCGTTGAACCTACTCCAAAAAGCTCATCTCAAAATCGACGAAATATCAGAAGTGTATGACTTCCTCATAGAATACGGAGAAATCCTTTACAGAACAGGAGAAATTGATAGAGCCATAGAAATTTTTGAAAAATCACGGAACTTCTCACAAGATGAAATAAAACTCGCAATAGCTAAAAGATGGATAGCCGACTGCCTCCAGATAAAAGGAAACTTTGAACTCGCAGAAAAAATATACCTTGAAGTACTTCAAATTTTCAAAAACAGAAAAAAATCAGAGTATATAAAAACTCTTGCACTGCTCTGTCATCTTTTTGTTGATAAATCCCTGCCAGAAGAAGCCATAAAATACGTAAATGAGCTATTAAATTCAATAGATAACGAGATAAAAACCGAAAATCAGGATATATACGCAGAAGCTCTCAACGCAATAGGAAGAGCATACTTCCTCGTTCAAGATTATGAAAAAGCTAAAAAATTTTTTGGTGAATTATACGATACGACGCTGAAACTCAGCGACATAAGAAAAAGAGGAATCGCAACAATAAACTACGGAGCAGTTCACTACATGCTTGGCAACCACGATACCGCCCTCCTCCTATTCAAAGAATACCTTGAAATAGCAAAATCAATAATGGATGTAAGAGGAGAAGCCCTTGCTCTCGCTAATATCTCACAAATACTCTTTGAAAGAGGAAACATTGAAAAGGCAATGGAAAACCTCAAAAAAAGCATAGACATATTTGAAAAAATAGGCGATGAATATGGAACAAGAGAAACAAAGTATATGCTTGCAAAAATGAAAATATTCATCGGAGAAACAGAAGAAGGAAGAAAAATAATTGAAGAACTATACAAGAAAACCGACTCAAACTATAAAAAAGCAGAATATGAAACACTTATCGCGCTATCTCTGGTTCTTGAAGGAAAATTCGCACCCGCAAAAGAACTCCTCAAACAAGCAAAGGAAAAATATGAAAATGTTCAAAATCAAACAGAGTTCAAAATAACACTCTCGAGAATAAAACTCAATGAAAATGAGTTTGAAGAAGCAGAAAAAATCGCAGAAGAGTCGTTTGAAAAAGCAAAAACAGAAATAGAAAAAATTATCTCATGCATCAACGGAATTAAAATCATAAAAGCAATGAACCTTGAACTTGTAATACATAAAGATAAACTTGAAAAATATCAAAAAACACTTGAAAACCTATCTCAAAAAGTAGGACTATCTCAGGAAATGCTCAAAGTATTTAATTAATTGTGAAATCTTTCTTATATGCTCAAATCGTTCAAATGAACAAAACTTTACTTCCTGCAAAATCATCTATATATCCGACTTCAAAAGCTCCCAAATCAGAGCAATAACTCTTTATCTTATCAGAAATCTCAGAACTGAAAACCATAGCAAATCCTATACCCAAATTGAAAACCCTTCTCATCTCATTTCTCTCTACAAACTTTGAAATCAAATCAAATATTCCATCTGTAAAATTTTCCTGGATTTCATGAAGTTTTTTTTCAATGATGAAAGCAGAAAGTCCATCAGGAATAACTCTTCCGAGATTTTCAGGAATACCTCCTCCTGTTATATGTGCTGAAACTTTTGGATATCCCACTTTTTCCACGAGAGAAAAAAAATCTCTCACATAAATTCTTGTTGGTCTCAAAATAATTTCATATAGTTTTTTACCTCTGAAATTTGAGTTCATCTTCAAGAGCCCTTTTTCAACAAGTTTTCTTATAAGCGAAAAACCGTTTGAGTGGATGCCAGCTGAAGGAAATGCAAAAATAACATCTCCTTTTTTGACATCTTCTATCTTGGGGAGATTCTCAGGATTTACAAATCCTATGCAGAAACCAACAAGTTCAACTGCTCCCTTTGAATAAAAACCCGTCATTTGAGCGGTCTCTCCACCTACAAGAGAACAAGCTGAAACTTTGCACGCCTCTGCCACTCCCTCTATAAATTCTAAAATATCAAAGTCATCAATGGAGTTCAGTCCTATATAATCAAGGAAGAACTCAGGTTTACCATGCATCGCCAGAACATCATTCACATTCATCGCAACAAGGTCATACCCGAGCTCTCTCACCTTACCATATTTCAAAGAAAGAAGAGTTTTGGTCCCAACACCATCACATGTAGCTAACATAACCTGACCAGATCCTACTTTCAGGACAGCAGAAAAAGGGCCGACACCCTGTAAGACCCTATCAGAAAGAGTTCCAATTGCTATTTCTTTTATTCTCTGTTTTATCTCACTTGCTCTGTCTAAATTTACCCCAGCAGACAAATAAGTCAGACCGCTTTTTATTTTTCCTTTGATTTTTGAGATTTTTCTTTTATTTTTGGACTTCATTCAGAAATCAAAAAAAAGATAAATGCGATACATAGATTTGTGTTTTTGACACAAAAAACGGTTGGGAAAAAAATTACATTTTCTGATATGGCACTACATCTGGCATAAGAGCAAAAAGAACAAGTGCAAATATTATAAGCGGTATGATAGCAAAAGCAAGAACCCATCTACCCTCGTATTTGAGATGCATATAAAATAAGGCTATGAGCAACGCCTTCACAGTGCTTATTGTAAAAACATAAGCAGGTGCCTTCTGACGATGAACTATCTGAGATATTAAAATAGATGCAAAAGTCAAAAAAACAAGAATAAAGTAAATAGTGACATACGGCGGATGATGATGTTCATGATTCCTAACCTCTATCTCATGCCTCTCTCCAACTTTCATATCCTTATAACCTCCTTCAAGTTATGTAAGGTAAAAAAGCGGAAATATATAAAGCCAAACTATATCTACAAAGTGCCAGTAGAGACCTGCATTTTCCACAGCTTCAACCAGCTTTTTCTTCCTCAAAAACAACATAACACCTAAAATTATGAGAGAGCCAGCAAGAACGTGTAGTCCGTGCAATCCAGTTATACCATAGTAAAACATCCAAAAAATTCCAGAACTTGGCAAAAATCCGTGATGAATCTCACGAGAATACTCAATAAATTTTATACCAATGAATGTAAACCCGCACAGAGCTGTCAGACCCAAAAATAACTGAACCTTACCCCATTGTCTTATCGTAGCAAATTTGTGAGCCAGAACAGCTGTCAAACTCCCTGTAAGAAGAACCATCGTGTTTATTGAAGCAATAACTACATTTGTGTGTTCCGAACTCTTGAACCACCCGGGATAGCTCAAGCGAAACAAAATAGCAGAAGCAACTATCCCACCCAAAATTATTATCTCGCCCCCAAGAAAAACCCAAAAGCCGAGTTTCTGAAAAGGAACAGGAACCGATTCGTATTCCTCTTTTTCTAACTCATCTAAAACCCTCAATTGCTCGCTCATAGATAAAAAACCTCCTTTTAAGTTCAATGCTCATGACCACTAACAGGTTGCTTCAATTTCACAAGTTTCCCCTGAGGTAAGTAATCTATATCTTTTCCGTTTTTGGCGTACTCATACGGACCCCTCTCAACGACTGGTGCGAACGAACCCCAGTTGAGATGCGGCGGAGGAGATGGAGCAAGCCACTCCAAAGTCGTTGATTTCCAAGGATTCGGCGACTTCTCCTCAGCTCCAGCAAAAATACTGTAGAAGAAAACAAAAAGAAATACAACCTGCGTCGTAAGAAGCAGAACCGCAGAAACAGTCATAAGCTCATGAACCCATTGATATTTTTGTAGATATCCGAATTCAAGCGCAGAGTAGTATCTCCTCGGATGCCCTGCTAAACCCAAGAAAAATCCAGGAAAAGCAAAGCCATTGTAGAAAATAAAGGTAAGCCACGCGTGAATTTTTCCGAATGTCTCGTTTATCTTTCTCCCGAACATCTTCGGAAACCAGTGATATATACCTGCTATTGTGCTAAGGACAGCAATCGTAAAGACAGTGTAGTGAAAATGGGCAACAACAAAGTAAGTATCGTGAAAATATATATCACTACCAACTGCCCCAAGCGGTAGTCCCGACAGCCCCCCTATTATGAACATCAAAAAAGCAAATATAGCAAATAGCATGGCAGGAGTGAAACGAATTGAACCACCTGCAAATGTAAGCCCCATAACAACAAGAGTCATTGAAAACGGAATAGAAATCAGTATTGTGGTTATAGAAAAAGCAATAGCAGATAGTGGATTTATTCCGGCTACAAACTGATGATGAGCCCAAACAAGAAAACTCAAAATTCCCGCAGCTATTGTCGCGTACACAACCAATTTATAACTGAAAACAGGTCTTCTTGAATAAGTTGTTATCACCTCAAACAAAATCCCAAGAGCCGGGAACAAAATAACATAAACCTCAGGATGTCCGAAAAACCAAAAAAGATGTTGCCACAAAACCGGGTCCCCTACTTTCCCCGCTTCAACCCTGAAAAAGTGAGTCCCAAGAATAATATCAAGCAAAAGCATTATAGCTCCTGCAATAAGAGGTGCCACTGAGAACAGAAATAGCAAAGAAGCTACAATCTCCATCCACACAAAAATAGGAAGTCGCATAAGCGTAAGCCCCTTCGCTCTCATCGTCAAAACTGTTGTTATGAAATTCACTCCACCCATAAGCATAGATGCAAACTCAAGCGCAAGAGCTAACAAGAATAAAACTGTTCCCAAATTCGCTCCAAGGTATCTTCCAGGGTCAGCACTCAGCGGAGGATAAACTGTCCACCCACCAGAAAAAGCTCCACCAGGAACAAAAAAAGAAATAATTAAAATCACAGAAGAGACAAAAAACACCCAATAAGAAAACATGTTGAGAGTGGGGAAAGCCATATCTCTTGCACCTATCATAAGCGGGATGAGAATATTGCCAAATCCTCCGAGTAAAATAGGCATAGCAACCCAGAAAAACATTATAGCTCCATGATATGTCACAAAAGTATTGTACTGCTCATTCGTCAAAAATCCCGGGTGAGCGAGATTTATACGGAACAAAATCGCAAGAGTACCTCCCAAAATTGCCATAGCAATTCCCGTGATAAGATACTGCTTACCTATGGTCTTGTGATCTGTTGAAAATAGGTATTTTCTCAAAAAAGTTTCTTCGTGATGAATTACCCCTGCCGATGCTACCGCTTCGCTCATCTTACCTCACCCCCTTTCACAAATTTAATTTTATCATCGTCAAGATAATCAAAAGAAATTTCAGAAAAAGGAGCGGAATCTAACCACATCTTATAATCTTGCTCTTTCAGGACAACAAGATAGCCCTTCATTCTGTAATGCATAGCTCCGCAGAGCTCAGCACATGCTATCTCATACTTGCCGACTTTGGCTGGTTTGAACCAAAGATGCGTCTCCCTTCCCGGAATAACATCGTACTTTATCCTCGCATTAGGAATAAAAAATGAGTGCAGAACATCTCCGCTTGTCAGCTTCACAAAAACATTATAGCCCTCCGGAACAACTAAAAGATTCCCGAGTTTGAAATCATCTTGGGTTCCGAAAACTCCATCTCTCCCTGGATACTCAACTGTCCAGAAAAACTGCCTGCCTATCACTCTGACCTCAACAAACTTCTCTCCTTTTTCTTGAACCTCTTTTTTTATCTTCTCAACCGGTCTGACGAAAAAGAAGAACCAAGCCCATGTGCTCATAAAAAGAAGTATCAGGTCAAAAATTATCATAACATAATCTATAAATATAACCTTTTTCAACCCTGATGGAACATCTGAAAGAGGGAAGGGATTTTTCGTCCTTCTGAACTTATAAAGAATATAAAACATGATAAAGAAAGAAACTATACCTACTACCACTATTCCCCATATAGAAAGCTTTATCACCCTGTCAACGAGATATCCATGCTGTGATATATCTTGTGGAAGCATAGTTTTTCCTCCTTCCTTTATTTACTCGCTGCGCCTTTTTTCTCAATGTAAAGGATATAAGACACAAGATCCCAAATCGTTTCATCTCCAAGATGTCTCCAAGGAGTCATAGTTGTTCCCGCTATCCCATCTCGTATAGTGGCGAATATATATTCTGGTTTTCCTCTTCTCAAAGGTTCTTTTCCAAACCATCTTGCTTTGATCATCTGAAAAGAAGGAGAACCATCCTGAGTTATTATATTTCCTTTTTTGTCAAACTTATACCATGCGAGTGGTTGTTCCAACGGTTCTTCTCCCGATTCTATGTTTCTGTGGCAAGCAATACATACAGTCATAAACTGTCTTCTCCCTCTCTCTATTCTTTCCTCGGAAAGCAAGTCAGTTGGCGGAACGGGGTAGTTTTTAGGTTGTGGAGAAGCGAACTTCCATCTTGGATTAAGCGACTTGATATATTCTAAAAGAGAGTTTATCTCTTCATCTGAAAGGTAAGTGAAGCCGGGCATAGGAGTTCCAGCAAGTCCTTCCTTTATTATCTTTTTGAGGTCTTCATCTGAGGCAAATTCTCCGAAGTAATCAGAAGCGAACTTGAAAACTACTTTTCCTTCCCTATGATACTTACCTGTAAAATCTCTTGCATAAATAGGGTATCCTATGTCTGTTTTCAATCCCTCAGGAGTTATATTGAAGGAATCTCCTGCTCTTCCGTGGCAAGTCATACAAAGATTTTCAAAAATTTCTTTTCCTATTTTAACTTTCCTCTCATCTGGTTCCCACCTTATAACGAGTTTTGAAGATATTGATTTTATCTCATCATCTTGAAGAAGCGAGTTTAATCTCTCAACAAGCTTATTGTTCTCCTCCCTTCCGAGATTATTTTTAAGTTTCTCCAAAATGTCTTTTACCTCACTGCTAACACCTTTACCTTCCAGCTTTTCATTTATCTGAGATATAACTTCTTCTCTGTACTTCCTCTCTATCTCCTGATAAGAATATGGTAATGAAGATAAGATGTATTTTGGTTTTGAAAATTTAGAGTATGCGATAGGGACTCCAATTGCAATACCTGATATAATCAATCCAAATAAAAACCATCTCATCTCCTCTCTACCCCAAAAATCAAATTTCTATTACCTTATACAAGCAATAAAGTTTTTTATCAAAAATACAAAATTTTTTCCTAAAAATTTTTACAGCATTTTTTCTTCTAAACAGAAAAATTTATTATAAAATCTACTTTTTCATTTTTTTCTGAAAAATCTTTCGGAGTTTGAAAGTATCGCAAAAAGAAGAAAAAAAACCATAAATTTTTCTCTTATGAGAGTGAAAATAGGAGTTGTAGGACTTGGCACAGCAGGAATAACATTCATTTCGGAACTCAAAAGATATAAAAAGAAAAACGACCTTGAAATAGTCGCTTTTGAAGAAAGAGGACCGAAAATATTTCATCCTTGCTCAATCCCCGAAGCAGTGGAAGGAAAAATAGAACCAGAAAAACTATTAGAACCGCTACCCTTTAAAGATATAAGAGTTGAAGGCAAAGCAGTTGAACTTGACCCAATTTCAAAAACAGTTCTCTACTTAAAAAAAGATGGTAAAACAGAAAAAGAAAAATTTGATTTCATCTTCGTCGCCACCGGAGGAGAAACGCCCTTACCAAAATCTCAAAAGTCCATAAAGTCCACAAAATACGAAGATGTTCTGGAAATAAAAAGAAGGTTAGAAAAAAGCAGAAAGGTTGCAGTCGTTGGTTCTGGAATACTCGGACTTGAAATGGCAAGCGCTATCTCAAAACACACTTATGTTGAAGTTTTTGAAATGGGACAAAAAATTCTCCCAAATTTCCTTTCACCTGCTCTGTCTGACTTTCTATATCAAAAAATAACAGAAACGAACAAAAAAGTAAGCTTCAACTTCGGAACGAAGGTTGATGACCCGGATGGGCTTGACTCTGATCTTGTTCTTTTCTGTGTCGGATTCAAGCCAAACACCATCACCCCACACAAAATATATGTAGATGATTTTATGAGGTTAAAACACGAAGACGGGGAAGGAGTTTATCAAGATGTATTTTCAGCAGGCGACTGTGTCGAAGATAAAAATATTCCTCAGGTCGCACCACGAGCAGCAGAACAAGCAAGAGTAGCTGCGAAAAATCTCCTCGCAATCATAAACGGGAACGAACCCAAAGAAAAATATCAAAAAATCATCTCACCATGCATAATCAAAGCTTTCGGATTTGAAATAGGAAAAGTCGGACAAATACAAGAAAAAGAAAGCGGTAAAGATCAAAATACCTTCTCTTTCACACTTGATATAAAAGTCATGCCTTTTTCAGAAGATAGAATGAAAGTTTTTCTGAAAGTAGATAATGATGGGAATATAATTGAAGCTCAAGCTATATCTAATATCAGGTCGGAGGTCAGACACTTTCTTGACATATTTTACATCTGCATAAAAAAAGGAATAAAAATAGATGAGATGAGAAGGTTCGAGTTTTCGTATCAACCTGAAATATGCAAATTTCCAGATCCCATAACATCAATAGCCGAAATAATTTCACGGAGATTAGAAAAATTGTAATTTCAAAGATAGAGAAATAGAAACACTATCCAGCCAGTTATTGCGGTAATGATCCATAAAGGTGCGGTGATTTTAGCTATTTTTTTATGCCGTGAAAAATTTTTGCGAATAGCCAAAAAAATCGTATATATAGAAAACGGTAAATTCAGCGTTGCCAAAAAAGTGTGAAGAGAAAGAATAACAATATATAAATTTCTGAAATCCCCTTCATATCTTTTTGTCCCAAACATAAAGTGTTTTAATATGTAAGAAGAAATGAAGATAAAAGATAAGATAAAAGCTGAGGTCATAAAAAACCTGTGAAGTTTGATCTCTTTTTTTTTCTTTATCGCCCATACTCCGAGCAGGACAAAAATCCCGCTTAATCCAACTGATACTGAAGGCAAAACCAAAATAATTCTCTCCATAAATAGTCAAAAAAATTAATCATATCTTTCACAAAAAACTTATTTTCTATCTTACCGATCTAAGTGAGAAGTTCTTAAATTTTTGTCATTCTATGTTCGACTTAAAAAAACTTATAGAGCAAGAAAAATTTGTCCTTTATGTCGTCACAGATGATAAGTTCTTACCCCAATCAGCAAACAAAAAAGATATATCAAAAATAAAAGAAATAGTCAGAAGATGCAAAGATGGAGGAGCTAAAATATTGCAGTACAGAGCAAAAAAATTAGATATGTTCATACAACTCAAACAGGCAGAAGAGATGAAATACGAATGCGAAAAAGAAGGAATATTTTTTTTCATAAACGACAGAGCAGACCTTGCATATATAATCGGAGAAAATAAAATCCATATCGGGCAAGAAGATATACCACCTGAAAAAATAAAAGAAAAATTCAAAGATTTCGTAATCGGATTTTCAACTCACAACATAAGCCAAGTAAAAGAAGCCATGAAGAAAAAGCATCTCCTGAACTATATAAGTTTTGGTCCTATATTCAAAACAAAAACAAAAGAGAATCCATATCCTGCAACAGGAATTGAAAACTTAAAAAGAGCCGTAAAAATTTCTGAGCTTCCCGTTGTCGCAATAGGAGGGATAAACTACAATAACATAGATAAAGTGGTAAAAGCTGGTGCAAGAGTGGCAGCATCAATCTCATACATACTTGAAAATCCAAAAGAAATAGAAAAAAGAAGTCAAAAAATCATCAAAAAAGCTCTTGAAAATATAAACTGAAAAATTCAGATGAGAATCTTTCGTCTTTCCCTAAATAAAAACGGGAAGATAATAACAGCAAAAATAGTCGTTGAAAGCAATTTCAAAAGAATAAGAAAAATACTGTAAAAAAATTGAGAAAAATCAAAAGATACAACAAGCGAGGTGAAAAAAGTTATAACTGGTGTCCACAAAATCACAGAGAATATGTTGCCAGCAAAAGAACTAGGGAAAAAAGTTGAAACTAATCCGAAAAGAACATAAATTGCTCCGGCAAAAGGGCTTCCACCAAAAAAAACCCTTAAAACAGCTAAAAACCCGGAAATAAGTATAGCACCGAAGGACTTCTGCTCATCTGAAATCACCCAGTAGACCACAAGAACACAAAAAATGTCAGGGAAAAAAGCCAAATAACCGAAATACAAATAAGGAAAAAGCAGAAGAACAAGAAAAAAACTTATGAAAATTAATCTCTCCCTGCTTATATCGCTCCTTATCCCTCTCATAATCAAAAGCAAAATCTAATCTTCTTCATCTGAAATAGGAACGACAACAGAGACATAAACAAGATTTTCAACACTTGCAAAAACTCTGATTCTCTCTCCATACAATCTCCCAATTTTTATACCTTCCGGCAAACTGAATTTGCTTCCAGAAGTCAAAGCAACATCTCCGTCGGCATACTCTATCGGTCCCAAAGAAGCAAAAACATTCATAAAACCGTTTTCATTCCCCCGCAAAATAGCTCTTACTCCTGAACTTAAAAAAACCGAATCAACAAAAAACTGCGGAGAAAAAATAGATATAACCCTGCTTTCTCTATCAAAAACATCTACAACTCTTCCAAAGAGAAAACCATCTTTCATAACAAGAGAGTATCTTTTGACACCGTCATTCTTACCAGATAAAATGATGAATTCCTCGGGAAATTTATCAGGAGAAACAGGAAAAACTCTGGACACAATAATTTTAAGGCGCAAATTTTTATCCCAAAGGGTACAATTTGAAACGGAAGAAAAAAATTCAGATTCCCGAAAATCACACGATAAAGAAACCGACTTTTCAATAGATTCTCTTGATCTCCTCACCTCATCAACAAAATTCAAACCGCATATATCTTGCGGTGAGAGATAAAGATTATAAAGACCATAAAAACCGGGAATTTTGATGTAGATATTGAACCTTTCCAGAACAAAAAGCAGAGAAATGATAAAAATTGCTAAAAGAATTTTTGCTATGTTCATTGAGCGACATTAACTCGTGCGAGCAGTTCTATATCTTCAAGAACTTTTGCGCAACCTTTAACTACTGTGAAGAGCGGCTCCTTCGCAACAAATGTCTTTATGCCTGTCTCCTTCTCAACAAGTTTATCAAGTCCAGCAAGAAGAGAGCCACCTCCTGTAAGACAAATCCCTCTTTCATATATATCTCCCGAAAGCTCTGGCGGTGTCTTCTCAAGAGTACTTTTTACCGCAGAAACTATTGCAGAAACCTGATCTTTGCATGCTTCAACAATATCTCTCTGTGAGATAACAATCTTTTTCGGAATGCCGTTAGATACATCTCTTCCATATAGCTCAATTTCTTTATCTGGCTCAATTTCCATAGCAGCTCCTATTGTCATCTTTATAAGTTCAGCAGTTCTTTCTCCAACAAGAATACCAAATTTTCTTCTCAGATACTGCACTATTGCCTCATCAAATTCATCACCTGCTATTTTCAGTGATGTTGAACAAACAATACCAGCCATTGATATAACCGCAACCTCAGTGGTTCCACCACCAATATCTACTATCATATTTCCTCCAGGTTGGTCTATTGGAAGACCCGCACCAATCGCAGCTGCCATAGGTTCATATACAAGGTAAACCTCCGATGCTCCTGCGAGTTCTGCCGCTTCTATCACAGCTCTTTTTTCAACAGGAGTTATTATAGATGGTACTCCTATGACAACTCTTGGCTTGAAAAATCTGCTTCCGCCTTCAAGCGCCTTTCTTATAAAGTAAGAAAGCATTGCTTCAGCTACCTCAAAGTCGGCTATAACTCCATCTCGCAAAGGTCTTATAGCTTTTATATCTTCTGGGGTTCTACCGAGCATCCTTTTCGCCTCATTTCCAACAGCTATGACTTTTCTCACACCACCTTTCAACTCCATAACAGCAACCACAGAAGGTTCATTTATTATAAGACCTTTTTTTGAATGCCAAACAACAGTGTTTGCAGTTCCAAGGTCTATAGCAAGATCTCCACCATAACCGAAAATTTTTCTGAGAAATTTTCCTATTGGCATTTTTTTTGAGAGTTTGCTATGAGCCCATGAGGGGACTTGAACCCCTGACCTCCTCCTTACCAAGGAGGCGCTCTAACCCCTGAGCTACATGGGCAAATTTAATGGAGCAGGCGACGGGACTCGAACCCGCAACCCCCAGCTTGGAAGGCTGGTGCTCTGACCGATTGAGCTACGCCTGCCCCTACTTAAAAATCAATTTAACAAAAATTCCTAAACCTTTCTCAACTTACAAAAAATTAGCCCGAAAAAATCTTTTCCCCTCATTAAAACACAAAGAAAATTCCTGAAAAAGCAAAATAAAAAATAAAAAAAACATAAAAAATTTGAAGTTCAAAATCCAAAAAGATAACAAATTAAAGCAAGAGTTTGTAAAAAAGGAGGAAAAGAAAATGCAGAAAGTTGATATCCTTCCCTTAGGAAAGGTCGATGTGGAACCCGGAACCCCAGTAAAAAAAATGAAGGCAATAGTTATAAGACCAGATAGATTAGGAGAACCAATCAAAGCAATGAAAGTTGAAGAAATAGATGTCCCTGAGCCAGGACCGGGAGAAGTTCTCGTTCTTGTAAAAGCTGCGGGAGTGAATTTCAACGGTGTCTGGGCATCGCTTGGAAAACCAGTTAATGTTATGAAATACACAGGATATGATTTTCATATAGCCGGGTCAGATGCTTCGGGAATTGTCTGGAAAGTTGGTCCAGGAGTTACAAACTGCAAAGTGGGAGATAAAGTGGTTTTGCACTGCAATCAATCATGCGGACAGTGTCCGGAATGCAACGGGCTTGACCCTATGGCTTGCAGAAATCAGAGGATTTGGGCTTATGAGACAAACTGGGGAGCATTCGCTCAGTTCTGCCTCGTTCAAGCTCAGCAGGTTCTCCCAAAACCAAAACATCTTTCATGGGTAGAAGCAGCAAGCTATGGTCTTACATATTTTACAGCGTGGAGAATGCTCATAAGACAGGCAGAGATAAAACCCGGCGATGTTGTACTCATATGGGGAGCGGCGGGAGGGCTTGGTATATTTGCAACTCAAATATGTTTGCTTGTCGGAGCAATTCCAGTATGCGTTGTATCATCACCAGAAAAAGCTCAGATACTCCGTGAACTCGGAGCAGAACTCTTCATCAATAGAACAGAATTTGATATAACACCAAAAAACGGTAAGATAGATGAAAAAACCTTCAAAGAGATGAAAAGGTTCAGAGATGAGATAAGAAAGCTAACGGGAGGCAAAGACCCAGACATTGTCTTTGAACATGTCGGGTATGAAACCTTTGCTACAAGCGTGTATGTTGCAGATAGATTTGGAAAAATTGTAATCTGTGGTGCTACAACGGGATACAACCTCGTTTTTGATGTGAGATACCTTTGGATGAGACAAAAAAGAATAATCGGTTCTCACTTTGCAAACGCATACGACGCATATATAGCTAACGAACTGATAATACAGAAAAAAATAAAACCCATCGTCTCACGCGTCTTTGAGTTTGAGGAAACTCCCCTTGCTCATCAGCTTATGTATGAGAACAAACACTTCGGAAAAATGGTCATAAAAGTTCAGGTTGAAGACGAAAAAGAAGGAAAAGAAGAGTAAGGGAACGACATAAATGAATACCAGAAAAGTCAAAACAGATGAAGAAGAAGGAATTTTGATAATAACTTTAAACTCTCCCGAAACACTTAACGCACTCTCACGCCAGATCTTGCAAGAACTTGACCAAATTATAGATAAAATATGGTACGGAAAATACTTTGGAGTAATTATAAGAGGAGAAGGAAGAGCTTTTTCAGCAGGAGCAGATATAAACGAACTTTATTCTCTTGAAAACTTCCATCAAGCTTATGAATATTTGAGAAATGGTCAGAGAACTCTTTCAAAGCTTGAAAAATTAAAGTATATCACAGTTGCAGCAATAGATGGTTATGCTCTTGGTGGAGGTTTCGAACTCGCTCTGGCGTGCACATTCAGAGTAGCAACCAAAAACTCAAAGTTAGGATTGCCTGAGATAAATCTTGGAATTGTGCCAGGATATGGCGGAACTCAACGCCTCTCACGTCTCATCTCCCCACAAAAAGCAAAAAAGTTAATAATGGAAGGAAAAATTATTTCAGCAGAAGAAGCACTTGAAATAGGAGCAATAGACGATATAGCTCAAAACAGTCAAGAACTCTTAAAAAAAGCAAAAGAAATTATATTCAAGTTCAAAGATAAAAATCCTACCGCTCTGAGATATATAATTGAGCTCTGCAACCTATCAAACGCAGGAGAGCTTGAAGAAAATCTGAGAACAGAAGCTCTTTTCTGTGCATCGTGTATATCTTCACCCTATGCAAAAAACAAAATGAAAGAATTCCTTGAAAAAAAGAAAAAATGAACCAAATTTTATGCTAAATCAAAAGGAACTCCAGCCATCTTGTAAAGTCGCTCTATTCTCTTTTCTATCGGTGGATGAGTTGAAAATAGAGAAAGTATTGAAGAACCAGAAAGTGGATTTACTATAAAAAGGTGAGATGTAGCAGGATTAGCAGGAAGAGGAATCTTTTGGCTCAAACCTGCGATTTTTTTCAGAGCAGATGCAAGAGATAGCGGATCTCCACACAGCTTCGCACCGGTTTCATCTGCAAGATACTCACGCGACCGAGATATAGCCATCTGAACCAAAAATGCAGCTATCGGAGCTAAAACAGCAAGAACAATAAGACCTATAATACCACCTATGCCAGAATCTCTATCGTTATCTCTGCTTCCCCCGAATAAGAAAAGCCCCCATCTCAACATATCTGCAAGATACATTATCGCACCCGCAATAGTTGCTGCTACAACCTGAACGAGCGTATCCCTGTTCAAAATATGAGATAACTCGTGAGCTAAAACTCCTCTCAGCTCTCTTTCATTTAGGACCCTCAGTATACCTTCTGTCACAGCAACTGCTGAGTGAGAAGGAGACCTACCGGTAGCAAAAGCGTTTGGAGAAGGAGATGGGACAAGATAAACTTTGGGCTTCGGGATACCCGCGCTTGCAGAAAGCTCTTCAATAATTCTATGAACAGCCGGTGCCTCCTCGGGAGGAAGCTCCCTCGCTCCATACATAGCAAGAACTATCTTATCTGAAAAAAAGTATGCTATAAAGTTCATAAGACCAGCCATAACCAGAGCAATCGTAAGCCCAACCTTACCTCCTACAAGATTACCCATAAAAAGCAAGAAAAAAGTCAAAAGCGATAAAAGAAAAAATGTTTTCAACCTCTGAACCATAGCAGAAAAAATTATAATAACTTTCCCCAGAGAAATAAAATTTTTCGGTAAATATAGAGTGTTTTCATTTTCCAAGAAGCATAAGAAGGTCTCTGTAGAACGGGAACCTGGCGCACATTTCACTGACTTCACCTCTGACCACTGAGACAACTTTCTCGTCAAAATTTGCCGATATCACTCTATCTATCATACGAGCTATAATTCTCATCTCTTCTTCCTTCATTCCACGCGTAGTAAGAGCAGATGTTCCCAATCTTATTCCAGATGGATTCATCGGAGGTCTTTTATCAAAAGGTATAACATTTTTATTAAGAATTATTCCAGCTTTATACAGTTCTCTTTCAACATCTCCACCGCTGACTCCCTTTGGAGATACATCTATAAGAACGATATGAGAATCAGTTCCTCCTGTTATGACATTATATCCGAGTTTTTGAAATTCATCTGCGAGAGCTCTTGCGTTTTTCACGACCTGCTCCGCATAGAGCTTGAAATCAGGTTCCATCGCCTCTTTGAAGCAGACCGCTTTTGCAGCTATAACATGCATAAACGGTCCCCCTTGAGTCCCCGGAAAAACAGAAGAGTCAATCTTTTTTGCGTAATCAGATTTTGTAAGAATAACTGCACCACGAGGACCCCTCAGTGTTTTATGGGTTGTAAAGGTCACAAAATCTGCGTATGGCACAGGAGAAGGAAAAACCCCCGCAGCAACCAAACCAGCAGGATGAGCTATATCTGCAAGAAGATAAGCCGAAACTTCCTTTGCGATTTCAGAAAAAGCTTTGAAATCTATCGCTCTTGGATAAGAAGAAGCCCCAGCGATTATTATCTTCGGTCTCTCCTTCCTTGCTATTTCCCTTATCTTATCAAGGTCTAAAAGATGAGTTCTTTCATCAACAGTATAAAAAACAGGTTGGTATATTTTCCCGGAAAAATTGACCTTTGCGCCATGAGATAAATGCCCACCAGAAGATAATTCCAAACTCATAATTTTATCTCCCGGCTCGAGGAAACCGAGGAAAACCGCCTGATTCGCCTGAGTCCCTGAGTGTGGTTGAACATTTGCGTGTTCTGCTGAAAAAATCTTTTTCACCCTCTCGCGAGCTATCTCCTCAACAATATCTACAAACTCACAACCACCGTAATAACGTTTTGATGGATAACCCTCGGCGTATTTGTTATTCATAGGATTAAAAAGCGAAAGAAGAACCCTCAAACTCGTCAGGTTCTCAGAAGCTATCAGATTCAGCGTATTTTCTTGTTTTTCTATCTCATTCCGTATAGCGTAAAAAACATCCGGATCAAATTTTCTTATCATTCCAAAAATATGAGAGAGAGAAAACTTAAGTTCTTCCTCTATATCTTTTATCTTCTCTATTCTTGACAAATGTCTTCCTCCTTCAAATGAGCTTTCTAAAAAGACCTTCATAAGTTCTATGGCGTAATCTGGGGAGATAATTCTTCCTGGGAAAACGATTATGTTTGCGTCATTGTGAGCTTTCGCCATGCGAGCGGAAAACTCGTTGAACACAAGCGCAGCCCTAACCCCCGGAAACTTATTAGCAGTAATGCTCATCCCTATCCCCGTCCCACATATCAGAATTCCTAAATCTGCTCTATGAGAAGAAACCTCTTCCGCAACAGCACGAGCAAAATCTGGATAATCTACCTTACCATCAGCAGAATATACACCCTTATCCTCAAAATCTATCCCCTTACTCCTCAGAAACTCTTTTATTTTCTCTTTCAGAAAATAACCAGCGTGGTCCGAACCTATTGAAACCTTCATACATTAAAAGATTGAAGAAAATATCAAATAATACAGAAAAAACAAAACAATAAAGGGAAAAAATTTGATCGTTCATCTTTTCCTTGCAAAATGAATTGGCTCTCCATCAACAGATACCCTGAAAGTATAAGGATTTATATTCACCCAGATTTTTTTCTCAAGCTCTATCTCAATAAGCGGAACCCTTGACGACTGTAAAAGTACCTCAACCTCTCTGCCAAATGTCTCCTCAGCATCAACAAAAAGTGAAGTTATATCAGAAGATAATCTTATTTCCTCTTGTTTTTTCCATTCACACGGAACTTGTGGGGATATAATGGGAAGAAAAGGAAGATTTGACCTACCAAAAAGACCTTTTATCTGCTCGTTAATCTTTTCATATCTTTCTTTTTCTTCCCGGGTCATATTGACAGGGACACAGTCTAAAACCTCTATTTTTTTCTCCTTCTTCTTTATGACCAGCTTCAAACTCTTTTTATCTCTTGAAACTTTCTCTATGATTTTGGAGAAGAAAGCAACAAGTTTTCTCGCTTCGGTTTTCACAGCTTCCTCTTTAAAGACAGGTATCCTCGGAAAAGCGAGAGCCAAAAACAAAGCTATAATGGCTAATACGACAGAAATCTCAATAAGAGTAAAGGATTTCTTGTTTGAGTTTCTTTTTAAGCTCAAATCCCTCATTCCACTGAAATATCATCCTGCGTTCCGATAACCTTATCTGGTCCCGGAGATTTAAGGGTAAATGTTGAGCCATCTGAAATATAATAATAGTCAGAACCCCATGGGTCTTTTGGTATCTGCTTCCCTTTTATATATCCACCCCTTGCAAGCGCTGATAGCCCCTCATCGGTAGTAGGGTACCTACCGTTTTCAATCTTATAAAGTTCAAGTGCTTGCTCTATCATCGTAAGCTGAGCCCGAGCGGTTCTTTCCCTTGCTCTATCAAAATATCTTATTACATTTATACCTACAAGTCCAGCCAGCAGACCTATGATAAGTACTACAACCATTATCTCTATTAAGGTGAAAGATTGCGAAAACCTGACCATAATAAATAAATTTAAGGTTCAAACCTAAAAAGGAAAAGAAACAGAGAAAAAAATTAAAAGAAAAAAGGGCGGGTAACTTCTCCCGCCCTTTTCCCTATCTGCGAACCCTGATTACTCAACCCTCCTTCTTATCACAGTGAAGAGTAATGAAAGAGCAAAGAGTAAAACTCCAAATCCCGAAAATCCAGCAGATGCAGAACATCCTAATACTCCAACTTTCTCTGTCACAAAGAACCTGTGAGAGTATGTTGATATATTTCCTACATCGTCTTTTGCCTTGATTTCAAGAATGTGCTCACCTTTTGATAGAGAGTCAAGGTCAACATAGCTTAACTCAGACGCTGGCACCCACTCTCCGAATTCTCCGTTAT
This sequence comes from bacterium, assembly GCA_030550715.1. Classification (GTDB taxonomy): domain Bacteria; phylum Calescibacteriota; class Calescibacteriia; order Calescibacteriales; family Calescibacteriaceae; genus Calescibacterium. The sequence goes on along the minus strand of JAUQOU010000014.1, from coordinate 24,856 downwards.
CTACTCTCCATGCAACAAGCGTTTCTGATTTCTTTGCCTGTGCATCTTTCACATCAACAAAGAACCTCGCTCTCTCACCTCTCACAAGCTCTGGACCAGAGATCCTTATATCTGGACCGAGTGTATCCACTCTGAAAACAAAGCGTGCAGGTGTTGGGTCAATCAGCTTATTCTCATCTCTTGCTCTGACCTCAAAGGTGTGCCAACCTTCAAGAAGGTGCGTGAGAACAACCGAGTTCTCTTCTTGCCACAAGTTCCATGTACCACCATCAAGTCGCCAAGAATACTTGAACCTTGAAGATTGAGGAGAGAACGCAGAAAAGCCAATTTTTGTGTAAAGTGCATGCGGGTCAGATGTGTAGGTTATCAGAGTTTCAGGAGGTGTAACCTTGAATCCGTTTCCGTTTCCATTCGCGTTCGCGAGGTGAACATTAATTGCAGCTGGCGGAGCAGAGAGTCCTGCTACCCCTCCTATTATATTCACAATATCAACTCCAAAAGATTTCAGAAGTTTTATTAACCTTCCTAACCCTGTTCTTCCCTGCCAGTGAATGAAAATCTCAAAGTAGTCCCCTATGTTATCTTTTGGATTACCAGCAAACGGTTGGTCGTAGGCAAGAGTAGTACCAAATTCAGGACCCACCCACGGGAAGTTAAACGCAATAGGTATCTGTATAAGAGCTGCTGGGTCAAATGCCAATCTCAGCTTAGCTCCTGCAACAGCGTTCAGTATGACGGGTAAGATATTGCCAAGTATTTCAGCCCAATCAGAACCACTCAACCCCAAAGCGTTCGTGTTATATGCGATAAAGTATCTCACATCTGGGTCAACATACAGCGTCAGGTCTATCACACGTGCAAATGTACCGCCGTTTGGAAAGTAGTTCCCACCCTTAGATGGATCAGGGACCGGGTTACCATAGTAATCCCTGTAATAAGATGTGAGAGGTTTTGTAAAGTCAGTTGAATCTAATCCCGGGAACTCCACAGTTCTCGCACAATCAGGTGAGACACAAGGAACTATGTCTATATCAACAGAAAGTTGAATACCTACTGTAAGACCAAATATTCTCATCCATGTCTGGGAAGCCATCGGGTCCGTAATATTTCCTGTTGTTATGACATTGAACGATAGGTCAACATAAGGAATATCTATCATAAGGTCAGCGGTATCAAACCATGTTGTGGGCTGAACGAACATCGTAAAACTGCTACCATAAGTTGCATTTCTCAAGAATTCAGCCCAGAAATCAACTCTTGTTGAACCCTGTGCGTAGACAGAAAGGACAGGTCTGAAAGTTGGACCGCCTGTTTTTGCGTATGCTACAACAGAAAGAGGTCTATTGTAAGAAGCAGCTCCACCAGAGTTTCCTGATGGGTTCCCTGGGTCTTTGTAGTTTGGTATAATCTCTATTGCCATCTCTTTTCCTGGGTATTTATCTTTGAGCATGGGCATAAAGAATCCGAACGAGTCAGTTTTGAGGAAGCCACCAGCAAATCCTCCGAGCATTGGAGTGTACTTATCTACCCATATACAAGCAAGTCCATCTCCTATCGCTTCGTAAAGTATCCTTGAAATAAGGTTGTGGTGAATTCCTATACCAATATAGTAGTTTGTCAGAGAGTATCCATATCTACCTTCGGCAAGCGTTGGAGATGAAGGAGCTTGTGGTAAAGCTTCGGTCTTGAATACAAAGTTAGCGTTTCCACCGTTGACTATAGGACACGCATCAACTGTTCTTACTGATGATGGACAACCTGTCTGCGGCTGGCACTCTGCTATTGGTACGATTGGACTTGTTGCAGCAGTAACGAAAGAAGCAAACTGAACACATGTAGAAACATAATCGTTAAACACAGAGTAATCTCTCTTGACGAATGTTATACTTGTCGCAGAAGAACTCCAAAGAACATACCTTATATCTACCCCTACATTCATAGCAAGCAAGATTCCCGCACTATCTGCCCAAAAATCATTCGTGAAACCAAAATCTATAAATATTTTGTTTGACTTCAATTCGTAATAAGCTGTAGGACCAACATAAACTACCTCCTCCAACGGATGTGATATCGGGTTTATGCTATCTATTATGCTTTTTAAATCAAAGACCTGACCGGGGAATAAGAAATAGGCAACACAAGTATTGTACTGGCTTACAGTGTGGCTTGGAATACAACTTACGTTGAAGTTATCTACCGCTAGCATTCTCAAAACAGCGTCAAGCCAGAGCAGAGTTTTTGCAAACTTCTGTGATACTCTGTACTCCGGGCAGTACTGAACAGAACCAACCTGGTTCCAAGAAGTAGCCCAGCAAGCAGGTGTGGTAGCACTACTTGCCATAGGAACAAAGTCATACGCTACCCCAGCCACAACATCAAGGAACTTGAGGTTTATTCCAAGACCTCTTACCATGTGCTCCCAATCTTTGTAAGATGTCCAATCTCTGAAATTACCTTTTATTTGGATACCAAGTCGCAGGGCTAAAAGTGGTATTCTCACAAATGCTCTTCCGTTTATGTAGTTTGCGATAACTCTTTCGGGCTTGTATTGGTATTGAGTTATACCTCTATCAAATTGTGGGTCGCATATATGATCGTCATTCACCGCAGCAGCGTTCTTGAAACAGTATGAGAGGTCATTCGGAAACGTGGTGACCCCTGCTTTGAACTGACACGAACCCACCCAATTGCAATCTACATACCTTGTCTGCGAATCGACAAAAGGAGAAACAAAAGTCAAGGATATCTCGAAGTTTCCTATTTCTATTCCTATATCAAGTCGGTCATCTGTTGTGTGTTCTGTAAGGTCTCCTTCACACGTCGCGGTAGCAGGCAAATCTGTTCCTATATTACCTTGAAGAGTAACTCTTATATTATTTCTATTGTAATCAAGAATCAACCTGTTGCCTGTAACTCTATCTATAAAGTAATAGTTATCCCATCCCTGCGAAGTTGGACAAATTCCGGGGAGTTCTCTTCCACATTTTCCAAAAGGTGGCCAGCTGAAACCACCTGAATAGTATTGGATTGGGTTAGCAAGAGTTCCAACAACCTTATTTCTTTCTTGTCCGAAGATCACCGCGTTGACGCACAGCGGTGCTCCTTCATCGTTCAGCAAAGGAATAGGCAGACACATAGAGAAAAGTCCTTTTCCGTCGTTCTTACACATATTTGTTCCCGAATCCCATGTTCCTGTCGGGTTGTATCCTGCAATATATTCAAAGAAGATTCCGTTTCCGAAGCAATGTGTTAAACCTTCTCCATACTGCCAGAGCGATGATGTAGTAGTTATTCCACAAGCCATAGTAGCGTTTCTGAAATAGTAGCTATATGTTGGGTCGTTCGGGTAGTTATTTGTTAGCCACTGCTGGAAATCAAAAAGAGAATCCCATAGATCCCCTACAACTTTGGTATCTGTGCATCTATCAAGGAACTGTCTTGCAAGAAGGTCTATAAGATTAGCAACAGAAGGGTCGGATTGCAAAATGTCTGAAATGAAATTTGCTATCTCTTGCATTCCGGAATTCGTTATTCTTACCACAACATTGTGTTTTTCAAGTGCTTCACGAGTTATAAAACCGGGTGCAACCTGCGGAAGCCCTCCCCACCTTATCGGGTCTTTCGGACCAACAGTATATGGGTTGCCTGTATCTCTTGTTATCGCGTGGTGCATTTCATATATTCTCTTTGCTTCCGACTGACCTACTGTGATAAAAAGTATAAAGCCAAAGACACCAACCAAACCCCACAGAAGTTTTTTACCCATAACTATATACCTCCTTGTTAGATATTTTTCCATACCAAAATAATAATCACTCTTTTTGGAAAAGTCAAGCAAAATGAACATTTTTCTTTCCCTTGTCAGATAAGGGGAAGATAACGATAAAAAGATTTTTCACGTCAAAAATTTGATTTTTTGTCTTTTTTTTCCAAACTTTACAGATCTTTTTAATTGTTGCACAAAAAATTTCGGTGAGTAAAATTTATCTTCTGCCCAGTTCTAAAAACTATCTTGAGAATTGTTTTGGTGGTTATAAAAAACGCGGAGTTCAGAAAAGTTAGCACAAGCAAATATTAAAGTTGCCTCACAAGAGATGAAAAATAAGAGTCGAAATCTTCAAGGGCTTTTTTCAACCTCTCCTCTATATCAGGAGTTAAATCTTTCCTTTCCCTTATATCTTTGAGTATATCTGGATATTTTGAATCGAGGAATTTATAGAGTTCTTCTTCGTATTTTCGGCATAGCTGAACTGGGTATTTATCAAGATAACCACGAGTTCCAGCGTATATTATAACTACCTGTTTTTCTACATCAAGGACTTCTCTTGGGTTTTGTTTTAGTATTTCTGTGAGTCGTCTTCCTCTTTCAATTTGTTTCAGGGTTGCAGCGTCAAGGTCTGAGCCGAACTGTGCGAATGTTTCAAGTTCTCTGTACTGAGCGAGTTCAAGTCGGAGCATACCCGCAACTTTTTTCATCGCTTTTATCTGAGCGTTTCCTCCGACACGGGAGACAGAGATTCCAACATTTATGGCGGGACGGATTCCGGCGTAAAAAAGTTCCGGCTCAAGGTAAATCTGTCCATCTGTAATAGATATAACATTTGTGGGTATATATGCTGAAACATCTCCCGCTTGTGTTTCTATTATGGGTAGGGCGGTCAGAGAGCCACCGCCGAGTTCATCTTTGAGCTTCGCCGCCCTCTCCAAAAGTCGGGAGTGAAGATAAAAGACATCTCCTGGATATGCTTCTCTTCCCGGCGGTCTTCTGAGCAAGAGAGCAAGGGCTCTATATGCTTGAGCATGCTTTGAAAGGTCATCGTAGACCACAAGAGCATGCATGCCCCTATCTCTGAAATACTCCCCTATTGTGCAGCCGACATAAGGTGCTATGTATTGCAAAGTCGGAGGTTCTGATGCAGAAGCGGAAACAACAACTGTGTAATCCATCGCTCCATATCTCCTTAAAGTATCTATAACCTGCGCTATTGCTTGAAGTTTTTGACCTATGGCGACATAAATGCAATAAACCGGCGGATTAGCGTTTTTCTGGTTTATTATCGTATCAATGGCAATAGTTGTTTTACCGGTTTGTCTATCACCTATTATCAGCTCTCTTTGCCCTCTTCCTATTGGAATCATCGCATCTATTGCTTTTATTCCTGTTTGCAGTGGTTCCCTGACCGGCTGACGCATTATAACTCCCGGCGCTTTCAACTCAACAAATCTCGTTTCCTCGTATGAAATCGGTCCAAGACCATCCAATGGCTCTCCAATAGCGTTTATAACCCTTCCTAAAACCGCTTTTCCGACAGGAACATGAAAGAGTTTTCCAGTTCTTTTTACTATATCTCCTTCTTTTATTCCTTCTGTTGAACCCATTATTGCGATTCCTACTGACTCTTCTTCAAGGTTCAGAATTATTCCTTTTTGTCCTGATGAAAACTCAACGACCTCACCAGCCATCGCCTCCCACAGTCCATAAGCGCGAGCTATATAATCTCCAACATAGGTCACTATACCTATTTCATCAAACTTCGCTTCAAAATCAGCGCTCTTTATTCTCTCTTTAATTACCTGAGATACCTCTTCAGCCCCTATCATATGAATAACCTCCTTTATTTTTAGATAATGAATAAGAAAAAGAAAAGAAAGAAAAACTCAAGAATTTTGCAAAATATTTTGTTTGAAAAGAGCTCACCGAAAAGTCAGGTCAAATCACAGGATCTTTATCTTTATCTCTGTGTGTGACTATAACTTTCACCTTGCTCTCTTTTTCTATAAATTCTTTGAGTTTTTCTGCAAAAGCTACTGACCTATGTCTTCCACCAGTACAGCCCACAGATATTGTAGCAAAGTGTTTCCCTTCCTTCTTGAACCTTTCAATAAGAAATTTCAACATATCTTTCATCATCTCAAGGTATTTTCTTGCGTTCTCATCCTGGAAAATATAATCCTGTACTTCTTTTTTCGTCCCGTCAAACCTTTTGAGTTCCGGGTCAAAATTCGGATTTCTTATAAATCTCACATCAAAAACCATGTCTGATTCTTGCGGGATACCATATCTGAATCCGAAGGAGTAAATCTGCACAAAAAAATCATCAGATTTTTCATCTCCGAAAATGCTCTTTACTTTTTCCCTGAGCTCGTGTATATTCATATTTGTTGAATCTATCTTTATATCAGCGACTTCCTGAATATCTTGCAAAATCTCTCTTTCTTTCCTTATCGCATCCGAGGTTGAAGTAGTGATGTCTGATAAAGGATGCTTTCTTCTTGTTTCTTTATATCTTCTCAGTATAGCGTCGTCGGAAGCGTCTAAAAAAACAAGATAAATTTCCGAATCTTTCATGTCTGACTTGAGTTTTTCTCGCAGGTCCAGAAATTTTCTCACGACCTCTTTATCTTTGAAAAACAGGCTCAGGGCGACTTTACTTATGTTCGCTTTTGCCGCAAGGTTCAAAAAATCATAAATCATCTCAACAGGTATATTATCAACGGGATAGTATCCAATGTCTTCAAGTGATTTTAGCACCGTTGTTTTTCCCGACCCGGAAATTCCTGTTATAAAAAGAATTCTCATCAGAGTTACTCCTTTAAAATATAAATCGTAAGAGTTATCACCGCAACCCAAAAAATAAAGTAGGCAGACGCAATATAAGGTAAATGTTCCATATATATGAAAGATTAGTAATGGAAAGAATCAATAGTGAATAATTCAGGAAAAGCGAGCAAAATTCTTTACCTGAAATGTATATCATCATTAAAATTAAATTTGTGCAAGCAACAAGAAAAGCGGTCTCTTGCCTTATTTTAACATTCATAATCATAGCTTTAAGTTATCGGAGTTCAAAAAGTGATATTTTGTTTTTAGAGTTTCAGGGAATAAACGATTTCGCAGGTAATGAAGATAAATATTTCATTCAAGTTCCTCCTCTACAACTAACCCCAGACGACCCTTATTTAGAAGTGAAATATACCGGGTCTTCCGGAGACCCTTACTCTTGTTCTTCAAAGTGTTCATGGACTTTCTGCATGCTCAAAACAAACTGCGACTCTCCGCTTTATGTAGAACCACAAACATTTTCTTCTCATGTGAGAGCGACACTGACTCTAAATCATATAAAAGAGATACTGCAAAAATACGGAGGAATTTTCAGAACAGAAATACCCCCATACATCATAAAAGAGTTCTTTCCCGAAGGTTTCACAATTCTGAAGCAGAAACCCGAAAAGGCATATGTTGATGTGAAACTCTGGTTATTAAGCATCATCCCAGAGAAAGGAAGAGATGAGAAATGCTCTTTTGATTATCTCGCAAAGGCAGAAATGCAGGTTCAAATAGGCATAGCTATGGGAAAAACATTTAATATCTGGACAAGATTTCAGGTTCCTATAACCGTAGATATTCTGAGCTGGCTACCCGATGTGAGAAAAATAGAAGGAGAAATGAGTTTATATAGGGGAACAATGGTGATAAACTTCGGCGTATGTGATACAAAAGTAGAAAATGAAATAAACTATGAAGATATAAGCGGACTTGCAAAGGTAAGCAGAGACGAATTCTACGGAAGAATCAAAAAACTTACTTCATATATCATATATCTTTATTTAGGAAACATAGATTATAAACCCATTTCTTTTCCAATTCTGAGCTTTTTTTCGGTAAAAATAGTAAAAGCATATCAGTCAAAATTGATTACATCTGGAAATACAGAAGGAGAAGACAGCATATCACTTGAATTTGATGAAAAGCCGGCAGATGTAAAATCACCTTCACTATATTTCTTGAAAACACCCGCAAAAATAATAAATTCAGAGAGAGTTGAGCTTGAAATATCGGCTAACGACAGCGAGACAAATGAAATATCTTTCAGAGTAGATAACGGAGTGTGGAGTTCGTGGATAAAAAAGAACGAAAAAGGAACTTTCAGTATATCAATAACTAACCTTGTTCAAGGCAAGCACGAAATTCAAGTCATAGGGAAAAATATATACGGGAACATAAACGAGACATCTCTGAAAACAAGATTTTTAGTAGATAGAGAACCCCCCGACTCACAAGTAGAAGTGAAAAAATACTGGAAAAACCTAAAAGTAAACATAAAAGCAGAAGATCTATCACAAGATAGGTCAGTAGAGGAGTTTTTATCCACAGATAACTATCTTACTGCAAACATAGTCCTGAAGCAGAACGGAAAAGAGGTTCTGAAAATAGAGAAGAAATTCAAAAAAGAGGCAGAGATAATTCAAGATGTGAGCGAAGGAATCTACAAAGCTTATATATGGATAAACGACCTTAGAGGAAACTCAACAGACATAAAAGAAGAAGAAATAATAATAGATAAGACACCGCCAAAAATAGTCAAGGTTTTCTCCCCCCCACCAAAGACAAGATATGAAAATTTAAAAGTAGTAGTTCAGATGAAAGATAACTTTTTCTCGTTCGGATACCTTGAGTATTTCGTAGAAGAAATAGTATCTGAGATGAGAAAGACATGTTTTTCGCAGTGGGGGAAGACAATATCTATTGAGATAAATGAGCCATTTGGAGAAGGAAGAATATACGGAGTAGAGAACGGTAAAAAATACCATCTTTGTTTTAGGGTAAGAGACCCAGCAGATAACACAAGTGAAATCTTTGAAGAAGAATTTCAGGTTGACCTGGATCCACCGAAAATTAAAATTGCTGAATTTCCGCAGAGAGTAACATTTGAACCAAGCGGGAAGATACTTTTGCAAGCGGAAGACGATTCTTCACCTCCCGAAAAAATAAAGATTTTCTGGACATTCAGCAGAGAAAGTCAAATTCAGAACATAATAAGAAACGGAGGGAATTTGCTAATTTCATTTTCAAATCTTCCCGATGGGAGATACTCATTTTCAGCTTACGCTATGGATGAGGCGGGAAACACCAGCAAGTATTTTGAATCAGAATTCATAGTTGACACAACCTTAAAAAGGTTAGGTGGTGGAGCAGGAACGGTATTAAGTTGCAAAACATTTGATATAAATGCATATTCACTCATTCCCTTTTTTGTTGCCTTTCTTTTCTTTATTCAAAGGGCGAAGAAAAAGAAGAAAAACAGTTAAAATCCCCACACCAAGAACCGCAAAAGGAATAAGATAGAAAAAATCAAACTTAGGTTTTAAAAGGACTTCATCACCGTATCTCTGGACGAAAAAATTTATTATCTGGTCATCTGTCCAACCTTCTTTTAGTTTCTCAATTATGACCCTTTTCATAACTTCCGCAACCTGAGAGTAGGATTCTTTTATCGGTATATTCTGGCAGGTTGGACACCTCAAAATCTCAAAAAGGTATTCAGCCCTCTTTTTGAGTTCAGGAGGAAGAGAGTAATTATCAAAGTAGTAGGTTGTACTACCCGAAAAGGTTTCGTTTTTGCTCTCATCAGCAAGAGATGATGAAAAAAAGAATAAGGAGATAAGAAAAAAATGGATTAGCGCGCAGGGGAAAATTTTCATCTGGCTGATAGTTTTGGTCTTTGGTGGAGGTGGGGGGATTTGAACCCCCGTCCGGCACCGGGAGAAGCAGGGGTTTTACCCCGCGTAGCGGAGGATATAGTTTAGGAGATAAATCCCTCCTCCGCAAGGGATTTTACCTCCGGGTCCGCGTTTTGATTTCTCAAGATACCCGCGGACGAGGTATCTTGAAGAGCTCCTCTCGTTCACGCCCTCGGTTCCCGAGGAGCAAAGGAATCCGAGAACGTCTCCCCATTTATGCGGGGAGAACATTAGCAGCTGGAACGGCAACCTTTTTCTCCCCTTTAAGGCGGGAGAAGACCCGCACCCCTTTTCAGGGCACTTCGGGGAAGCCCTGCCCTCCTTTTCGGTACCGTCAAAGCCCATTTTCACCCCCAATAAAAATATTATAATCACCACAAAAAGCAATCAGTATCTTTCACAAAATCATATCAGAGCGAAAATCCTTTGGCAAAGTAGTGCCCTCCGTCTACTATCAAAGTCACACCATTTATTGCTCTCGCAGCAGGAGATGCAAGAAACAAAACTGCCCAAGCTATATCTTCTGGTTCAGCCAAAATTCCCCCCGGTGTATCTCTTCTTATCTTCTCCTTCAAATCCTCTGTAACTCCAACATTTTTGACAAAACCCTCAGTCCACACAACCCCCGGAGCAACCAGATTAACTCTTATCTTATACCTTCCCCATTCGGCTGCTAATGTTTTTGTCAGACCTTCAAGTCCAGCTTTTCCGGTAGCAGAAGGAAGAGCAAATGGAGAGCCGAAAATCCCCGTAGTTGCTCCGATATTTATTATCACCCCTCCGTCTTTGTTTTCTCTCATAATATGGCATGCGTATTTTGAGCATAAAAAAGTTCCCGTGAGTATCGTCTCAATTATCGCATTCCATCCTTTCAAAGTTAGCTCTTCAGATTGAGAAAGAAAATTCGCACCGGCGTTATTCACCAGAATATCTAATCTCCCCTTATCTTTTGATATTGAATCAAAGAGAGCTTTGACAGATTCCTCCTGTCTTACATTGACTTGATAAAAGCTGATTTTTCTGCCTGTTTTGGATTCTATCTCTTTTGCTGTTTTTGACAGGTTATCAATTTTTCTTGAAGCTATGATTACATCTGCACCACACCTCGCAAATTCAGTAGCTATCGCCTTTCCTATACCTGTTCCTCCACCAGTCACAAGAACAACCTTTCCGGAGAAAGCATCTTCACGAAAAACCATACCTAAATAGTGAAATAGAAACTCACAATTTTGTGTAATTTCTGAAACTTACTGAACCACTTTCCCGGATTTTATTTTTTCTCTCTCAATCCATAATAACTCGTGTCCTTGCTAAAATATCTTGACCGGTTTTTCCTCTTATTAAAAAAGGTATTATCGCTCCTAAACCCAAAAATATGAAAAATATTGTCGTCAAAAATGAGCGAAGGAGAGAAGTCCCAAGGTCAAGTGGGGAACCGTCTGCTCTCTGAACTTTTATACCAAGGAGCCAACCCCCTGGTGTTTTGCCCTTCCAGAAAAACCAAAAGAGACCAAGATAAAGAGAAAAGAAAATGAGTTGAATTCCGCCAAGATGCACATAAGATATTGAAATTTCCTTTCCACCTATGAGGAATTTTATTTTGCCAGGCTCGGCTTCAACTTGTCCCACAGCTGTGCCAAGCTTTACTCTGCCCTTTTTACCCTCAAGCTCAACAATCGGCGTTTTTATTCCAAGAATTCTTTCTTCTTCGTCTTGTTGCCTATAAGCGGACTCATTTCCTTGTTCCAATTTTTCTAAGCTTTTACTACTGAGTTTATATGTAAGGTCGGGAATGAATTTGCCTATGAGTAATCCTGAGAGTATTCCGAAGCTACTTGCGAAGATAAGTATATCAAGATAGAACGCCAGAGCTCTTCGCCATAAAGGGGCAGAAACAAAGTGAAGTTTCACATCTTCTGTTTCTGAAATAGAACTTTTGCCATTTACGAATATTTTTACAGGGTGTTCAACTCCCTTGACGCTCAAAAGCGGTGTTGCTTTGAAATTCTCTTTTCCCCGAGTTATGATGTGAAAGACCGGCTCTGAAATGCCTAAAAATCCTCCTTTTATGGTGTCAAGCATTCTGAAAGCAAAATTCACATGGAACCCGAAAACATCTTTTCTATCTTCTGAAAGTATCACATCACCAACATGTAAAAAAGCGCGGATTTTCAGACCGCCAAAACTAAAAGAGGTTATTCTCTTTCCCACTTCAAGAGCATCTTCTGATGACCTGAAAACAATTATAGCGCCATCACCCAAAAATTTCACGACCTCTCCTGAAAATTTTTCGCAGAGTTCCTTAACTTTATCTTCAAAATCTGCAACTGTTTTTGAGACAACCTCTGGCTTTGCAGAAGAAGAAAAAGAAGTAAAACCTTCAATATCAATAAGAAGCAGATAATAAATTTCGCCCTTCTTCGCTTCCTTGTTCATCAATCAATAATTTAAAATTTTCGGAAGAAATTGAGAAGTTCAATCAAAGAAAGTTTTCTTCAAAAATTTTCCAATACCTGCAACAAACATTATAAAGGCACCAATCCATATAAAAGAAGTAAGAGGATTATCCCATATTTTCACGAAGACCTTGTTGTTTTCAACCTTGACAAAGACGATGTAGAAATCTTTGAGTATTCCCCATTTTATTCCTGCCTCTGTCGTCGGCTCATCCCATGTAAGATACATTCTTTTTTCTGAGCTTATCTTGAACTTACGGGAGTTGTCAGAAACCTCAAAATTTGCTCTTATTGCTTCCCAGTTAGGGCCTCTTACACTTTCAAGACCAAGAAGCTTTATCTTGTATTCGTAAAAAGTTATCTCATCTTCTGGCAAAAGAGCAAATTCTCCTTCTTTGTATAGGACTTGTGAAAAAAGGATGCCCAAGCTCATTATAAAAAAGCCAAGATGAGCAAGAAGAGGGAAGAGTCGTCCCATCCTCACCCCATCTTTTATCCATTCAAAGAAAATAACGAAGACACCAAACGATATTGAAAGTAATCCTATCGCTATACCAAAGCCGAATTTAAAATACGCGATAGCTCCTACTACAAAAGAGAGAAAAAAAGGAGCTATAAAAAATTTCAGCTTATACCTGCTGTCTCCCCATGACAAATACTGACCAAATCCCATAACTATTATAAGAAAAAGAGAGAGAGGAGCAAAGATTTTGTTGAAAAATGGCTTTCCAAAACTTATCTTGTCTCCCGTAATTGATTCGTAAATCACAGGAAAAATAGTTCCCACAAAGACGCCAACCCACATAGAAATCAAAATCACTGACCCCAAAATAATGAAAAACTCCCGAGAGAAGAACTTCAAAGAAAATTGCTTTCTCAATTTATCTGAATTTGCAAAGAAAATATAAGAAATAATAACAACTAAAACAGAGATGAATATAAGGAAAGAGACACCAAGCTCGGGGTTTTGTAAAAAAGAATGAACAGATATGAAAACACCTGAGCGAACAAGAAAGGTTCCTGTCATAGCCATAATGAAGGTGATAGAGATGAGAATCAAGCTGAAACCACGCAGAACCCTGAATTTATCTTCCATCATAGAGATGTGCAAGAATGCGGTGAGAGTAAGCCATGGTATAAAAGAAGCATTCTCAACTGGGTCCCAAGCCCAATATCCTCCCCAGCCGAGTTCAGAATAAGCCCACCAACCACCTATTATTATACCAGCGGTCAGCCAAGCCCAGTTGAAAACCGCCCACTTTCTGTAATTTATATTCTGACCCGGATCGAAAATCTTTCCGATATAAAGAGAAAATGGCAAGACCGTACCTGTAAGTCCCATATAAAGAAAAACGGGATGCAAAACCATACCGAAATGCTGTAAAAGAGGATTTAGCTCCCTCCCGTCTTCCGGAGGAGGATAAAGAAATGAAAAAGCAGGAGAGATGAAATTTGCGAGAAGAAGAAAAAAACTCAGAGTAAAAAAGCCAATAGTATAAGAGAGATTGGTTTTCATATCGCATATAGAAAGCTGTAAAGATAGTAAAAATGACCAGAAGAGAATAGAACCCTCTTGCCCACCCCACAAAGCGGTTATCTTATAAATAAGCGGAAGATGAGAATTTGAGTGAGATGAAACGAATTTTACAAAGTAATGTCCATTCACAAGAGATACGACAAGGACAAAACAAGCCATAAATATAAGAAGAAGAGAAAGTTTATTCAAACCCGAAAGTAATTTTTTATCCTTTGCTTTGAAAGAAATCAGTAGCCCAAAAAGAGAATTCAAAAGTGCGGAAAACAACAAAAACTGTCCGAGCTTTAATGTAAAAAACATTTCATTAAATATTTCTGAAAATAAGATAAAAATGAGTTTATTCAAAAAGAAATCAAAACCGCTTATGGAAGTAAAAAATTTTTCTCCCAGAAGTTGAAAAAATCACCTTCTCAACATATCAAGTACAAGATTCATAAAAGAAATAGCTCTCCGAAGCGAAGAAATATCTGAGTTCAAAATAACCTGTTTCAAGTTCAAAATCACAGCATCAGAAGTCATATCTGTATCTTCGTAATTCCCCTGAAGAATTTTGAGTTTTGACTTTATTATATCTCCTAAATCATTTCTTTGAGAGAGCTTTGCGATCTTCTGCCCAATAAATCCCCTTATATCAGATAAGTTTTTGAAGACAACTTCAAGCTTTTGAGATACCATATCGGCACCTTCCTCAAAGTCAGAAGGTATTCCAAGCTGACCAGGTTCAAGAGAAGGTATGAAAAATCTTTCTTCATCGTTTTGACCATCTCCGAAAACTATAAGTTGCGGATCTGCCTTCCCTTCAACCTTAACAGAAAAATCTCCTTTACCTTGAACTCTTATACTCACTCCTAGTTCTTCAAAATCAACTATAAATGGCATATCTGATGGTTTCCCGATAATCTCCTTATTTTCTGTAAAAACGGGAGAGCCATCTAAAAGTAAAGTAGCTTGAAAGTTATCTCCAACTCTATCAAATTGGATGTGAAAACTCTGATACTGTTTTATCCCAAAGCGTAAGAAGTTAAGCCCCGATAGGTTGAAATCTGTTTTTTTGAAGGCGAAATCGCCACTGACAACCTCAACAGAAATAACAGAGTTAGAAAATCCACCTCTCCCAAGAACTTTTGAAAAAATAGTTGTTGTCTTCACGAGCTGATCAAGAGATGAGAGATTTTCTTTATATGCTTTTTCGAGCTCCTGAAACTCCTGATTATCTGAAGATAAGCTCGCTCTATCAGAAATCATTTTGAGTTTCTGGACATAATTTGAGACCTGATTCAAAAGTTCCTCATATTTTTGAAGGACTGAAACATTTTCAGTAATGTGCTGTGATATAAAATCAAGCGTCTGAACACGCAGAGAAACCGAGTTTGCAAGAGCAGTAGAGGTAGGAGAGTCACCCTTATTTATTCTCCCTGACGATATTCTTTTGGAAACAGATTGAATATCTGATACATTTTTACGGACTTCGTTCAGTATAAAAAAAGATATTGTTTTTGAAACCTTCACTGCGGAATCACCTGAGAAGTTATTTTTTCTATTTCTGAAACTATTTTATCATAAACTTTTTTATCGTTTTCTTTTTCTGGCGATAGATTAAGAAGTAGTGTCGCATTCTGCAAAGCAACGGTCTTTAAAAACTTGTTTGAGAATTTCTCTGATATTTTAATCCAAGCATAAGATAAGTCGGAAAAAGAATCGGCAACAACCTTTACACCGGAAATCTCACATGCGGTAGATAGAAGTTCAACAGAAAATTTTATCTCCCCGAGTTTCAAAAATATATTCGCAAGAGCAGTGAGAGCAGTTAAGATATACAACGAATTTTCTCTGGTAGGTTGTATAACTTCAAGGTATCTTTTGAAAAGGTCGATGGTCTTTGAAAAATCGTTTCCGTACATAAATTCAAAATGGGCATAGTTGAACAAAATATCAGGATTTTCGTCCTTCATCATACTATATGCTTTCTCGTAGTATTTTTTTGCATCTTCTATTTTTCCTAATCTTTCGGAAGCGAAGGCGAGGTTTGAGATATGATGTGGTTCAAGTTTATCTTCAATTTTTTTGAGCGTCTCATAAATAAGCTCCCACTTTTCACATTTTCCCGCACAATCTACAAACTCATCGAGAGCTTGCGGAACCTCAATTATATATTCGGGAGACATATTCGCAAGCTGTTCAAAGCTTTTTAAAGATTCGTTATATCTTTTGAGATGATAAAGAACCCTTGCTTTACCCATAAAATATTTTCTCTTCAAGGAATCGGGAGATATCGGAATAAGAGATACGAGAAAACCTTTTTTCCTTGCCTTTTCAAGCTCATCAAGTGCCTTTTCAAATTCACCTTTGACGAAAAAGACCTCCGATTTTGCTAAATTCAAAGCCCCCTCGTCCGGTCTCACTTTCTCCGCCTCTTCAAGATGATAAAGAACTTTATCCCAATCACCAATAAATCTCCTTATTTCAACACCTAACATGTGAAGGTCATAGAGCCACATATAAGCGTTCTGAGGAATAAGTGATAGAGCTTCATCAAGTTTCCTCAAAGCATCTTCTGTTCTCCCCATCTTTGCGTATGAAAAAGCAAGGTATCTTTTTATCCAAAAAGAAGGATTTGTCTTTTCTTCTTCCTCAAGAAGTCGGATATTTCTCTGCATCTTTTGTTGCAATCTTTCTGGATCGTGATAACCCGTATGAGTTATTTTTATTGTTGTGTATTTTTGTTTTATCTTGAGCTTTTCTATTGAGAAGATAACCTGCTCGTGAATTCTTCCTTCAAATTTTATTTCTTCGTGTCGTGGGAATAATCTCAACTGATACCAATACCACGAGTCATTTCTGCTCGGAGAATCTTTGCTTTCTATAATTTTGCTTTCTATGAGGAAGTAGTAAGCGGAATCTTTTGTTGGTGGCAGGTTCTTTTTCAGCTCTATTATTTTCTCTATGTTGAAATCGTCTATAACATCATCTGCATCAAGCCACATTATCCAATCACAAGTCGCGTGTTTCAAAGATTCGTTCCTTGCAGCAGAAAAGTCATCACACCACTGGAAAAAATAAACCTTCGCTCCAAACTCACGAGCTATCTCGGGTGTTCTATCACTGCTACCAGTATCAACAACTATTATCTCATCTGCAAATTTTTTAGCACACGAAAGAACATTCGGAATGTTTTTCTCCTCATTCCTTGCTATAATACAAACACTTATTGTGTTTCCTTTTGATGATTTAGCCATACTTTTCTCAACCTCCTTCACTTATTATGATATATATGTTCCTGCGATTTTTTAGGTGAACTTTCATCTCTCTTGAGCAAAAGTTCGACATCTAAAAGTTCTTCGGGACCTTCAAGTATAAGATGCTTTCCTTTTTTGTTCCTTGCGTTTATGATTATTGGTGCAAGAAGGTTTGCAAAAAACTTCCCATTCTCACATCTCAAAATAACTCTAACAGCAACATCTGCAACATCTTGAACCTCTATATCTTTTACTTCCTCGGGAGAAGAGAGAATAGAATAGTTATGGACTATAAAAGATGGGTCAGTAACAAAAAAAGCAAGGTTCGGATTTTCAAAAGAGTGAAGGATTTCAAGCGGGAAAGACAAATTATCACTCACAACTTTCAGCAAGAAGAATTTTTTCTCTTCAGGGAAACCTATTAAACCACTCGGGAAGAAAAAGACCTCATCTGGATTTATCTCAATCTGACCGAAAATTTTGGAATTGAACTGCATATTTTTCTATTTTCGGAAAAAAAGAGAAAAAGTTAAGGAGAAAGATAAAAAAATTTTCTCAGATTTTCTGAAAAGATTTTTTGAGAAATTCGGGGAGAAGAAAAAAGAAAGGGAGCGGATGGAAAAATCCGCCCCCTATTATTTAATTCTTTGTAATTTTAGAGAAAAAACTACTTCACTGCAGCTTTGAGTTTGTTTCCGGGTTTAAACCTTGGAACTTTGCCACCGGGTATGTTGATGGTCTCCCCGGTTTTTGGATTTCTGCCCTTTCTTGCTTTCCTTTTCGCAACATACCAGGTTCCGAACCCCGGCAGTGCGAGTTTATCTCCTTTTTTCAGGACCGCCTCAACCGTTGATAGAAAGGAGTCCAGTATTAGTTTTACCTGTGCCTTTGATTGTTTTGTTTTTTTTGCTATTTCATCTATAAGTTGTGCCTTGTTCATAGTTTTTCCACCTCCTTTCATCGTTTATTTTAAATTTCTCGGCTTTGAGAGAGCATAGAAAAATCAGGGAGATTTGAGATAATACTGTTTTGCGATTTTCAAGCGGAAAATGTGATTGATATTCTTTTCTCTCTGATAATTTTTATTTTGCCTTTCTGAATCCCTTGATAGATAAGGGTTTTCTTTTGAGTATTTCAGATTTCTGGAAAAGTGAGGTCCGACTACTTTATGATTTTACAAATGTATTGCATTTTCATTTATGCATTTTTTCTCTTGTGTTAGGGATAAAAATTTATGATCTTTTTACCGACCTAAATAAAGACAAAAAAGGTTATATAAAATGGAAAAACAATTCATCATCTACCCAAAAACAACCGGGAAGAAAGAATTGATGGCAGACCTGCGTCTAAAATCTTCTGTGCCGCCTTGCTTATATCATACTCTACCCTAAAAACCCTGTAAATCTTTCCCTCTTCTATTAAGCCAAAAGCTGACTTCGGATTCCTGTCTCTTGGTTGTCCCACACTACCCACGTTTATTGCAACAACTTCAAAATCGTCAAAGTTTATCTCTTCAAACTCTCCGTATAAAATACCGCTTTCTCCTTTTTTCACACCAAACGAATAGGTGATATGAGCGTGTCCTGAAAAGCTCGCCTTAAATCCGCTCGCAGAAAGAAATTTCAGCGACCACAAAACCGCATCACTGCTTACAAGATAAATAAACGAGTCCGGAGAATACGGCGCCCCATGTGAGAAGAAAAAACCATCTAATTCATAAGTCAAAGGTAATGATTTTATCCATTCTATATACTCATCTTTCAAAATTTTTTTTGTCCATTCCACAGCTACTCTTGCATGTTCCACAAAGTAATCGTCTCTTATTATTCCAGCCACCGCTGCGTCGTGATTACCAAGCAAAACAACATCACAGTACTTTTTCACAAGCTCACAGCATTCATTAGGGTTCGCTCCATAACCAATAATGTCTCCAAGACATATAACTTTATCGGGATTCAATCTTTCTATCTCTTTCAGAACTACCTGTAGAGCTTCTAAATTTGAGTGTATATCTGCTATGATGGCTACCTTACCCAAAGACATCATATAAATTTAACCTAATCTATGATAAAATTAGAAAAATTTGTCAAAACAAACACCCTATTTTCTGTATCCAGCTTGTATCTTCTAACTCTTCAAGAATTTCTGAAATCCTACGGTTGAGCAGAGGATGTATCAGGTCTTCTATCTCCAAAATAGGTATAAGAACAAACTTTCTTTTATGCGCAAGAGGATGAGGGATTTTGAGTTCTTCTTCTTCCCAAACTCCACCTTCCCAAAATATTATATCTATATCAATGGGACGACTTGAATAAGACCTGCTGAACTTGAAAATGTAACCGCTCCCCTCTTCTCTTCCCAAAAACTTTTCAATCCTTTTGAAAAACATAAAGAGAGTTCTCGGTGGCAAATCAGATTCCACCTTGAGACAAACATTAAGGAAAGGATAACCTTCAAAACCCCACGCCTCACTTTCATATAAAGAAGAAACTTTCTCTATTTTGCAGACCTCTGAGATAAGTTCTACCGCTTTTTTCAAATACCATATTCTCGGTTCCTCATTGCTACCCAAAGAAAGCCAGTATTCCATAACTAAATAAAAATTTAGTCCTGAAATTTATTGTGGAAGAGATTATAAAGATAAAGATGAGAGGAAGAGGGAGGGAAAAAGACGAAAACCCTTCCCCCTATTCATTCTTTTCTTACTCACCTGTGACTATAACGCAGTAAGTTCCAAAGAGAAGAAGTATGTTTGTCACTTTATAGTCAATGCTTGTTATCTCTTTTATTCCGGCTTTTGCTGCTGCTTCCTTTACAGATGCGTCTCCAACGGTTATTAAACCAAGAATATTAGAAGCACAGCTTTCGCCTGCTTTTGGACCTATCTTTTGATTGTGGTCGCCTGTGTGAAGTTTTACATCCGTATAAAAGAGACCTATTTGGAGTGGAGCCAGAGCACAGCCAGAGAGGAACAAAGCCGAAGCTAACAATAAACCAGCCAAAGCCAACCTTTTCATGACCTCTTTCACCTCCCAAGCTCTTTTTATTTATTTATCTTTTTCCAATTTTAAACATTTTTCCGTAAATTTTATATGTATAAACACGTGAAAAGGAGGTGATTTAAGCCACATTCATCTACGACCCAATAATTTTATTTTTGCTTGGAGCTTTCCTATCACGCGCGAAAAACAAAACGGTACTTGTTATTCCTCTGCTCTTTGTACTGCTTTCAGCAGGTGCATACTTTATAAACCCAGATTGGGCTTTTATGTTTTTCGTGGATTCAAGAAAATTTCCTCTGTGGGGAGTAATTTCTATTTTTGCTTCATATTTTGCAATCTTCTTTCTCGCCTACTACATAGGAAAAAAAACGAAAAGAGAAAATCTGATTCTGATGATGTCTTTCATCTCCCTTGCTTTTATTATTATTTTTATTTTAACCTTTGATAGAGCTTTCTTCTGGGGAAACTACCTGAGTTTTCTCGGATTACAGAACAAAGGATTTTTATACCTTATATTTAACTTTTTTGGTAGCAAAATCGGCAAATTCGTTCTTGCAGGAGGAGTAATCTTCTCAATAATATCACTTGCTATATTGATAAAAGACGAAGGAATAAAATTTTTCATTTCTCCCGACAAAAAATAACAAAACCGAAAATTAAAAAAACATCTTCAATCAATAACTATAAATAAAAGATAGATGAAAGATAAAGCTGTTTTATACCTTGAAGATGGAACTCTGCTTATCGGAAGGTCTTTTGGAGCCAAAGGAACAAGAGTTGGAGAGATAATCTTCAACACCGGAATGACAGGATACCAGGAAATACTCACAGACCCGTCTTACAAAGATCAAATAGTCGTTATGACATATGTTCATATAGGAAACTACGGAGTAAATTACGAGGACTTTGAATCAAGGAGAATTTTTGTTGATGGATTTGTTGCGAAAGAATTTGAAGAAAACCCATCAAACTGGAGGTCTAAAAAAACCCTGAGGGAATTTCTTGAAGAAAATGGGATACCAGCTATTGATGGAGTAGATACAAGGTATCTCACAAGAAAAATAAGAGAAAAAGGAAGCATGAAAGCAGTGATAACAACAGAATCAGCAGATACACAGTCGCTCAAAAAAATTCTTGAAGAATATCCGGGAATAGAAGGGAGAGACCTTGTAAAATATGTCACATGTGAGAGAGCTTATTTTTGGAGCGAGCCGAGATGGAGACATAAATCAATATCTTACCCACAGAGAAAAAAGGTGAAAGCGAAAATAGTTGTGATGGATTTCGGAGTGAAATTCAACATTTTGAGAAACCTTGCAGATATTTTCGGAGAAGTAGAAGTTCTACCTGCTTATACAACAGCAGAAGAAATTTTGAGTAAGAAACCCGATGGAGTGGTCTTATCTAACGGTCCTGGAGACCCGGCTCCTTTAAAATCAATTCAGGAGAATATAAGAAAGATTGTTGGAAAGGTTCCGATATTAGCCATATGTCTTGGTCATCAGCTACTTGGACTTGCTCTTTCCGCAAAAACCTATAAATTAAAGTTTGGTCATCACGGAATAAACCACCCCATAAGGAACACCGAAAGAAAAAGCATAGAGATAACTTCTCAGAACCATAACTTCGCTATTGACCCCAACACATTTCCAGAGGATATTAAGGAAGGTCTAAAACTCACTCACATTTCGCTGAACGATGGAACTTTTGAAGGTTTCAGGTCAGAAAAATTAAAGTTTATTTCTGTGCAGTATCATCCGGAAGCTGGACCAGGACCGAGCGATTCTGAATACATATTTGATGAGTTCTCAAAAATGATTGCGAGAAGTTGATTTCATTCTGAGCCAAAGTGATCTTTCAAAAATTTTTCTATTCTGAGGCAGACGAGTTCCGCATACTCTACAAGTCCCCCGTGACTACCCTTCGGGAGGATCAGAACTTCTGAATTTTTTATTTTCTGAGCCATGCGAAGCATGACATATTTTGGAGTGAATATATCGTTTTCTCCTATTATAGCAAGAGTTGGAACATTTATTTTATCAAGAACATCTTGGGCAGAATGTTCTTGTGCGGAAAGAGCCATCTTGAAAAACACTTCAATTTTCATCTTACGCAGGTTCTCAAAGTACTCTGTAAAATCATCAACATGAGCAAGAAGTGGATTGAGGAAGAACAACCTTTCTGAGATTATTCCAATAGATTTGCCAAGACGGAACGCAAAAGATGTGGTCATCAAAGATGCCCATATTTTCTGAGCCCTTTTGGGATTCCTGAGGACAAGCTTTGCGGTTATTTTAAGAATTAGTTCAGATAACGGGAAATCAAGGAAATATTTTGCAGGATGCTCGTAAGGTCCGAGAGCAGGAATAAGCCCCTTTACCATACCGGGATAGAGCCGGAAAAATTCTAATATAACCTGAACTCCCATTGAAAAACCTCCAAATACAGCAGAGCTTATTTCAGCAGCATCGCATACAGCTTTCATATCTTTTGCGCAAGCTGTCATAGAAAGGTCATCAGTTTTCGGTTGCATACTTCTGCCGTGCCCCCTGTAATCCCATACGACAACTTCTGTAATTCTTGAGATGTAGTCCTCAACATACCTCCAATATCTTATTGTTGTTCCTATGCCATTTGAGAGAACAAGCGGAGGAATGCTCTTTATTTTCTTCTTGACCGGATATGTCTTTCTGAACCATATATGGGTTCCATCAAAAGATTCTACATAACCGCTTATAACTTCTCTTTTTACCTTATCAGCTGATCCAAGAAAAAACCTTCTCGGTTCATAAGCTATGTCTGTTTTCAGCATAACGAAAAAAGTTAAGACGGAATTTCAATTTTGCCGAAATTTTAATTTTTCGGGATTTTTTGCATAATCTGTATTGAAAAATTATATTTTGGTAAATATCTGTTCTGATGTCTTATTTCAGAGAGATAGATTTTGAAGAATTAGAAATATCTAAAATACTTATCGGTGAGCTGGAGGAAAATCTCAAAAGCATAGCGAGAATGTTAGGAGTAAGCATATCATCAAGAGGGACAAAAATTTTCATAAGGGGTGAAGAAAAAGAGGTGAAGATAGCAGAAGAAGTTGTAAAAGAACTTTACAGAGAGATAAAAGAAGGTTTTGCAATTTCAAAAAAAGATGTTGAGGAAAAAGTTTATGAGCTCAAAAAGAAAGCGAAAGAAGAAAATAACCGCACGGATCAAGAAGATAACTCAAAAATAGAAAACAGAAACAAAGAAGTAATCGTAACAACATACAGAGGGAAAAAAATTATACCGAAGACAGAAAATCAGTCAAAATATGTCAAGTCAATATATGAAAGTGATCTTGTGATATGCATAGGTCCAGCAGGAACAGGAAAAACGTTTCTTGCAGTTGCGGTTGCTATCTCATACTTGAAATCTGGCAAGATAAATAAAATAGTTCTCACAAGACCGGCTGTGGAAGCTGGCGAAAAAATCGGCTATCTCCCCGGCGGAATACTTGAAAAAGTTGATCCGTTCATGAGACCGATTTACGATTGCTTATACGAAATTCTTGATTACAGGGAAGTTGCAAAGTTCATAGAAAGAGGAGTTATAGAAGTGATACCGATAGCTTTTATGCGCGGAAGAACTATTTCTGACTCGTTCATAATAGTAGATGAAGCCCAAAACTTAACATATGAACAGGTGAAGATGACTCTCACAAGAATGGGAATAGGTTCAAAAATGGTTCTCACAGCAGATATGACTCAAATTGATGTTCAGAAATCTGGACTTTCTGATATTGAAAAAATTCTCGGGAATGTAGAGGGGGTAAGTTTTGTGTACCTTACAGGTGAAGATATAGTGAGGCATCCGATTGTTTCAAGAATAATCGGCGCATTTGAAAATTACGAAAAGTCAACGAGAAAGGCAGAACAGGAAAGGAAAGAAAAAAATCATATCTGATGAAGGAGAATTGACAAATCTAATTCTGCTGTGCGGAAACAAAAATTTTTCTCTTTCTTAACTTCTCCGCAGAATCCAAATCATTGATAAACATGAATTTGACAGAAAGGTAAATATCATCTTGCATTTGCCTCAGTTTTTTTACCGCTCTCACCTCTGTGCTATAAAAATTGCCTTTATCTCCTTCTATATATACCTTCAAACCTGGCGTCCATATTTTTTCTTTATCTTTGGGAGATACGACCGCGACAGCTCCCTGCAATCCCCTTGGCTTAGTTATAAAACCAATCTCTTCAAGTTTTTCGGGAACATCCTTCGCTTCCGGAATAAACGGAGGTATAACTCCTATTTCAACCCTTACCTTTCTCGGGAGGTCGCCTTCAAAAATATACACATCAGAAGAAACTAATTCTAACGCGGAGTTTTTATCTTTTACTTTGTTGAGTTTCAGAATAAGCTCGTTTTTTCTGAATCGTTTCAGAGCTTTGATTCTGAACTCCTCGAGATCACCATAATTTTTTTTTATGAATATTCTTGTAGGAATACTTTGAGGAGAAATGTATCTTCTGAGACACAATACGACCTTCCCCTTATTCCCATGGGCATCTGAAATATAACCTATATAAATATATTTTTTCCCGCTGAGAATCATTATCCCAAAAACTATTTCGTTTCCACAACGATATCAAATGAATTTTTTGGTTGAAGTTTTATTTTTGCGGTTTTTCGTTTTCTCTTCTCCTTTGTGAAAATTCAATTTCCTCTCAAACTCTCTGAGCGTCTTTGCTCTGATAACTTCTCTTTTGAGCTCTCTTAACTTCTCTATATCATCTATCATTTTGAGTTTTTTTATCAATTTCTTTGCCCTCCGACCAAACCTTGAAATAAGGTCAAGTTCTATCGCTTCTTTTAAACCTTCTTTTAAGCCATGTTGGATACCCTGTTGGATACCTTGCTGTATTCCCTGCTCAAGCACTTTTTCGTATGCCTTTCTGAAAATCTTTATGTCAAGCAGGTTTATCTCTCCTCCCTCTCCTACCATCTCCTTTTCCACCTCCTCTTCTCTCCCTACCAAATAAGATAATATATGAATTTCTGTCAGGATTTTCAAAAACTCTTCTTTTTCAAGGTTATAGCTTTTTATCTTCTGAATAAGCTCTC
>JAUQOU010000049.1 GCA_030550715.1 bacterium | reverse complement strand
TGCAAGAAATCTTATCCTATCCTTTATAAGCTCTATATCATTTTTGCCCCTTGCTGAAACTATCCCAAGCAGAACAAAATAAGGGTTCTGACTTTCTAAAAATCTTTTCAATCCGAGCTTTCTCATATCTATCACTCTGAACCTGTGAATTGTGCTCTTATCTTTGTAGTAGGCTTTTGGGGGATTGCCTTTCCCAAACCAAAGAAGAAACTGCTCCGGCTCTGTTTTATATTTTGATTTTATGGCTATTTTGTAAAGCAGCATTTTCTCTGGAATGATCTTATCAGGGTGGTTTTGGATTTCAAAGTGGAATATATGCGAGCCGGCTTTTGTTTTTACAGATAAAAGTAGGTCGGTTCTGAGTTGCTTTACAAAGCGAAGTTCTTCTGGGAGATAAGAGATTTTCTGTGGTTTTTGGCTTGTGATAAGCTTTATGATTTCTGATATTGACTTTTGAAAAATTTCCTTGAAAACCGGGTCTAACCTCGCTATTTTCTTTTTTGACACAAGAAAAGTTTAAGATTTCATATAAAAAGCGGAGCGAGAACGAGTGTTACAGTAGAAAGTAGTTTTATAAGCACATGCAAAGAAGGACCTGCGGTATCTTTCAGAGGGTCTCCCACGGTATCACCAACAACTGCTGCCTTATGCTGTTCAGTTCTCTTCTGTCCAGCAGCTTCTATTGATTTTTTAGCATTATCCCAAGCTGCTCCGCCGTTGTTAAAAACCGTTGCCACAAGTATTCCTGCTATAGTTCCAACCATAAGCAAAGATGCAACAGATTCAGCTCCTAATCCTACAAGTTTGAAAATAATTCCTGTAATTGTTGGGACTATGACAGGCAAAAGCCCGGGGATAACCATCTCTTTGAGAGCTCCTTTTGTCACTATATCAACACAAGTGCCATATTCTGGTTTTTCTGTTCCTTGAAGTATTCCCGGCTTTTCTCGGAACTGTCTTCTTACTTCATTTATAACATAGTATGCAGCTCTTCCTACCGCTCTTATTGCAAGTCCTGAAAAGAGAAAAACGAGCATAGCACCTATGAGAGCTGCGACAAAGACCTCTGGTTTTGCTATATCTACTGCTTTAAGTTCAACTCCATAATTTCTCACCTCGTCTATGTATGCACTGAAAAGCAAGAACGCAGCGAGTCCAGCAGAACCTATTGCATAACCTTTTGTAAGCGCTTTTGTTGTGTTTCCGACTGCATCTAATTTATCTGTTATTGCTCTTACCTCCGCAGGTTGATGGCTCATTTCTGCTATTCCACCTGCGTTATCTGTAATGGGTCCGAATGTATCCATCGCAAGTATAAACCCTGCGGTTGAGAGCATACCCATGGTGGAAACAGCGGTTCCAAAGAGACCGGCATCTGGAAGTCCCGTCGCTCTGCCAAGGTAGTAAGAAGCTATTATTGCTATCCCTATGGCAATCGCTGGAAGTGCAGTGTTTTCTAATCCCACAGATAACCCGGTTATTATATTGGTCGCTGGACCGGTATAGCTTGACCTTACTATTTCTTTCACAGGTCTATATCTATCTTCTGTGTAGTATTGTGTTATGAAGACAAAAGCAACAGAGGTAAGAACCCCTATTACACCGCAGAGGAAGAAATTTATCCATGCTGTTGGATAAGAAGGGTGATAAAGTAGCCAGCGTGAAGCGATGAAAAATCCTATCATAGCAAGAACGACCGAAACATAGTATCCTTTGTTCAGAGCGCGCATAGGGTCGTCGTCGTTGCCTTTTGCCCTAACAAGCATTATGCCTATTATAGATGCTATTATACCGAAGGCACGAGCGACAAGAGGGAAAAGCATAACTCCCATGACCCAGGAAAGTTCGCTTCCTGCTACTTTTGAAGCCATAGCAGCCCCAAGTATCATAGCACCTATGTTTTCAGCAGCTGTTGATTCAAAAAGGTCTGCACCTCTTCCAGCACAGTCCCCAACATTATCTCCAACCTGATCTGCTATAACTGCTGGATTTCTCGGATCGTCTTCCGGTATTCCGGCTTCAACTTTACCAACAAGGTCGGCTCCAACATCTGCTGCTTTTGTGTAAATTCCTCCGCCAAGCTGAGCAAAAAGAGCAACAAAAGAAGCTCCGAAACCATATCCGACTATAAGAAGTGGAATCTTAATTGGGTCAGCAGTTGAAAAGAACTTCATGAGTATAAATAGTCCACCTATTCCAAGTAAGCTCATTGATACAACCATTATTCCCGAAACAGCTCCACCTCTCAGAGCAATTTTTAGAGCATCTGGCAAACTTTTTCTTGCTGCTGCGGCTGCGACCCTGATATTACTTCTTATACTTGCCCACATTCCAACATATCCAGCTATCAGAGATGAAATTGCACCTGCGATAAAAGATAGAGCAATCCAGAACGCAAGCTCAAGAGCAGAGGCTACGGGATCAAACTCCTTGTGTCCCCTTATTATACCATATCCGACAAAGAGAAGAATTGCAAAGGGTAAAGATATAATTATTATTGTTTTGTATTGTCTCCGCAGGAAAGCTTCTGCGCCTTCTTTTATAGCCAGAGAAATCGCTTGCATCTCTGGACTTCCCGTATCGTGTTTCAAAACCCATCTTGCCAGAAGAAAAGAAAAAATCACCCCTCCTATGCTTACTCCTAAAACTATTGCAAGTAATACCCATGTCATATCGGCTTTCCTCCTTTTTTCAGAAATCTAAAAAGCTTAAATATAGCACAATAAAAGCAACCTGAAAAAAATATCTTCTAAATCTAAAAAAACCGAAAAAAAATGTGAAAATTTCAATTAAAATTTTTTAAGATGAGAAAAACCCCAAGAGAAATAAGAGAGGAGTTGGAAGAAAAAATTCTCTCTGAAATAGCCATCCCGAGCTCAAAATCAAGAGGAAGAAAAATTCCTGAAAAGCCATGCGAAATAAGAACTTGTTTTCAGGTTGATAGAGATAGAATACTTCATTCAAAGTCGTTCAGGAGGTTGAAGAGAAAGACTCAGGTTCTGATATTACCAAAGGGAGACCATTACAGAACTCGGCTAACACACACACTAGAAGTTATGCAGATTTCAAGAAAAATAGCAAGAGCACTTATGCTTAACGAAGACCTCACAGAAGCCATAGCTCTTGGGCATGATCTTGGACATACCCCGTTCGGACACGCAGGAGAATTCGCTATGAGAAAAATCGTTAAAGATTTCCATCACGCTAAACAATCTGTAAGAGTCGTAGAGAAAATAGAAAAAGATGGCAAAGGGTTAAACCTGACTTTTGAGGTTATAGATGGTATTCTTAAACACTCAAAGGGTATGGGAAAAATATTTCCTGATAATCCAGAGTTCATTCCAGTCACTGCCGAAGGAAAAGTTGTAAGAGTGAGCGATATTATAGCTTACCTCAATCACGATTTAGATGATGCAATAAGAGCACAAATAATAAAACCACAGGACATTCCAAAAGAAATAACAAAGATAATAGGAGAATCATATGGCGAGAGAATAGATAGAATGGTAAAAGATGTTATAAATTCATCAAAAGAAAAGGGCGATATTTCGGTTTCCTCTGATATGCTCTGGACTATGGAGGAATTGAGAAAATTCCTCTACGAAAGAGTTTATACCTCACCGGATGTTATGAAAGAAACAGCAAAAGTTGAAAGAGTAATCCTTGACCTCTATGAATATTATGTTTCTCATCCTGATATTTTTGAAGAAGATAGCGAGGGATTCTTGCCAGATGAAAGTTTTGAACAGAGGGTTATTGATTTTATAGCGGGTATGACAGATAGCTTCGCTATTGAAATGTGGAGCAAAAAGTTTTTACCCAAACCATTCGACAAAATTTGAAATAAGCCAAATTTCCTATTTTTTAATATTCAAAACCTGAAAAGAACTAAAATAAAACAAAAGGAGGTGATTTTATCGTGAATTTCAGAAGTCTGATAGGAGTTATCCTTGTAATAGGTTTCATTTATCTTATTGTAAAAGGAATAGAATCAGGAACATTAGGAAAAATCAGCATCGGCTCAGAAATAATAAATGAAACAAAAGAAAAATTAGAAAACCTGAAAGAAAAAGTAGAGATAGGAAAAACAGGAGATTCAAGTAAAAGTCAAGAAGAAGAGAAGAAGAACGAAGAACAAAATCCGGTATCAAAGATGACGGTTGCTCCCTTTTCTTTTTCAGATATAGTTGAGAAAGTGAGTAAAGGCGTAGTAAATATAAGCACTACAAGAGTTGAAAGACAGGCTAACCCCTTCTGGTGGTTCTTCGGTCCAGGTCCATTTGGTGAAAGAAACCCCGGCGAAGAATTCTTTAAAAAATTCTTCGGAGAACCAGGAAGAGAAATACCGATGACAAGCCTGGGTTCTGGATTTTTAATATCTCCTGATGGATACATAGTGACAAACTCTCATGTTGTGAAAAATGCAAAAGATATAAGTGTAAAACTGTGGGATGGAAGAACTTTCAAAGCAAGAATAATAGGAATAGATGACGCAACAGACATAGCGGTACTCAAAATAGACGGTAATAACTTTCCTTATCTGAAATTCGGCGACTCAAATGAGCTAAAGGTAGGCGACTGGGTTATCGCAATAGGTAATCCTTTTGGACTCGGTCATACTGTAACTGTTGGAGTTGTATCTGCAAAAGGAAGAAGTTTGGGAATAACAAGGTATGAAGATTTCATCCAGACAGATGCTGCAATAAACCCAGGAAACTCCGGAGGACCGCTCATAAACATAAAAGGTGAAGTTGTAGGAATAAACACAGCAATTTTAAACCCGTCTGGAATGTCTGTATATGCTGGAATAGGATTTGCCATACCTTCTTCTCTGGCAAAAAGTATTGTTCCCACACTTATAGAAAAAGGTAAAATAGATAGAGCATGGCTTGGGGTTTATATTCAGGAGGTGACGCCAGAGATAGCTAAACAACTTGGTTTAAGTGAGGCAAAAGGAGCACTTGTATCAGAAGTTGTCCCCGGCTCCCCAGCAGATAAAGCCGGAATAAAAAGAGGAGATGTGATTATTGAATTTGACGGAAAACAAATAGAAAACTACAAACAACTCCCTCTTATGGTATCTTTAAGTCCGATAAACAAAAGAGTAAATGTCAAGGTTTTAAGAGATGGTAAAACACTTTCGTTTGATATTACTCTTGCAAAAATGCCGGAAGAAGAAGCGCTTGCACAAAGACAACCACAACAAGAACAAAAACAACAAGAAGGCATTGAGTTAAAACAGTTTGGATTAGTTATTCAGGATTCTCCCGATGGTCCAAGAGTTGTTGCGGTTGAACCTGGCTCTCCCGCTCAAATGGCTGGAATAGCTCCCGGAGACATAATAGTTGAGGTGAACAGAAAATCGGTCAAATCTTCCGCGGAAATAGCTCAAATTCTCAAAGACCAGAAATCCGCTCTTTTCCTGATAAACAGAGGTGGAAGAACTCTCTTTGTAGCAATAAGAATAGGATAATCTATCCCCACTTTCATAAATCAAACTTCCTTCCCTTCTATGGTAGGAATCACGAAAAATATACCAAGGCAAGTCATAATGGAAATAGAAGATGTAATTAATATTAGCATAGACGGGACACCTTTAAACAAGATTGTTGAAAAAAGGATTTTAGAGTTTAAGGAGTTGGGTATAAGTGGGCATACAAAATTTGATTTCAGACCTTTTTTAGATATTGAACTTGAAACAGGTTTGTTCGGAGAACTATGCTTCTGCTTTCTCACCGCAAATTCATCAGCAGAACTCGGAATAAGAATCCAAAAACATATAGGTGATGAAGGGTTCGCTAAGCTTGAGGAAAAAGAGATAGCAGATATTTTGAAAAAAATGGGGCATAGATATCCTGAAGTAAGAGCGAGATATATTGTGCTTGCTCGTAACTTTGATATAGGAAAAGTTCTCAAAGAAAAGAGCGGTAAAAGAGCAAGAGAAATTGTTATAAATCTCAAAGGTCTTGGTATGAAAGAGTCAAGCCACTTTTTGCGAAATATTGGCTACGATGACATAGCAATAGTAGACAGACACATATACAGATTCCTTGTAAAACATAAGTTAGTTCCTGAAAAAAATTCTATTTCTCCATCACTCTACCTTTTGTGTGAAAAGACATTGGAGAACATATCAGCAGAACTTGGAATACCTCTTTCAGCTCTTGACCTCTTTATATTTTTCAAACAAGCAGGAAAAGTTCTGAAATGAAATACAAAATCTACAAAACTCTATCACCTTATCAGATAGTATATTCTTGATATTATGTAGTTCAAGATAAATATCATAACCGTCGCAAAGACAATTGATTCTGTAGTTCTTTCTCCAACAGCTTCTGAACTTCCTCTTGCCGAAAAACCAAAGTAGCACGATGTGATTCCAATAGCTAAACCAAACGACATAGATTTTGCTATACCAAGAAGTATATCAGATATACCAACCCACGAATGGACATCTTTCAAAAACATAGAAGGGTCTATTCCATACGCCTGAGCGGAAATTATTCCCCCTATCATACCGAGAATTATGAAGAAAAAGTAAATCAGTGGCATGCTTATCATAAGAGCGAGAACTTTCGGAACAGCAACATAATGAACAGGAGATATACCCATAAGGTACAGAGCGTCTATCTGCTCAGTGACTTTCATTGTACCTATTTTTGAGCAGTAAGCAGAACCGACCCTTCCTGTTATTATAAGTCCCCCAAAACCACTTGCAAGCTCTCTTGCAAAAGATAGCATAACAGATGGACCGACAAGCATCTCCATTCTCGCAAGCGATAAAGCCCTGATCGAATGAAGGGTGAAAACCATTCCTAAAAATACTGATGTGAGAGCTATTATCGGAAGCGACTTTACCCCTGCAAATTCTATCTCCCTCAATATCAAACTGATTCTATACGGAGGTCTGAAAATCTCCTTGAAAAGCTGGAAGGAAAAAATAAATATCCCCGCAATGTCTCTGATTAACCCTATAAAATTCATCAAATATTATTTTTCGGATTTTTACTGAGATAGCTCTTTTTTCATCTTTGCTCTCCATATATGCCCTTTTGTTTCTATCTTCTCCTTCCGAACTATGAGATATCTCAGAACATATTCTTCGGTTTCTAAAAACTTCCGCAGCTCTTCCTCGCCTCTTCCTGTTGATTTATACTCAATGTAAAAAAACTTTCCTCTATCGTATTTTTTGATCCTATATGCAAGTTCTTTTTCTCCCTCAGATTTTTCGTATATTATCTTCCCTACCTTTCTTTCTATGAAATCTTTTATTGCATCTATTAATTCCTTTTCTTTTTTTTCTCCTAAATCTGGAGATATAACAACGGTAAATTCGTAATCTTTCAACCTTTTCAATCTTCCGTTCTCCTCAATAAAGTTCTTTCCTTCTTCAATTGCTTTCTTTATTTTTTCTGATATATACTCCTCTTTTTCTCCTACTGCTTCCCTTATCTCACACAGAGACGAAGGTTTTTCTTCCTTTTTACTTTCTTGCTCTGATTTGCTCTCTTTCTGCTCCTGACCTTCCGCTTGTTCAAAATTACCTACTTCGTTTTCACCTTTTTTCATGGCTTTTTTTATTATACAGATTTTTTCGGTTTTATATTTTTTCAGTTTTCTTTTACTTCTGGTTTGAGAGTTATCACTATCTCTCTGCTTTCTTTTGATGTCTTAGTATTTCTGAAAAGAAAACCGATAATGGGAATTTGAGAAAGTATAGGGACACCTTCGTAGGTATATGATTGATTTTCTATTATTATTCCTCCTATAACTGCGCTTTGCCCATCTTTTACGAGAACCTTTGAGTATATTTCATTTCTTGATATAGCCGGTACTCCTCTGAAAGACCTGAACTCTGAAGTCGGGAAATTTCTCGAAACTTTTGTTTCAAGAACAATTCCGTTTTCCGAGACAAACGGGGTTACCTCAAGTGCAAGAAGGGCATCTATAAATTTAGTTTCTACTACAAACTGAGTTGTTGTCTCGTAAGGTATTGAAACACCCTGGAAGATCTGTGATTTTTCTCCTTCAATTGCAAGAATTTTAGGAGCCGAAAGAATTTTTGCCTCTCCCTTCTGCTCGAGGAGATTGAGATAGTATTCTATCAATTTTGTATTTACTGATACAAATGAGCCCTGCTTATTTGAGAATTCAAAGCCAGAAATGAAATCACCTGAGCTTATTTTGAGTATATTTCCTATTTCCCTTGCAGCTTTTCTACTTAACTCAAAGATTTTCGCTTCTATTACTATTTGCTTTGGAAAAACATCTATTGAGTCCACTAACTTTTCTATCTCTCTTATGATTTTTTCCTTTCCCTC
Organism: bacterium; assembly: GCA_030550715.1. Lineage (GTDB taxonomy): Bacteria > Calescibacteriota > Calescibacteriia > Calescibacteriales > Calescibacteriaceae > Calescibacterium. Next base: position 1,925 of record JAUQOU010000049.1, on the reverse strand, counting down.
AAGTATGATGAAATTTTCTGTTTTTATAACTTTTATTCCTTCTATCTGTGGTAAAATTTGAGCAAGATTTTTCAGGTAAAATTTAGGTCTGACGATTTTTAATGATTTCCTCTTAGGCAAAATAGCTATAAAGTTCTTTGATTCTTCAAATTCTATGTCATAGATTTCTTCAATCGCACGCATAAAATCATCAAAATTTCCCTTAAACCTTGATGTCACCTTCTTATCAATATCGGGAGATATGATGAAACTTTTCCCTGTTGCCTGAGATATTGCGGAAAACAGAGTTTTTATATCTATTTCGTAGACATCAACAAATATCTTCTGGATTGTATCAGAGTATAAATTCTGGTATTTGAAAATCTGCATTATAAAAAATAAAAGTGTAAGAAATATTCGCATGTTTATGCAAGCCCCCATCTTTTTGTCCCAAATCATTCATTTTCCTCATTTTATACTCTCGTCATTCAAACTTCTTTTTTGTAATCTTATCTACAATCTTCAAATCATGCTCAGTTATTTTTTCTACTTTTATTCCTTCTACTTCATCTCCTTCTTTCAGTATATAGGGTTTCTTATCAATCTCAATGATGACAAGCTTATTTTTTATCTCCCCGTTTTCCTCATATATTACCTTTCCGATCACTTTTACCTCTCTTTTCCCTTCCGACACACTTTTGTTTTCAGTCAACTTGCTTTTTTCTTTCTTCTCTTTGTTTTCTTTTTCGTCTGATGAGAAAGGGTCATTTTTTATTTCAAGGAGGATTCCCTTATCAAGTGGTTTAGGGCTTTTCTCTTCTCCATACAGATTTCTGACAGCGAAAAACAAAACCATAAGAAATAAAAACAGAAGGGTTTTTTTCATTCCTACCATCTCATCTATTCACTTTGCTATAAGCTTTACTTTTTCTGATCTTACTGTTATATCTATGTCTTGTGGCAGAATTTCTTTTGCACTACCCTTAGCTTTTTGTGTCTTGACATAAATTTGAGTTGCGATCTCTTTTTCAACATCAAACTCATACCTCAGAGTTTTCTTGAATATTCTGTTTGTCTTTATAACAAACACGACATCAACAACATGTTTTCCGGGGATAGCTTCTGATTCATCATATATAATGATGTCTTGTTTTGACGCCAGATCTATTTTAGATTTATCTTTTATGTTTGAAACTTCGAATCCATCAAGAACAACAGAAATCTCCTGAATTTCTGCGTCTTTCAACTCATTTTTAAAGTATATGGTTATCTTTGTTCCTGTAAGAGTTCCCATAAGTATCATATCTTCAAAGACCTTTATTGATTTTTTGGTCTCAAGTATTTTGAGTTTGAGCATTTCTATCTCTTTCTGGAGTTTCCTCAGTTCTTCTTTAAATTTCTCTTCTTCTTGACTTTGAGCATAAGCAAAAATATTTATCTTCTGAAGTAAGGATAGGATGAAAAAGGTAGCCAGAGAAAAGAGAACAATTTTTCTCAACTTCATTAGACCTGATATTTTCATTAAAAAATATTAATCGTTATAAACTTTTTATTTTCCATATTCGGGAATTGTATGTCTGCCATACTGAAAAAAAATTTCATCTTATCTTTTCTGAACGACTTTCTTCTTCTATTTTCTTTTTTTTATATAATGACATTCGCTCTATCTTTTCTGCGATATTCAGCAGGATATGGAGTAGCAGATATAAATCTCACAATAGCTTTTTGTCTTTTCATCTTCCCTTTTGTCCTCATATTTTCTTTTTCTACATCTCTTTTTTTCTTTTTGAAACAGAATTTAGGTCGTATAGTATTCCTTGAAGTTTTCGGGAAAGCAGGAAAATCAATCTTTGAGTTATTTTTTGCTCTATCACTTCTTATCTTTTCTCTTTCCCTTTTATTTTTTTTCTATGTATCTCCACGCAGTTTTTTGTTTATGAAGATAG
>JAUQOU010000048.1 GCA_030550715.1 bacterium | reverse complement strand
GTTTCAGAAGAGGAGATGTCATTTATAAATTCAAAAAGGTTATGGAAGCACTCAGAAGAGAAAGAAAGAGCCATTACGAGTTCAATTCCAAACCATCCGCAGAGAAGTTTCTCAAAAGATGTTTTTATATTGTAGAAAATATCTTCTAACTCTGCTTTTTCAAGAATAAGCGTCTCTGAAAATTTTGTCTTTCTTATATATGCAGAAATAAGTGTGGGGGGTTCTAAAATATTGAGAAATCTCTTTTTGCTTTTTCTTGCTCTTTTTGCTACTGCCCAAAATACTCCGCTTCTTTCTCCAATCAGACATACATAAACATCTTCTCCGTATCCCGTTCTTTTTGACAGAACTATTGCTCTTTCATTGAAAATCATTTCGAGAGAGAAAAGGAGGGGGATCTGATTTGAGCGATTTTTAATTTTTTTCTTTTTTTATTTATTTTCCCCCTCCTTTTCTTTTTTATCTCATAAGTTGAGCCAATCTCATTATAACTCCCATATCTCCTGATATTTTGAGTAATCCTTGCATGAAAGCCATTTGAGGGTCAAGCTGTCTTGCCTGTATTTTTCTAAAAGTATCCAGGCTTTGAGTGATTGTTGCGTTTGCAGGAGAAGGTGGTTCTCCTTTTCCTCCCTCTACTTTTCCGTTACTTATTTTGAGGTAGTATGTTCCTGCTCCTTCTATTACGAATTTTACTACTGCGTTCATTCCTTGGATTTTCTGTTGTGTCTCTGCGCTTGCGTTAGCTGCTGTTGGAAGTATAATGGTATATACTTCTTCGGGGTCTGCATCTTTGCCGAGTTCAAACACTTTTTTCCTATCTCCTGCTTTTGCTGCCTCTTCCACCTCTTTTCTGAGCTGATCTGGACTTTTTCCTGTTGCCATAACCATTTACCTCCTTTCTCTTTTATTATTTTTTATTTTTCAATTTTGAATTTTAAAATCTGTGAAAAAAGTGCTGTAAAAAACAGGAAAAAATTGAATATCTGTTCAAATTTTTTGTGCCGGGGGCGGGACTTGAACCCGCACGGGGATTTAAACCCCAGGAGATTTTGAGTCTCCCGCGTCTGCCATTCCGCCACCCCGGCAAAAACCGTCACATCAAAACCAAAATAAAAAATAATATCACAAATGCTGATATATCTTAAAAATAAAATAATCAGGTTCTAAAAAGGCACATTTCAAAAGAAACCTCAGTAAACAAAAACAGGATTTGAGTCAGTAATTATCTCTTCAAACTTTTTTATATCTTCAATGAAAAATTTCGGTTTTGCTATGCAAGCTCTGAAAACTTCAGGGGTCAAATACCTTGTCTCTATTTTTTTCAAAGCTTTTTCTATTTCTTCATAAGGAACTTCCTCAGGAGCTCTCCCCTTGCATCCGAAAGTGAAAGCCCAGCTTAACATAAACGATTTGAGATATGTCCATGCGAAAGAAACTTTTGGGAAAACCTTCTCCAACGTCTTATACATCGCAAGGAGAAATTTTGAACCGCCTGGAAAAATTGTGTTCGATTGTATAGCAACTATGCCATTATCTTTTAACTTAGACTTTACCACTTCCATGAATTCTTTTGTGAAAAGAAGATAAGACGGACCATATTCAAGAGGGTCAACAGTATCTATTATTATGACATCAAATTTTTCACTTGTTCTTTCTAAAAATTTTCTGCCGTCTTCAAATATGACCTCAACCCTTGGGTCAAAGAATGCTCCGCGATTTATATGGTTAAGATACTCTTTTGATATTTCAACAACATCTCTATCTATATCAACAAGAACGCATCTTTTTACGGTATCGTATTTTAAGATTTCTCTTAGCGCGCAACCATCTCCACCTCCTACTATAAGAACATTTTCAACCTTGCCAACTGTTATAGTTGGTATATGTGTTATGACTTCGTGATATATAAATTCATCAAGTTCGGCTATCTGCACTTTCCCATCTAAAATAAGAGTTAATCCGACTTCTTCAAGAACAACTAAATCTATCTGTTGATAATTGCTCTTTTTTGAGATTATTATTTCTTTCAGTGCATAGAAAAAACCAGATGATTTATCTGTCCAATCAAAGTAAAACTTGGATCTGTTTTGCTCTTGTTTCATTTTTCCCATCTTCTCCGTTTTCTCTCTTCTGTTTCAAAATCTTTTTTATTTTGTTTATATTTCCTCTTGTTGCTTTGAAGATCGTCATTTCTCTTGTTCCCAGATCTTTTGCTATCTCCCTTACCGCTTTTTCTGGATCTTCTTCACCACAAGTATAAAAATCTAGTGCGGCGTATTCTATTTCAGGCCATGTATGTATTGTTATGTGAGATTCAGATATGACCACTACTGCTGATACTCCCTGCGGTTCAAACTTTTTTGTGATGTAATCTACTACCGTGACTTTTGCGTCTTTTGCCGCTTTGAGAAGTATTTGAGTGATAAGTTCGGGATTATTAAGTATTTCTGGGTTGCACCCGTGGAGTTCTGCTATTACATGTATCCCCAGAAACTTCTTTGCCATCTTTTCCCTCACCTCCCTTTCCTTTTTCTGCCAAAAAATTCATCACAAAAAATTTTAAAATTGTTTTCACTAATTTATTAACTTTATTTGTTCAAAATGAAAAAAAACAAAAATTTTTTCAAAAATTTTTCATAATTTTTTCTTTCTCTTTTTTGAGATAGTTTTTTCTGCGGTTTTGGAGTAGAACTTCGGTTCAAATTTTTTCTTTTGTCTTCTCGCTTTTTATTCTCATGCTTCCTAAAATAATTCCAAGAGCTATCCCGAGAGAATCCGCAAGAATATCAAAAATATCTGAATTCCTCCCGGGTATGAACGACTGAATAAATTCATCAATTAATGATATGATTATACAAAGGAGAAAAGAAAGCTTTTTTGATCTTACTTCGTATCGTTCAAGGTATAAAAAACAAAAAAAACCACCGGGTATATAATATAAAAAGTGTATCAGTTTGTCAATGTTTTCTATGCCGAGTTCTGGAAGTTTTGAAGGTCTGCTCGCATTGAAAACCACACTTGCGCTCCACAGAAAAAATAAAAAAACGCTCAACTTCTTCATATCTCTCAATTAAAGACAAGTTCAAAAGAATAAATTTTCATCAAAAAATGATTTTTTTGCCTTAACTTAAAAATAAACTCTTTACTCCTCAAAGTACAAAAATTTTTTTAGAATGGAAATTACCGAAGAATCAATAGGGCAGATATTGAAATACTACTTACCTATAATTGCTATTACTTTCTCTTTGTTTACCCCACTTATTATACTCAAACCACATCTGGGAATTTTTTTAATCTCTATCCTTATTCCTATTTCTCCTTCTGTTGTTGTCGGACAGACACATGTCAGAGATATAACTCTGAGATTTGAAGATATAATTTTTGTTATAACTTTCATCTCCTGGGCTTTGAGACGATTTAGTATCCCGAAAGGAGGGGAGGGATTTAAAATATCTAATATAATTCTCTTTCTCTTCCTTTTGTATGGAATTTCTACATTTCTCCATCTGAACATTTATAATTGGAAGGGAGTTATACTTTTTTATCTCAAATACGCTCAGTACTTTTTTTATTTCATACTTGCCTATTCTTTTGTAAGGGGTGAATCCGACGCTAAACTTGTTGCTCTCGGTTTTTTTATCGGTGTCTCGCTTGCGCTTTTATACTGGATACCAGAAATCATGAAAGGAAAAATTGGTAACGAGGTCAGATTTCCTTTTCATAAAGAATACGGCGGAAGAGAAAATGTCGGAATATTCTCTCTTGGTATTATGGCTATTTCTTTTCCTTTCATATTCTCTTCAAAGGGTTATAAAAAAATAGCACTCGTTATAATTTTTGCTCTTTCTGCTGTTGTTTATTTCAGAACGCTCTCCAGAGCATCATACCTTGCAGGATTGGCTTGGCTCATTTTCTCTCTATTTTATATAAGAAAAACTTCCTTTTTCATCTCAGTTCTTGTATTGATAGCGGTCTTTCCATTTATTGTGCCAGATTATGTTATTGATAGAATAAATTACACTTTTGAAGGAACAGGTGGAGGTAAAATACTCGGGAATATATACGTTGAAAGTTCTCTTTTTGTGAGATGGGAGAGATGGAAGTATTTTTTATTTGAACAACTTCCTGAAAGTCCCATATTTGGCTTTGGAATACTTGGAGTTGGACTTATGGATAGTCAGTATTTGAGAGTTTGGGGAGAAGGCGGTACAGCTGGATTAATTATCTTTCTTATCCTGCTTTACAGAATTTTTAAATTCTTAAAACGAACAAATCAGCTTTCATATAACAACGAATTTCTTTTCTCGTTCTCAATTGGGCTTTTCTCATGGTTTGTTGCTATCTTGTTTCATATGATTGGAGCTAACACCTTCGTTATTCTTCAGACATCTGAGATGTTCTGGCTACTTCTTGGAACTCTTGCGGGTGTTGAAAAAAATATACGCAATAGTGAAAAACTCATGAACGAAAAAAATAGATAATCAAAATTTTTTGGCGCTAATTCATAGTTATTTTGAATACCTGTTTTGCTCTTTCTTTCCTCAATTTAAGAAGCGAGGTTTGAAAAAATAGAATTCATGTATTAAATTAATTTTGTATCAGCTCAGCAGTGAAAAAGTATGGTCTATACAATAGAAAAAATGCAAAATTTTAAGCTATGTGGATTTGCAACTTTTCTCTTTCTTATTGTGGGAATGTCTTTTTCATGCTCGTCTCCTTTTTTTGAAGATAAAATCCCTCCTTCTACTCCGTCAGACCTTACGGTCAAGAGAGTAGATTTTTTCGGTTTTGAGGTGGAGTTTACTGCCACAGGCGATGACCTCAGAACCGGCAGGGCAGAAAGAATAGAGCTGAGATACTCGCAAGACGAAAGATTTGCTCTTGAGCCGGAGAAAAACTTTGAGTCTCTGGGAATTGAGTATCCGGAAGTTCCTAAACCCCCTTCTTCGGGAAAGAAAGTGAGTATATTTGTAAAAAACCTGAATCCAAAAACACGTTATTTTGTAGCAGTTCGTTTGTGGGATGAAGCTGGGAATTCATCGTTTGTTTCAAATGTTGTTGAAGTTACAACTCTTGATGTTCCCGGAACTTCTGGAAAATTCATCGGACATATTCAACTTGAAAATATTTTATTTTCCTTGGCTTCTGATGGAGAGAATCTTTTTGTTATGTTTCCGGGCTTTTATAAATTCCGCGAGTTAGGGGGTGAAGGCGGTGTTGTTCTGGACCTTATTTCTGATTCTGTTCCACCGTTATCTGGAGCTCAGCTGATATACGATGGAGAGAAATTTATTGCCATAGGTGGGATTGCTGGCGGAGTTTCGGCAGATATTCCCATATTTATAAGAAAAGACGGAAGTTTCGGCATGCTGACCAGTGAAGGGAACCTAATGCCATTTGGCTCAAATGGTTTTTTCGGTTTTGGTGTTTTAAAGCACAAGGTTGTAAGAATTAACAACAGTTTCGCTGTTCTCGGAGGAATAAAGCTGTATTCAAGGAACTTTGATTATGCTATAAAAAACGGTAGGTTTGCGAGAATTGAGATGACAAAAATTCCTATTTTTAAGGTCGATGGTCAAAAGCTTATCTGGGATGTTGTAACACCATCTGGAACCGTTTCTCCGCTGAGTGTTGTTGACCCTTCGTCATTTTCCTTTGATCAAAACAGTGCGGTTCTCTGGGGGGGAAACCTTTCTGATGATTTTATTATACCTTCTAATTCTATCTATCTCCTGAAGGTTTTGGAGGATAATACTTTTCGATGGGAGAAATTCTCTTTTTATTCGGGTGTGCTATGGTCGGTTATGAACTCGTGCGAAGCTGAAAGTTATGTGAAAATTATCAGGGTAAAGCCAGCGGAAGAATATTCTGCCGAACTTACAGATATTGAGAGTTTGGACCTTGAAAAAGTTTCGCTGAGTGAGGGAGAAAAATTCTTGTTCGGCGGTAGACCCGTTATTGTAGAATCAGAGGAAGTTATGAAAAGGGTTTTTGTTGTTGGTAGGTTCAGGTTCGGGAATACTGCTTTTTCAGGGGTTTTTGCTTTTCTTGTAGATAAGAACGGAAGAGCTATTCTTTCAAAGCTTACGCCAGTCATTGCTTCATCTGGGCAGCAGTTTATTTTCCCTCAATTTGAGCTTCCTGTTTCATGTGCTTTTGTTGGGAAGAAACTCTTCATACTTTACTCAAAAGATATATATATTTTTGAATTTAAAAATTACGAAATTGTTTTGCTATCGGGGTGAAGATGTTTTTATATTTTCTCGTCATCAATTTTTATTCCGTAAGCTCCCATTTTAAAAACTTTGTAAGCTAAAAGAGCGCACTTTATTCTTATTGGGCTTAGCTCAATGCCAAGTTCTGATATAAATTCTTTTTTTTCAAGTTTTTTTGCTTCTTCAATTGTTTTCCCTTTTACCATGTCTGCAAGAATGTCTGCCGAAACCTGAGATATCGTGCATCCTTTCCCTTCAAATTTCACATCTTCTATAACATTTTTGTCTTCTGACAGCTTAACATATATTTTTATCATATCTCCGCATGAGGGATTACCTTCTTCATACACTATATCTGCGTTTTCAATTCTTCCTTTGTTTCTGAGGTTTTTATATCTTGAGATCAGGTATTCGTAGTATGTTTCATCTATCATCATTATAATTGTATTTCTTTTTGTTTTTCTTCTTGGAAAATTGAAAAATTCTGAAATTATTTTCACAAGATCATAAACTATAAACTTACTCTTGATATGATTGATTTTTCTCTTGAACCTGAACTCATTCAGTTGAGGGAATCGGTCTGGAAATACGCCGTAGAGAACATAATCCCTATTCAGGAAAAAATCCAGCTTGAACTTGATGCGAAGGAGGAGTTTGCCTGGCCCATATGGGAAAAGTTCAAGGAGTTCGGGCTTTTGGGATTCCCTTTCCCTGAGGAGTATGGCGGACAAGGAGCGAATGCTCTTGCCACTACTGTTGCGTGGGAAGCTCTTGGGCTTGCAGGAGTAGACGGAGGAATGGTGATGTCTCTTTCTGCTCATACCATACTCTGCGGTGTCCCACTTATGACATACGGTACAGAAGAACAAAAGAGAAAATATCTTACTCGCCTTGCAACAGGAGAGATGATAGGTTGTTTCGCCCTTACTGAACCTCATGGAGGGTCAGATTCTATCCATCTTAAAACCACTGCTGTGAAAAAAGGAGATAGATGGATTCTAAACGGGTCAAAAATATTTATAACTAATGCTCCAATAGGTGACCTTTTTCTGGTTCTTGCTACAACAGATAAATCTCTCGGTTCTGCTGGAATAACTGCTTTTTTAGTAGAAAAAAATTTCAAGGGGTTTTATGTTTCAAGGAAGCTTGAGAAGATGGGCAATAGATTATCACCTACTGGAGAAATTGTCTTTTCGGATTGCGAGGTTCCAGAAGAAAATGTTTTAGGAGAGGTGAATATGGGATTTATACAGGTTGTGAGAACGATTTTTGGATGGGAAAGGTCTGTTATGCTTTCTCCTTCGGTTGGTTCTCTTGAGCTTGTTATAAAGGGTCTTATGGCTTATGCGAACCAAAGACAGGCGTTCGGAAAACCTATATCATATTTTCAAGCAATACAGAAAAAAATAGTTGATATGAAAGTTTCTCTTGAGGTTGCTCGTTCGTACCTTTATAGAGTCGCATGGCACATAGATAGAGGAGAACTCCCTTTTGTTGAAGCATCATCTTTTAAACTATTCTGGGGTGATGCCGTAGTAAATCACATATATGAAGCAATTCAGATTCTTGGTGGATACGGATATATGAGAGAGTTCAAGCTTGAAAAAGGTTACAGAGATGTGCGACTCATAACAATCGGAGGTGGAACATCAGAGGTCCAAAGAACAATAATAGCAAGAGCTATTTTGGGACTTTCAGGAAGAGAAATAGAATAAATTAAAATATCGGCTAAATATCAAAAAGTAAATTTTCAAATTTGTTTTATTCCCTTTGAGATTTATCAAGTTCTTCCAATTTATTTATTATTTCTTCTTGTTTATATTTTTTGTTATGTTCGTAATTTTGAGATTATTGAGTTTTCTGGGTTTTTTTGTATCTATATCTTTTTTCTTTCAACTTTCTTTATGGCTATATATCAAGGAAAGATTGCTCTCATCAGCTCTATCATTTTTTATTTCGGTTCTCCTGCTCTTTTTTCTTTTCACTCCTTCTTTCGTTTTTGAAAAGATTTTAGAGAGGGTGAAGATTTTTTTCAGCTGGAAGGAGATTGCGAATTTCAAGATTTTTGCGGGAGTAGTTTTCTTTCACGTTTTTACAATCTACTTTATAGTAGCGAATTTATCATTCAAGGAGATAAAGTTGCAAAAGCCGGCATATTTTATTCCTGTCTCAGGTCTTATATATCAGCTTTCTATTTCTTATCCTTCTGTTTTCGTTTTTTCTCCCCTTGAAAATATAATATCAGAGATTATATATATTGATGGAGAGGGATTTTATCCTGTTTCATATCCGCCGAAGTCAGCGTTAATACTGTGCAACGAAAATGGTAATTGGATTTATTACGTTTCAGATATTTTTGGATTCAGAAACGAGGACGATGTCTGGAATAAAAAAGGTCAGGTTATTTTTCTCGGCAGTTATAGCGTTGCTGGCTTTTGTGCCGAAAAGCCATTTTCAAAACTTATCCAAGAGATAACCTCTTTACCTATTTTAAATCTGGGACAGGGAGGAGAAGATGTTCTCATTTCGTCTATCATTTTGAAGGAACTTGAAAAATTTATTGAACCAAGAGCGGTTTTTCTTTTTATATCACCATCGGAAGTTATGAATTTAAAGAGAACATGGCAAAACCCAATAGTGAGGTTGTATTTCAGGAAGGAGAACTTTTCGCAGGGCGTTTTTTCACATAAGGTGAAGGATATTCTATTTGAAAAACTCAAATCTAATTTGAAGGTAGAAAATCTGAATTTGCAAAAGAACGAAGAAAAGAAAAAGACCTTTCCAAGTGTTTTTTATAAACTTTTCCATTTTTTCAGAGTGGAAGAGTTGTTTTCTTTCATACATAGGAAGAGGAGATTTTCTCTTTCTGGAGAAGATGCTTTTTTGCTTACAGTTGCGCTGAAAGATATAAGAGATTTTTCGAAGAGAAAAAAAGCTGATTTTTTTGTTGTTTATGTTCCCGACCCTGTTGAGATTTTCTACAAAGATTTCAGAGTCAGAAAGAAGGTTCTGAATGTTCTTGAACTTTTGGGCGTCAGATATTTTGACCTTACAGATGATATTTTGAATTCTGGTGATGATATTGAGAAATTTTTCTCCTATGAAATTTTGTCGGGTAGAATTTTTTACAGTTCTTACGGGCATCTTTTTATCGCCTCATCTTTGAAAAAGTTTTTTGGAGATAAATTTCAGATCCGTCAAGATTGATATCAAGATTGATATGTATATTCAGCAAAGAAAATAAAAAATAACCTAATTGATAACGATTAAAAATTACAAACTTGTATCTGCTTTAAAAGATAAATTTTTATTTTTTTATTTTACTTGATATTTTATTTTTAAGCTAAATTTTATAAACGAAGAAATTTTATTTTTTTGGAGATTATTTACTTTGCTTGTTTTGTTATGTTGATTTTAAAGTTAGCATTGCTAATATTAAGTTTTGAGAATCAAAACAGATTTACAATAATTGGTGCGGGTGTGGGATACCTAGGAATATCGGAAAAGCCCGGATTTACAATCTCTGAACTTACAGTTGGGGAATTTCAGGATTTCAGATTAATTCCTGACGCCGGTCCTATAAGCTTTGCGCTTATGGTCGGAGGGGCAAAACTTTTTCCTTCCCTTCTTCTTGATAGAGAAGACAGAACTTTTGAGTTTATAAGAAGCTTAAGATATATGCCAGGGGGAGGAATTTTGCCTTTTTCTTTTTTCATATACAGCAAAAGAGCTATTTTCAGGGTTCTTGAAACTCAGGGGGGAAGCTCACTCCTTGTCCCCTTTTTGAGATTTCAGATAATCCCTATATCAGATACTTTGTTTATAAATATTTTCAACCCGGCTCTTTTTACAAAGAGAGTCGAAAATCCCGGTCCTTTCCCACACTTTGAAGTGTCTTCGGGAGTAAGAGGTGTTTCCGGCTCATTTATTTTTGATTTCAAATTTGGTCTGAGAACATTTTCTCTTTTTGTCCCAACTCTTACTCAAAGCGAGCTTGAAGCTATAAAAAAGTATGAACAAGAGGGAAAAAAATTCGTCGGGAAGGAGTATCCGGCAAAGTACGGACTTC
>JAUQOU010000070.1 GCA_030550715.1 bacterium | reverse complement strand
GTGCCCAGAGAAAGCTAACTCAATTTGAGCGAAGAGAGATTTTCTCACAAATAGGAGACCTTCTCAATAAACTCGGATATAAAACCCCAGAAGAAAAAAGAGATTATGTCTCAAAGATATTGAAGAGAACTATAGCAAGGTCTTCTGAGATGCAAGATGAAGAGCTTCTTTTTGTTTATGATTTTCTGAAAAAGGAAGTCGCGAGGAAACAGAAGTGAGTTCTTTGGTTCTTCAAGTTATCGCTCTGCTTTGCAGTAATCACCACACTTTTCATAAATTCCAGAAAAGATCTTCTCTGCTATTGAACCCTTTTTGAAAAATGCAGGAATCTTCCATAAAGGCGCTTGAACTTTGAAAAACCCAGGACCCCTGTAAACTCTGCTATCAAATATATCTACCCATTCTCCGGAAGGAAAGAAAACATTTCTTTCTCTTTTACCTTTTTCAACAACGGGAGCAACAAGGATGTAATCTCCGAGCATATATTCTGTCTCAAAACATTCGGGGTCGCTTTGCAAAAATTTCTCATATTCTGGATTTTGCAAGAGAATATGTCTTATTATTGGGAATCCCTTTTCAACTGCTTTTTGGTGGTATTCTTTCAGGTAATCTTTTAGTTTTTCGTGAATTTCTGAGTAGAATTTGAAAAGAGCGAGTGTTTCATCATCTTTGTCAAATCGCCAGTTTTTATCGGGATTGGTTCCGTGATGAGTTCGCATTACAGGAGAGAACGCGCCGAACTGGGTCCACCTTATATATAACTCTTTATCAGATGGAGAGATTAAAGATGTGTATCCTGCTATGTCTGAGCCGTAGAGAGAGACGCCTGTGAAAGATAAAGATATTCCTGCGACAACTGCTGACCTCAGACCGTCGTATTTTTCCCAAGATGTGTTCTGGTCTCCAGGCCAGACAACAGGAGATAAGCTCTGAGTTCCTATGTATCCGCTCCTTGTGAAAAATACAAAATCACCATTAGGTCTCACTTCTTCCCAGAAATCTCTTTGAAGTTTTTGCCACAGTATTGGATATTTGTTGTGAGATTTCAGTCCGGTTGAGTTATCAGATAGTTTTGAGTTTGCGGGGACCCACTCTCCGAAGTCAGCCATCCAGCCATCAAAATATTTTTCTGCGGAGCGCATGACAAGTTTCATCCAATTTAGAGCAAACTCGTTTGTAAGGTCGAGTATTCCCGCTTTTACTCCGCCTGCGGTCTGGCTTTCGGGAACAGAGACCTTCACAATCTCTCCGTTTTCGTATTTTACGAGAGCGTTGTTTTTGATAAGTTCGTCCCATCCTTCGTCCCCCTCAAGAACAAAGCTGTTGAAGTATCCGAGAAATTTGAAGCCCATGCTTTTGAGTTCTGCGGCGAGTGTTTCAAAGTCAGGATAGAGTTCCCGTGATGGTTTTGTTCCACCGCCTATTGTGTATATTCCGAGTGATTCTATTTTCTTTCCGCCCCGCCAGTCCTCTGTCCATATAACATCAGCCCTTATGCCTTTTTCTCTTATGAGTTTTGCTGTTTTCCTCACATTCTCGCTTCCACCTATCGCATCTATCCACGCCGAAAATACCCAGTCGGGAACAGGTTTAGGTCTTCCCGTTCTTTCAGTATATATGCTCACTATTTCAAGGGGATGAGGGGCATAATATAATTCTGCGGAAAACTCGCTATCAAAAAGAATTATCTTCAGTGTTTCTTTTTCCTCTGAGCAGAAATCAAAAACCGATGGCGAAAAGGATTTCAACAAAAACCCATAATTTTTATTTGATATGAAAAAAGGCAAGGGAAAATAGGTTTTTATCTCTCCATCTGGGAATGGTGGATTATCGTCATCTCCGCCAACATGTCCTTCTTCCACCCATATAAATCTCTTTTTTTGGTTTGAGATTGAGCTATCAAACCACATTCCCATTCCGAAAAACAGCTCTTTCCCATCACACTCTATTTCTAACTCTACTGAGTTCTCTCCATCTGTTTTTGTATTTATGAAGAGTTTTTGT
>JAUQOU010000001.1:144418-147188 GCA_030550715.1 bacterium | reverse complement strand
TAGAAAGATTGATGTTGTATCCACCAAGAGCGAAGCCATGAGTAGCATCGCGGGCTCTTTCAACGTTAGTGATATACATCACTACCCTATCGCCCTCGTTTACCTCTATTATTTCAGGGGTAAAGTGGCTTCGTATCGCGGTAGCATAAACGTAAACTGTATTGCCTTTTCTCTCAATCTTCTCCTTACCTAACTCAGTACCATAAGGAGATTTTTTCTGTACCACAGGGTCCCAACCAATCTCTGGATAGACAGTCCAAGGTTTCAACTTATCTGCCTTTATTATTTGTGCGTAGTGTGGTTCTCCGAGTGGGATAGGCATATCATAAACAAGCTTCATTTTATCACCAGATATATCTATGAGCTGGAAGTTCTGAGGGTGAAGAGGTCCAACAGGAGCAAATCTGTCAATAGACCACTTGTTGAGAGCAACAACCCATTTGCCATCAGGCGAAACAGTGTCACCCTCGGCAGCAGCTATGTGTCCTATGTTGTAGTGAACGGGGAGTTTTTCTACAAGCTTCCAAGTTCCAATCTGCCACTTTGCAACAACAGATTCAATAAAGACCGATGTATATGCAAAACCTCTGTTGTCAAAGACTGTGTGAAGAGGTCCGAGTCCTATCGGTACCTGAGCTTCAACAGATTTTTTGAAGTCAATTATCGGAACACCGAATTTATCTTTACCAGCAAAATCTCCTTGCTCTATTGCCTTTTTAATTTTCTCTATTGAGTAGACAGTGGCGTGAGTATCAAGTTTTCCTCCGACTACTATCCATTTTCCATCAGGAGAAACATCTACCCCATGTGGAGATTTCGGCTCAGGAGTAAAGACAAGAATTCTTTCTTTGGCAGCAATTTCAAGGGGAATAACTTTAAATTTGAACCCACCTATACCTACAACTTCTTTGAAATTCCCTTTGGAAACAAGCTCTTCTGCTTTTTTCCAGTTGATTATATGAAGGTAGTCCATATCATTTTGCGATGCGCCGATTTCAAAGAATGGATTGGGACTTCCTAATGGCTTACCTGTTGCCATTTCTGAGTTAAAAGAGTTGCAGAATGCATAGCCGTAGCTTGCAAGTTTTCCGGCATCGCAGAGGTCTTGCCAGTAAGGTGGGACTTCAACAGCAAATGATTTTTCTGGAACTATACGCCCCTGCTTCCTATCAAAATACCAGAAAGTAACGTAGCCCCTGTATTTTTCAGAGTACTCAGAAAGCGGAGCATACTTGCCACCCTGCGGAACAGCATATTGAGAAGGTTCAATTATGTATTCAGAGTTGGGAGTTACGAAAGCTGCACCGTGGTTTGAATACCCAAGAGGATTACACACAATTTGTTTGGTCTCAAAGTCTCTAAGGTCTATCACAGCTAAACGAGAATTAGCTTTATCTCCTATGAAGAGGAATTGACCATCGTAATCCCCATTCGTTTCGCTCAGAGCAGGATGGTGAGTATCTGCCCAGGTAAGTTTTGCTCTGAGGTCATCACAATAAGTTCCTTGAAGGACTTTTTTGTTCTCCGCATCAAAACCCCAACCCTGCCAAGGTTCAGGAGTAAAGACGCCGATATACTTCAGTATTCTCATAGAAGGGATACCTATGACTATAACCTGCCCAGAATGCCCACCCGACGAGAACATAATATATTCGTCTTTGACGCCTGTTGGGTGGTATGTTTTGAGAGCATTTTCAACTGCTTCGGGACTGAGACCGCGAGCTTTCGCTATTTCAAGAGCTTTATCAAACGGACCCTGCGCTACGATATTGCTTATAAAGAGAGAGCCGAAAACGAGGCCGACAAAAAACAAAGCCAAGCCAAATAGGTTCTTTTTTATTTTTGCTTTTATCCTACCCATGTTTAAAATAACCTCCTTTCACTTTATTTTTTTAATAACATTTCTCCCTACAACATATTTTTAACATTTACTTTTTCAGTCATTTTGAGTACTTCTTAAAACTCTTGCTTTCTCAAGCATTCCTGCTTTTTCAAACTCTTCCGGTTTTGCTGGCCATTTCGGAAGATTCGGACATAAGATAGAACATCTCTCTTTCAAAGGGCAAGCATTACATACACCCAAGCGCAGAACAAACGAAATGAAAATCAAAACAAACGCTAAAATGGCAAGATAAAATCCTAATCCAAAAGTAGCATATGTTTTGAACTGGGCAATTTGACTGGCACCGAAAACTTTAGGAGTAAAAGGAGAAATTTTTATTGGCGCTTCAGGGTTGAGCTCGTGCCCATATTTATATAACCAGAAAAACATATCAACAATAAAAGCAGCCGGCAAAAGCAGAGAAGGTATAACAAAAAGTATAGCTCCTTTCCTTCCCGAAAAAAGGAAAAAGAGGGTAATAAGAGATACGACAATAATACCGAAGAAAGCTACTTTTCTTTCAAATTTAGCAGCTTCTTCCATTTTCTTCATACCTATGTAGTGGTTTAAAATATCAAGTTCTCGCACATCTCCTTTCAATTTATTTAGATATACGGTAACATGAAGACCTTCCGGATACTGTGGAGCAATAAGAGTAAATTTCCACCAAGGCAAAAAGAAAGAAATAAAAATCAGTATAGAAGCAGAAATAGCTAAAAATGCCACAAGCACTCTCCTTTTCGTCTGAATAATTGGACCTGGAATAAGTTTTTCTATTCTTTCAACTACCTGAACCATAACAAGCTAACCTCCTGTTTTTAATGCAAAATCTGTTCCATCTGAAATTTCTCTTGGAGAACAAGAAAATCAGGGAAAAAACTGACTCTT
>JAUQOU010000001.1:0-144408 GCA_030550715.1 bacterium | reverse complement strand
GAGATTTTTGTCTCATTTTTGAGAATTTTTCTCACTTTTGAGACAACTTTCAAAATTCTACGCTGAAAAGTATTCTCATAAAGTCATCTTTTATCTCCTTACCTTCTAATTTTTTAACATACTGAATCTGAGAAAGAAAAATTCCTCTACGGTATATGAGAGCAAAATTAAAAGCGAATTCATCGTTTTCATCTTTTGTTCTTGTGTCATAAAAAGGGTACCTGTAATTCTGGAAGGTTCTTGCTCCTATAATAAACCTGAAAAAAAGATTAAAAGGTAGCTTATAATCTATTCTGAGATAGTTTGCATAGTGATAGTAATTTCCTACTGTCTGACGGTTTCCAAAAACATTTATATAGGCAAAGCCAAGTTTTAGTGAGAAATTTTTTAAAAAAGGTATAAAGCCATAAGCTCCCACAAAATCTGCTCCCCACATAAAAAGGTCATAGCGAGGAGCGTATCTCACCCAATAACCAGAAGCATAAGCGGTAAGTAAAGAATACCCCAACTTAATTCTATCACCTACTGCAAAATTTGAAGGAGAACCCGTACTGATAGTCATAATTTTTTCTGGATCACCCGAAGGACCATTGACAACATAAAAATCATTTGAAAGGAGAATTTTTTCGGTTTTGAGTATATGAGAGTTAAAGACACCACCGAGTTCAGACCATATGAAAGGAACAAACTTTTGGTCAAATCCCGTCAGTCCACCGTAATTGTGATGAAAAAGAGGGTCGGCTCCAAAAGGTATAAGAACTTTACCGAATTTCAATGAAAAAGTAGAAAACCTTACTCCAAATTCATAAAATACTCTCTCTATTACTTCTGCCGAAAAAAAGAAATTATCTTCTGTTGTTCTCCTTGAGATAAACAGAAAATGATGGTAATTTGTCAACAAATACTTACCCTCAAGTGGATTAATATTGAACTCTCTTGATTCAAGGGAAACATCAAATTTCGCATTTATAATCAGTCCTAAGTATTTGATGTTCAGTATGCTTTCTGATTTTCCTTCTTGATATTCTGAATCAGCGTATATGATATGCGAATCAAAAATAAAAAAAAGTAAAGCGAGGAAAAAAGTTTTTGTTTTGCTTTTGATATAATTAAGCTCAAAATCATAATCTTTCTTTTCTTTTCTCATTTTCTTTTTTCAGTGGTGGCAGACCTCGCAGTCCATATCGTCAATACTCATAGAAATTTTTCCATTGTGGCATGCTCCACAAAACTTGCCTCTATCAAAATCGTTATGGGTCATAACACTTCTTCCGTATCTGAATGTGGTAGGATGGCATACATAGCAGTAAAACATTTCCTGATGAAAAAGGTGAGGAAAAACAGCAGGTGGTTCATCAGCTTCTTCTGCAATATCAGGAGGTCGCTCAATCCTGACGAAAGATGGAGTTTGATACGAAAAAGCCGAAATAACAAAAATCCAAACTAAAAAAACAAAAATCAAAATATCATAAATTCTGATCTTGATTGAAAAAGCGTTTTTAGATTTCACTTCAACAAAATTATTCCTAACTCTCAAAAATTAGTTTTGCTATTTTCTGAAAAAAAATTAGAAAAAGAGAAAAATTTAAACGCCCGTTCAAATTTTTTTCACTATGTATGAGACAATAAAGGTGGAAAAGAAAAAAGATAAAGTAGCATGGCTCATTCTGAACAGACCTGAAAAAAGAAACTCAATCTCTCCGAAAATGACTCAGGAAATTCTCCAAGCACTCAAAGAACTGAACGAAAATCAAGACGTTTTTATTGTAGTTATGACAGGAGAAGGAGACAAAGCATTCTCTGCCGGCGGAGACCTTTCCCCAGACCCATCAGGTCCAACCGCATTTTTAGATAGGTACGAAAGTTCAAGATTATTTGCAGAGATATTCAGAGTTATGGAGAGTTTCAAAAAGCCGATAGTTGCAAGGGTAAACGGTGATGCTCTGGGAGGCGGTTTTGGACTTGTCGCAGCATGTGATATAGCAGTAGCATCAGAAACCGCAAGGTTTGGAACCCCGGAAATCAATGTTGGTCTATTCCCATACATAATACTTGCAACCCTCATAAGAGTAACGTCAAACCCAAAAAAACTTCTCGAGCTTATGCTCACGGGAGAGAGAATTTCAGCAGAAGAAGCTCTGAAACTTGGATTCATAAACTATGTTGTTCCACCTGATCAGCTTGATAGCAAAGTAGATGAAGTTGTAAATAAACTGCTTGAAAAAAGCCCCGCAATACTCCGTATGGGAAGAAGAGCTTACTACACAGCAAGAGAACTTGAATTTTCAAAGTCGCTCGAATTACTCTCTGCTATGCTCTCTCTGAACACGATGGCAGAAGACCTTGTAGAAGGAGTTATGGCTTTCTTCCAGAAAAGGAAACCGGAATGGAAAGGAAGATGAATAAATAAAGAAAAAAAATCAGAGCCCGGTGAGTTCTCTATATATTTGAAGGTATTTTTTAGCCATGCTATCGCTTGAAAAATCTAATCTCATACATTCTCTGATGGTAGCTAAAAATTTCTTTTTGTTATAAAAAAGGTCTATCGCTCTCTTTATAGCACAAAGCATTTCTCCCTTCGATGGATTATCAAAAACTATACCCCACCCCCCTTCTGATATATCTTTTACTGTCTCCTCAAGACCTCCAACTTTTCTCACTATGGGAACGCATCCGTATCTCATAGCTATCATCTGAGTTATACCACACGGCTCAAATATAGAAGGCATAAGTATAAAATCAGAAGAAGCGAACAATCTGCGGGACAAAGCATCATCAAAATCTGTGATAGATATTATGTTCTCGTAAATTCCCGATATTCCTCTGAAATGCTCCGCATACTCTCCTGAACCGAGGAAGAAGAAATTAGCCCCGAAAGAAGATAGCTCTCTGATTGATTCAAGAATAAGTGTAACTCCTTTCTGGTAAGACAACCTGCTTATGAATGATATGAGCGGTTTTTCAAAATCAAGATTGAAGATCTCACATAACTTTTTCTTGTTCTCAAACTTTTTCTGTATGTCAGAGTAAGAGTAATTTGCCCAGATAGATCTATCTTTTTTTGGATTCCATGTGTCATAATCTATACCGTTGAGAATACCACGTAGCTTGAAACTGTATTTATTTAGAACTCCTTCAAGCCCCCATCCATAGTCCTGTGTGAGAATTTCTTTTGCGTATTTTTCACTAACAGTAGTCACGAAGTCAGAAAAAATTATTCCGCCTTTGAGAAGATTGACCATACCCCAGAACTCCAGAGCTTCCATATTGTAAAGATGTGGTGGCAGATGTAATCTATCTATCATCCATCTATCGAAGTATCCCTGATACGCAAGGTTATGGATTGTAAAGACAGTTTTAACAGAAGATCTGAAAACCTCTTTGAGTATAACAGGTATGAGAGCGGTTTGCCAGTCGTTTGCGTGAATGACATCTGCCAAAATTAATCCTTCTGCAACAGCTTTTGCAACAGCCCACGAGAACCCTCCGAACCTTATATCGTTATCATGATAGGATTGACCCGCCGGACCGTATATATGTTCCCTACCGAAAAGTTTTTCATTATAAAAAAAATATGTATCTTTTGACTTGAAGATTTCAAAAGCATATTCTCGCGAGTCCAGAGTTACAGATACGGAAAGCCCTGTGTTTTTTATTTTGAACTTTTCTATATCAACTGACTTATAAAGAGGGGTGGCGCCCATTGCATCTATGCCTTCTTTTTCTCTCAGAGACTTTATCAAGCTATGGCAAAAATCCGCAAGTCCGCCCGTCTTTGAATAAGGATATATCTCGCTTGACGCTAAAAGAACTCTCATTTGCTTTGAGATTACAGAAGACAGAAAACTTTTTAGCTTTTTCAGAAAATTTCAGAGTTCAAAAGTTCAATTCTTAAAATATTCAAAATGCTCGCCCCTGAACAGGAACTCGGCGAAACAGAAATAAAAAAAGTTGAACAAGAAGAACTCACACCAAGAGAGATCGTTTCATATCTTTCAAGGTATATAGTAGGGCAAGACGAAGCAAAAAAAGCAATAGCAATAGCCCTGAGAAACAGAATAAGAAGAATGAAGCTTCCAGAACACCTCAGAGAAGAGATAACACCAAAAAACATCCTCATGATAGGTCCAACAGGAGTCGGTAAAACAGAGATAGCAAGAAGAATATCAAAACTTATAGATGCTCCCTTCATAAAAGTAGAGGCAACAAAATACACCGAAGTGGGATATGTTGGGAAAGATGTTGAGTCAATAATAAGAGACCTTGTAAATATTGCTATAACCGAAGAAAAATCAAAGGCGAAGAGAATAATGAGAAGAAAGGCGGAAAAAATCGCAACAGAAAAAGTGATAAACGAAATAATGATTCAGAAAAACATTCCACCTGAAAGAAAAGGAGAAGTTATGCAAAACTTTTTTGAAGGGAAATTTGATGATGAGATAATTTTCGTAGATGTTGAGGAAAAACCACAGATAGATATAATCACTCCCATATCTGTTCCCGGGCTTGAAGAAATTCAAGATCAGTTAAGAACTCTTTTTTCCAGTATAGCTCCTAAAAGGACACGAAAAAAAGCAATGAAGCTCAAAGATGCACTGAAAGCAATAGAAGAAGCAGAAGCAGAAAAAATGATAAACATGGAAGAAATAATAAGAAATGCTCTGTGGAAAGTTGAGAACAAAGGAATTGTCTTCATAGATGAAATAGATAAACTCATAAATCCAAAAGGACACGGTCCGGATGTATCAGGAGAAGGAGTCCAGCGTGATTTACTCCCGATAATAGAGGGAACAGTAGTGAATACAAGATACGGGAGTGTTAGAACTGATTTTATTCTCTTCATAGCAGCAGGTGCCTTCCATGTTGCATCACCATCTGAACTTATACCTGAACTTCAGGGAAGATTACCAATAAGAGTTGAGCTAAAACCACTTACAAAAGAAGATTTTATGAGAATTCTCAAACTTCCTGAAAACTCTCCTCTGAGACATTATCAGATTCTTCTCAAGACGGAGGATGTGGAAGTAGAATTCACAGATGACGCGATAGAGAAAATCGCAGAGTACGCATACAAAATAAACTCATCAACAGAAAACATAGGAGCAAGAAGGTTACACACAATAGTTGAAAAAGTCATGGAAGACATATCTTTTGATGCTCCTTATCTCAAAGGGCAAAAAATAATTATAAACGCAAAATATGTTCAAGAAAAAATAGAACCCATCTTAAAAGAAGAAAATCTTTCAAAATATATACTGTAAAATTTCCTTCAATATATCTTATCAAAAACTGTTCCGTCATGGGAGAAAAAAAAGCAGGAGTGATAGGACTTGGAGTTTCGGGGAAAAAAATATCTGAGGCACTTTTGAAACTCAAGTATCATCCGATTGCATTTGAAAAGAAAAGAAAAGAGGAATTCTTCAAAAAAGAAGAGAACATAAGGTTCTTTGAAGAGAACAAAGATAAAATAGAGTTCGTCTTTGACTACAAAGAAGAAGATATAATAAAAAGAAAAAAAGAGATTGATTTTTTTGTCCTTTCATCTGGAGTAAAGCATGAGGAATTTGCAAAAAATGAGATAAATTTTATATCTGAACTTGACTTTGTTTATCAAAACCTACCCAAAAACTCAAAGGTAATACTCATAACAGGAACAAAGGGGAAAGGAAGTACAACTCTTATGACCTCAAAAATACTCAAAAAGCTCAGATTAAACCATTTTGTCGGAGGAAATATAGGAGAAGTTGAAGGTAAAATATCTACTCTCTCTGACTCAATATTATCTGATGATTTGAATAAAGTAGGTATATTTTTATTTGAGGTATCAAGTTTTCAGCTCAGGTCATCTTCAAGGACCCATCCTTACACCCTTGCTATATCGTGCATAGAAAAAGACCACCTTGACTATCATCCTTCGTTTTTTGATTATTTTTTCTCAAAGATAAAGTTATCAACACAGTCGGAATTTATAGTGTATTCTGAAAAATTCGCTCCGCTTTCAAGAAAATATGAAGTATCAAAGGTTATCTCTTCCTCAATAGTATCTTTTGAAAAAATTCTTGATGTTGAGTGGAGAGAAGAAAAAATAGCTATAAAAGAAAGAAAAAACGGGAGAGAGATTGAATTAGATGTAGACGGATTTGAAATAGACGGAATAGAATTAGAGGGAGCAAAGAGTAATGCCCTATGTGCAGTAGGAATACTGACAACAATCGTAAATCCAGAGGATTTGAAGAAAATAAAAATAGAAAGCATTCAGAAAAAATTTTCTTTTGAGATTCTCGGTAAAGTGAATGTAGAAGGCAAAGAGATTATCGTGATAAATGATTCAAAATCTACAAACCTCATTTCTTTAAAGAACGCGATTTTATCTCTGAAAGGAAGGAAAATAGTTCTTATAGCTGGGGGGAGAGTAAAGGGATTCAGTTTTTCGGAAATAAAAGATGTTTTGTCAGAAACGGAGGTCTTCCTTATAGGAGAAGCTAAGGAAGAGATAGCAAAAGATTTAGGAAAAGGAACAATCTGCCAAAACCTTGAAGATGCCTTCCGAAAATCAATTGAGTTTATAAAAAAGTCAAGCGAAAAAGAGTTCTTCCTTCTTTTTTCACCGGGATGTGCTTCATTTCCTGACTTTGAATCAGCAGAACACAGAGGAAAAGAATTTGAAAGAATATTCAAAGATTTTAAAGAGACCAATAAATAAATCCCTCTTTCTCAAATTCTTCTTTTGAGTAAATACCTTTGACATCCACCATTATTGGTCTATTATTTGTTATCGCTTTGAAAAATCTGGGAGTGAGTTCGTAAAAAAACTTGTGCTTCACCGCAACAACAACAGCATCATAAGGAGATTTCTCTGATTGCTTGATAAGATCATCTAAAATCGTCTTCCAGTCAGAACTGCCGTTAAGCATAACTATGCCATATTCCCTCTCAACTTCTTCTGGATAAGCAAAAGGGTCAACAACATCTACTTTGACTCCAAATTCATTTAATTCTCTCCATATATCTACCACCCTGCTCTCCCTTATATCTGCTATATTTTCTTTGAAAGTTATTCCCATAATGAGAACTCTTGAACTTTTTACATTTTTATCTGCGGCTATAAGAAGTTTTATAACATTTTCAGCTACATATTTTCCCATCTGATCATTAATTCTTCTTCCTGCCAAAATTACCTCAGGATGGTATCCAAGTTCCTCCGCCTTGAAAGTGAGATAGTAAGGGTCAACAGAAATGCAGTGTCCTCCGACAAGCCCCGGCTCAAATCTCAGAAAATTCCACTTTGTATATGCTGCCCGCAGAACCTCCCTTGTATCAATACCCATAATGTGAAAGATGAGAGATAGCTCATTCATGAGCGCAACATTAATATCTCTCTGGATATTTTCTATCACCTTGGCAGATTCTGCTACCCTTATACTCGGAGCAACATAAACACCAGCTTTCACAGGGAAGGAATACATCTTCGCTAAAAATTCTGCGGTCTCCTTATCTTGCCCTGAAACAACCTTAACAACCTTGTCAAATGTATGTTCTTTATCGCCAGGATTCACTCTTTCTGGTGAGTATCCTACCTTGAAATCAACACCGCATTTCAAACCTGACTCTTTTTCTATTATAGGTACGCAAACCTCTTCGGTAGCTCCCGGATACACAGTGGATTCAAAAACAACATAGCTCTGGGGCGATAGATTTTTACCAACATCAGATGATGCGGACTTCAAAAATGTAAGGTCTGGAATCTTATTTTTATTCACAGGGGTAGGAACACAAACTATTATCAACCTACAATTTTTTATCTCAGAGGGGTCGGTTGTATATTTTATTTGGACGCTTTTTAACTCTTCGGGAGAGAACTCTCGTGTTGAATCAAAACCTCTTTTCAGCTCCTCTATTCTCTTTGGATTTCTATCATATCCTATAACTTTAAAGTATTTTGCGAAGTTGACAGCAACATGTATTCCGACATAACCAAGACCTACAACACAGATTTGCTCTCTACCAGATAAAAAATCTTCAACTTTTGGAAAATCAGCCATTATATTTTTAGTAAGCTCCTTCTGTCTTCAAAACAACCTTTATGGTTTTAAAAATTATAATTATATCAAGCCATAGAGACCAGTTTTTCATATACCATATTGATAAGATATTTTTATCTATGTGTGATATATTGGCACGTCCCATAATCTGAGCAAGTCCTGTTATTCCAGGCTTTATATACTTCGCCCACTCCATATAATAATCTTGACACTGCCTTACCTCATCTTCTATCAGAGCTCTTGGACCAACCAAACTCATATCTCCTTTTAGAACATTTATTATCTGCGGAAGTTCGTCAAGGGAGAATTTTCTGAGAAAGCTACCCAATCTTGTTACCCTTGGGTCTCTTCCAGGAATTTTCCCGGTTTTCAGGAAATACTCTCTATCTTCCGGGTATTTTTTGAAGTGTTCTTCTAAAATTTTTTCGTTATCAACATACATTGTTCTGAACTTATAGCATTTGAACTTTTTCCCTCCTTTTCCTACTCTCTCGTGTGAAAAAATGATAGGTCCTGGAGAATCAAGCTTTATAAGTATTGCTATTATCAAAAAGAGCGGAAGGATCAAAATAAAGATTAAGGAAGCCAGTACTAAGTCAAATGTGTCTTTTATCAATCTGTTTAGTGGATTAGCAAGGTTGTTTCTCACAGAAAGCAAAATTGTTTGTTCTCCTAAAAACTGCTTCGTCTCAACATTTACGGGCAACCCGAACATATCAGGAACAATTGTGACAGCACTTACGAACTTTTGAAGGTGGGCTGCGATAGCCGTGAGAGCTTTATCTCCAAGCGATGGAACAGCAAGAATGACCTCATCTACATCTGATTCTTCAATTATATTCCATATTTCACATGTTGAACCGAGAACCAGAACATCTTTCCCTCTGAATTTTCCTAACGATTTAAAATGTTTCGCTTTATCGTCGTCAAGGAAACCGATTATGTCATATCCAAGGTGTTTTTCAGATGCAATTGCACGCAAAACCTTCTGACCCCCGAGCCCAGCTCCAACAATCAATACCCTCCTTCTTACTCCAACGACCCACAAAATCTCTCTTGCGATCTTTCTGAAAAGAATTGAAAAAGCAAGATATAAAGTAAAAAATGGAAGGAAATATAAAATGCTCGATACTCTGCTATGATAAGATTCAAAAAGATAGTATATTACGCAAGACGTTATAGATACTCTGAATATTCTCAGAACCTCATCCCAAAAAGCGAAATTCTTTGAATAGAGCTTTGATATAAGAGAGATGAGGAAAATCAGAAGAAAAGATAAAAACAAATCAACCGAGACGCCGAAAAAATTTCTGCTTATAAGATGTGATATAAGTACAGAAAAGAAATCAGAGAAGGCAAACGAGAAGAAAAATATGGCATTTTTGAAAATAACTTTGTCTTTCTCAGGAAGTTTCGTTGGGACAGATTTTAGTATTTCAAGAATCTCCACAGATTTCCCGTTTACATTCTCATTTACAAGGTCTTTTTCAGGTATGAGTATTTCAGTTTCCCTTTTCAGAACTCCGTTGCTCTTTTCTCTTACAACTTCTATATCTTTCAAATTATCATCTGCCCTCAAACTCTCTGCTTCTTGATACTTTTGGGTTTTTTCAATGTTGTTTTTTTGCTTTTGTATTTCTTGGACTTCCTCCATTGATTGCCAATTTTAAAAATAAAGTTCAAATTTACAATTTTTACAGATTAATTTGTAAATATTTTTAATATCATTTTAAATTTATGATAGAGATATTAGAGCACACAGGAGAAGCAGCGTTCAAAGTTATTGCTCAAACAGAAGAAGAAATTGTGAAGGAAGCTTGCAAAGGCATACTTGCGATATACTTCGGAGAAGAATATCTAAAAGAAAATTCGGAAGAGAAAAACAAAAACAAACAAAAATATCGGTATCAAAAAGAAGAAATAAGCGCAGATGGAATAGATTTTGAATCTGCTCTTGTAAATTTTCTCAATGAAATTATATTCTACTTTGACGCAAGAAAACTTGTCTTGAAGGAAGTAGAAAATATACAAATTAAAAAAAATGATGAAACCGAGATAAAAGCTACTGCGAAGTTTGAAAGATTTAACCCTCAAAAACACAAACCTAAAATATATGTCAAAGCAGTAACTTATGGCGGGCTACAACTTAAAAAAACCGCCGATGGTAAATTAGAAATACAAATAATAGTTGATATATGAAAAGCTCAAAAGCACACCTACGCATCACAAGATTTAACTTGCAATGATTTGCTGAAAAATCAGCAAAAATAGTTCAACAAAATAAGTTAAGTTTAAAAAGCTGATGAGCAGAAGAAAAAATATAAATCACAATCATAAAATAATTTTAGCAGTAAGCATAACTCCACTTGGAACAAAATCTCCATCTGTATCAAAATATGTTGCCTCTGCTCTCAAAGTTCTTGAAAAATACCAAGACCTCAAATACGAAACAGACCCGATGTTCACAATAATTTACGGAGAAAAGAAAAGGGTTTTTGAAGCAGTTATGGAGATGCAAGAAGCGGTCTTCAAGGCAGGAGCAAAAAGGGTCTCAACAGTAATAAAAATAGACGAAAGAAGAGATAAAAAGGTCACTCCAGAAGAAAAACTGAAAAGCTTGAAAAAATGGATAGAGAAAAAATAATTTAAAAAATGCTTCTTTCTTTTTGAAAGACAAAGTGCTTAATTCTCCTTTCTGCAATGGATATATAATCTGGATTGATTTCATATCCGACAAATTTTCTGTTGGTCATAAGACAAGCAATTGCGGTCTGCCCGCTTCCCATAAATGGGTCAAGAACAATTTCACCTTCAAAAGTATAAAGTTGAATAAGACGGTATGGAAGTTCAACGGGGAAAGGTGCAGGATGCCCAACTTTCTTCGCAGATTTAAGTGGAAATATCCACACGCTCTTTGTGAATTCAAGAAATTCTTTCCTTGATATAGTGCTTTTTCTCTTAAAAGGATTAGATCTTGTCAGCATTGATTTTGAAAAAACAAGAATATACTCATAGAACCCCAAGCAGTTGATGAACTTCCTCCGCCAGCTTTATTCCATATAATTTCTCATCTCATCAAAAATCCAAGAGAAATCATATCCTCTATCACATAAATATGAAGTGGTAAATATGGTTTTCTTCCAAGATTTGCGATGTTTATTGCCAATCGCCCGCCAGGAACAAGAACCCTTTTAATCTCTGAAAAGACACTTTTTAAAAACTCCCGTATTCGCTCAATGTCAAATCATCATCATATTCTTTTCCAACATTATAAGGTGGAGATATTACGACAAGATGAATTGAATTATCCGGTAATTCATCCATTTTTTCACTTGATTTGCGGAAAATTTTGTTTATGCATTCGGGCGGGATTTCATTTTCTATATACTCAACTTGCTCTTCCTTCGGCAAATCCTGATAGAGTTTTCTTGAGTAGAAAATTGAGGATTCGTGATTTATTCTACCAGGCGAACCGAACATGCTTGTTTTTGTTCCTATTCTTTTTCCCATAGCTCAACCCACCTCCTAAAAGGATTATATATATCAACTTCTTCTTTTTCAGGTCTTTGCCAGAATATTTCAATTCTATTTGCTTGCTTATGGTTTATAAGTTCGCTCAAAGCAAAATTACTTATTTCAACACCTCTCGGATTTGTTCCTTAAGGTAAAAGATGTAAAGCAAATAAATAGTCAAAAAACATTATAAAAAATTAGTTCTTAAATTTTAAAGATGGAAGAACCCAATCAAACCATACAAAGTGAGATAATAAGAGTAATAGAGAGTAAGCCATATATTCTGCAAGAACCACCAAAAGGAAAAAATCGCCTCTACTTTGAAGTAAGCCCATACCTGAAGCAACACGAAGACAATCCTGTTGATTGGTATCCATGGTGCAAAGAAGCATTTGAGAAAGCTCAAAAAGAAAATAAACTCATTTTCGTTTCAATAGGATATTCAACATGCCACTGGTGTCATGTGATGGAAAGAGAAAGTTTTTCAAATCCAGAGATAGCTAACCTTATGAACCGATATTTTGTACCGATCAAAATAGACAGAGAAGAGAGACCAGATTTAGACAGGATATTTATGCTTATTTGCGAGATAACCATCAGGAACTGCGGATGGCCACTGAATGTAATATTAACTCCAGATGGACTACCAATTTTTGTCGCCACATATATACCACCGAACTCAATAGGTGGAATGATAGGAATGAGAGAACTTATTCCAAAAATAGCAGAGATATGGAGAGAAAAGAAAAAAGAGATAGAAGAAAACGGTAAAAAGATAGTGAAAGTTATAAAAAACCTGAATAATGAAATTTTCAGAGCAAGCAGAGAAAAAAAGATTCAAAAAGACATAACTTCGCAGAGTTTTGATGTGATTAAATCATATTTTGATGAAGATTATGGTGGCTTTGGATATGGACAGAAATTCCCCAATGTTCCTATTCTTATCTTCCTACTTAAATTCTGGAATAAAACAAAGAACAAAACAGCACTTCACATAGTTGAAAAAACCCTTGACAGCATGGCAGATGGTGGGATATATGACCACATAGGTGGTGGATTCCACAGATACACAGTAGATAGGAAATGGCTTGTTCCTCACTTTGAAAAAATGCTCTACGACCAAGCACTTCTTATCTTAATCTATTCTCAAGCATACAAAGTTTTGAAAAAACAAAGATACAGAGAAGTAGTCCGTGAAACCATAAACTATCTTTTTGAAAATCTTTATGATGATGAAATCGGAGGATTTTTCTCAGCAGAAGATGCAGAAAGTGAAGGAGAAGAAGGAAAGTTTTACCTTTGGGAATACGATGAAATAAGAAAACTCTGCACCGATGAAGAATTTGAGATAATCCAGAGATATTTTGGGATATCTCCATACGGGAACAATCAATCTTTCCCTCAAAAAAACATAATCCACATATCATCAGATACTCAAAGGATTTCAGAAATCTACAAAAAAGATAAAGACGAAGTAGAAAGGATAATAAGTGAGGTGAAGAGAAAAATGAAGATAGAAAGAGAAAAAAGAATTCGCCCTTTCAAAGATACAAAAATTCTTACTGATTGGAACGCTCTCACAATAATTGCTCTTACACAAGCATACCATATAATAGAAGACAAAAATATAATACAAAAAGCTGAAAAGGCATCAAAATTCCTGATAGAGAAAACGACAGATGAATATGGTAAACTGTATCATGTATATAAAGATGGGAAAAGAGGAGTTTTGGGCATGCTTGAGGATTACTCTTTTCTGACCCTCGCTCTGATAGAGTTGTACTTTTCAAATTTAGAAAGATACTTTGTTGAAAAAAGTATATATTTTGCAGAGGAGATGATAAAAATGTTTTACGATGAACAAATTGGACTTTTCAGGAATCAAAACTCGCAAACCGATTTTGTCTTCACAAGATCAGTAGATATATTTGACCATTCAATACCTTCTGGGAACTCGGTAGCTCTTGAATGTATGCTGAAACTCTACAAACTGACAGGAAGAGAAAAATACATCAAAATTTCTGAAAGAATGATTGAAAATATCTCTCATATTGCAGAGGAAAATCCTCTGGCATGCTCATATTTTCTGCAAGCGATGGAGCTTTTTTCAGGAAACACAACGGAAATCGCAATAGTTGGTAAAAGAGAAGATGCGATGTTGTTCGTCAAAGAATTTCAAAAAAGATATATACCCAACTATGTGATAGCGTTAATTGAAGATGATAGAGATAGAGAAATATTTTTCGCAAAGGATTTCAGACAAAAAGATGGGAAAACAACAATTTATATATGCTCAAACTTCGTCTGCAAAGAACCCAAAACAGATATAAATGATGCTATAAGATTACTCGATGATTCTGACTTCTGATTCAACAAACTTTTTGACTCTGCTTCCCTGGTCTAAAACCCAACCTTTGAAATTAGCCGGCTTTCCCCCTAATATAGATAAAATCAGATAAAATAGACCTTCTATGGCGGATTCAAGGTCATATTGAGATGCAATCGGTGGATGATCGGGATGAGTATGATAGATTCCTATTATCTCTAAACCCTCTTTATCTGCTTCTTCCTGAATTCGCAAAAAATCTTTCGGGTCAAGATAAAACCTCAAAGGATTATCGCTCAGGTTCTTGGCTCTTTTTAAATCCTTAGTTATAAAAAGAATGTTATCTTTATTATCTTCAATATGTCCCAATATTATTCCGCAAGCTTCATGCGGATATGCCTCTTCTCCATGTTTCCCTATAAATTCAATATGCTCTTTTGATATAATAAGAACAGAATCTTTCATAGATGATATAGATAATCAGAAAAATCAGAAAATAAGCGAAAAGCGGAAAATGAAATTCAAAAAACACTTTTTTCAAGAACACATTAAAAAGAAAAACTTCTTAAAATTTCTCCGATCAAAATTTTACAAGAAAGGAGAATTTATAAGATGAAACTCAAAAGAACAACGAAAATGAAGACAGATTATGTAGATGATCTGAGAATCATACCTGATATTCCTGCTCTTATATTTACGATAGCTTTCACCACACTTTTTATTATCTTGCCACTTTTTGCTTCAAGCAGAATGATATACATAATCACGCTGATAATGATACACTCAATAGCTGTTTTGGGGCAGAACATACTCATAGGATACACAGGGCTTATATCTTTTGGACAATCCGGTTTCCTTGCTATCGGAGCGTACACACTTGCACACTTCGTAGATAAAATAGGTCTCCTTCCAGCTCTTTTGCTTTCTGGAATTTTCTCCGGCATCATAGGAGCAATAGTGGGAATACCATCTGTAAGATTGAAAGGTCCATTTCTTGCAATATCTACGCTCGGGTTCTCCGTAGTTGTATTTCAAGTTATTTTGAACACTCCCGAAATATCAGGGGGAAGAATGGGGATGAGTGTTCCAAAAAAATGGGGAATAGATTCCCCCCTTGAAATATATTATTTATGCTTATTTTTCACTTATTTCTTTTACATTGTTGGGTACAGAATTATAAAGTCGCACATAGGTAAAATTTTTGTAGCGATAAGGGAGAGTGACCTTGTAGCCGAAGTTCTTGGCGTAAATGTTGTAAAATTCAAGATTTTGAGCTTCGTGATAAGTTCATTTTACACCGGTTTTGCCGGAGGACTATATGCGTACTTTTTCGGATACCTTGAACCAACAATGTTCTCAATTTCTGAGTCAATAAATATTTTTGCTGCAATAGTTATAGGCGGACTTGGTTCTGTAATCGGCTCACTTCTTGGGACAGCTTTCGTAATATCTATACCACAAATATTTGTATCTTTGAAAGAATACACCCACATAATATTTGCATTAGCGATTTTATTATCTGTTATTTTTGAGCCGCTTGGACTTTATGGAAGGTGGCTCAAAATAAAACTGTACTTTATGAACTTCCCTTTCAGATGATCTATGAAAAAATATTAGAGAAAGCCGTATCGCTTCATTATTTTTTCTAATCTTTCATCTTCCTTTGCCATATCTTTCAGAACATTTATAACATCTCTGAACCTCAACCCTTCTTCTATCACTTTTCTTGATTCCTCAACAGATTTTCTTATAATTGTTCTTCTATCCCAAAACGCAAAGGCGATAACAGAAGCAACGAGTGCTACCATTCCACCAAATATCGCTATCATTATGTCTTTTAGATCTTCTAATCTTTTATTTATATCTTCAAATCTCTTATCTATATACTCAAACCTTTTATCTATATCTTCAAATCTTTTATTGATTTGTCTCAGCTCTCCTTTTATCTCTCCTACTTCTTTTTTCAGGTCCGAAATCTCTCTCATTATCATATCGTATCTTTCATCTCTCTTATCCTGACAGTATCCAGACGGAGAAAACATAAAGAGATCAAAGGAGAACAGCAAAAGAGCTAACAAAATGCCGGTGATTTTAAATATCTTCTGCATACTTTTAAACCTAAAAAAATTTTCCTCGATTTTATAATTTAGTTTAAAAAGTAGCAATTAAGATAAAATCAGATTTCATATCTTATTCTTGATGAGGCATCATGTTTTTCTACTATTATTTTTGAGAAGTATCCGAGCTTTTTCATTGAGTCAACATGAGTTATAACTCCAAGATATATATTTGATTTTGCAAGACCTTCCAGCGCTTGAAGTACATCATCAAGAGAGTCATCATCAAGTGAGCCAAATCCCTCATCTATGAAAAAGCACTCAAATTTTGAGCTACCTAATATTCTCGCAGACATAGCAAGGGCAAGAGAGAGAGAGGCGATGAAAGTTTCCCCACCGCTCAAACTCTGCGAATCTCTCAGCTTACCATCATAAAAAGCATCTTTTATCTTTATCGCTCCGGATTTCCTATCTGATGAGTCAAGCTCAAATGAGTATCTACCACGAGTTATTTCTTTAAAAATATGTGAAGCATAAGATATAACCTTTTCTAAAAAGTAATCAGATAGATGCTTCTTAAAAGATAGAGGGTCATTCCCAAAATCTCTATTTATTATGTCAAGTATCTTCAGTTCCTCTTCAAGTTTTCTGGTTTCCTCTTCAAGTTTTCTTCTTTCCTCCAAGCTCCTCTCTATGGTTTCAATTTCTTTCTGTATTGTTGCTCTCTGGTAAATCAATTCGTCTATCCTCTTATCTATATCAGAGATTTGAGATTCAATTATGTCTCTCTTTTTTTCCTCATCATTTTTTATTATTTCAAGTTTTTCTTTTGCTCTTTTGATTTTTTCTTCTTCATCTTCTGTTTGGTATGAGTGAAGATTTCCATTCCCATCTCCAAATAAATCTGAATTCCTTTCCAGAAATTTGGTTATATCATAGATAATCTTTTTGCTGTCGGTTATTTTTGAATTCAGTTTTTCTATTTCATTTTCAATATCTTTGAGTTTAAGGTCTTCTTGTCTGGCAATTTCAATAACTCTCAGATGAAACTCATCTATTTTCTTTCTGGTTTCTGAAAATATTTTTTTGTTGAGAAAGAGAAGATTTTCAAGGTTCTTAAAAAATTCGCGACTTAATGAAAGTTCTTTTTCATCGTCAATCTTCTGAAGCATTTCATTAAAAATTCTGTTAAGTTCTTCAAGGGATTTGAGAACCTTTTCAATATGAGAGTTTAGCTGTGCAAAATAGCTATCTTTCCGCAGGAAATCGTAAAATTCTACAAGCAAATCTGAAATTTTACGATAGAGAGATAAATTATCTCTTAACTCACTCAAATCTTTTTTTCTTGCGGAAATTTTATCAGATATTTCTGTTATATTTTTTTCAAGGTTCGAAATAGCAGTAGAAAACTCTTTTTCTTGCATTTTTTCCTTTTCAAGTTCTTCCCGAGCTCTATCATAAGTTTCTTCAAAGCGTTTCATGTATTCCTCAAGATATCTAATTTCCTTCTTGAGAGAATCAGAAGAGCAGAATGGGTCAAATATCAGTTCAAAAATTTCTGAGATCTTATCAAGAATATAAGGGGGAAGTCCTGAACTTTTGAAATTTACATCATACTCATGAAGTTCTTTTTTGAAATCTTCAAATCTCTTTTTGAATTCCCTATAATCTTTCTCCTTGTTTTCTAACTCTGATTTCATTTTCTCTATATGTTTTTCCTTCTCTGATTTTTTTCCCTCAATAAGAGATAACTCTTTTTCTACCGCTCTTTTAATATCTTCTAATTTCTCTTTGGTCGCTGAAAGCGATTGAATGGTGTTGATAATTTGTTTTTCATCAGGTTGAGGTTCAAAAAAGCTATGATATATGTTCCCGCAAACTGGACACTTTTCTCCTTCTTTTATACTCTGCCTTATCAATAAAGCGGAGTGATTGATTTTAAGATGTTCAATCTTTTCGTTCAAATCTTGAATTTCATTATCCAAATCTTCTTTTTTTGCTAAAAGATCAATAATTTTTTTCTCAAAATCTTCTTTTTCTTTCAGCGAATCATTTATCTTACTTTTTATTTCACCTATACTTTTCAAGTAAATATCTTCTTCTCTTTTAAACATCTGAAAATCTGACAGCTTCCTCAAAAACTTATCTAAAAATCTCAGTGAGTCCATAGAAGGGAGATTTTTTATCTCTTGTTCGAGGTTTTGAATCTTTTTATGGATAATTGATATATTTTCTTTTAGAGTTTGAAGTTCTTTTTCTTTAGATTTTTTCTGGTGAGATAGATCATAGATTTCCAAAGTGGTTCTGAAAATCTTCTCTAACATCTGAAAAAAACTTTCAAAATCATCAGTTATTTTATCAAGAGTGTATCTTGCTTTTTCAATATCTTCTTTTCTTCTTCTTGTGATAAGGATAGATTTTGATAGAATTTCTTTTTGATTTTGGAGAGCCGATATTTGATTTTGAGCTTTCCTTAAATCTTCAACTTTTAAAAGAGCTTCATTCATATATTCATAAAGCGATAAAATGCGGAGGATTTTCTGATTTAAAAGCTTCAACTCCTCGCTTTTTCTATCCTTTGTGGTTTTAAGTTTTCTTATTTCATTTTCAACTATCTTGTAATCTGAGATGAGCTTTTCTCTTGTAGACGGGTCAATATTTTTGAGTTCTTTCAGACGCTCTTTTTTCTCTTCAAGTAGAATTTTCTTGGATTTGAGCTCTTCCCCTACCCTCTTTGATATGCTCTCTATTACTTCTTCAAAACCGCTTATCTTCAGGATTATGTCAGATTTTTCAGATGGTTTAGCATAAAGAAGTTCAGCAAACCTTCCCTGTGGTAGAACAATTGTCTTGGTAAATATATCATAAGGTAGTTTTATTATATCTTCAACAATTTTCTCGTTCTTATCTTTTAAGCTCAGATTCTTGCCAATAAAAATAGATTTCCATTCCCCTTCTGAATCATCGTCTGGATCTCCCCTGATTTTTACTTTCAAATCAACATTCATAACATCATTTCTGTGAACAGTTCGCAGAATTTTATATCTCCTGTAATTGCCAGAGTTATCTTTCATTTTGAAGTCAAACTCAACAGTAGCTCTATCTCTCGCCTGATTTATAAAAAGCTCTTTTTTGTCTTCTTTTCCAAACCTTGGAATCTTACCATATATAGCAAATATTATGGCATCTAATATAGACGATTTCCCAGCACCAGTGGGTCCCTGAATCAAAAATACCCTTGTTTTAAGAACATTACGAAAATCTATTTCCTGCCTTTCTCTGTAAGACAAAAATCCTTCAATCTTTAAAGATATCGGAACCATAGAAAAAACCTAAATAAAATAGATAATTTAGGAAATCTCAAGAAAATTTCTACCAATAGAAAAATCCTAAAAAGCTATAACTCCAAAAAATTTCAGAAGAACTCACTTTATTATCTCAACAACTTTATCAACCTCAGACGGAGAAGCAACAGTGTATATTTTTCTCGTCTTCTCAAAAGACGGTAGAAAATCTCTGCCGATAACTTTATCATTATCAATCCAGTAGATATCAAGGTCTACAAGTGTATTTTTGTTCCAAAAATTCCTTACTCTTCTATCTGGGAAAATAAATAGCATACCATCACACCAGTTTAAACAGGGGTTAATCTGATAAGAAAAATCATAAAATTCATCTGTACATTTTCTTATAAACATAAGTCCTCTTGACCATTCTCCCGGTTCATCGGCAACCAAAAGTTTATAAATTTTCCCATCCAGTTTGTATCTAACGGAATCAAAGAAGATTTCAGGATTTATTTTCAGAATTTTATCATCACCTTCACTTGGATAACCTCTTCCATCTCTATTTGATGTTGAAACATAAAAATATCCATCTGGACCGATGGTTATTGCTCGCAATCTTCCGAATTTCTGGAAGAAATAAACATATAATCTCTTATTAATAAGGTCATACTTATATATTGCTTGACCGCGAAGTCCCGTGAAAAAAAGTGAGTTGTTGTAGTAAATCAGGTCTGCGGGAGCCCAAGTTGTATCTTCTCCCGAATGAGTAATCGGAGTTTCCATTCCTTCTTTCTTCTCATCTCCCTGAATCACAGGCCATCCATAATTTTTACCCTTTTCAATCAGATTCAGCTCATCAAGTCCAGATTGAATTCCAGACCTTCCATGATCAATTGCCCAAAGGTTGCCCTCCGCATCCCAAGCGATTCCCTGAGAATTTCTTATTCCATAAGCATAAACATAGTTTCCGAACGGATTATCTTCTGGTATTGAGCCATCTTCTCCTACTCTCAGAATTTTTCCCGCAAGAGAGTTTATATTTTGAGAATTATCAGAATTTCCAGCATCTCCAGTTGTAATGTAAAGATGTCCATCAGGACCAAATTTTATTCTTCCACCATTATGAATTCCTCCTGCCGGTATGTTGTTTAAAATAATCTTATCTTTTACGAGCTCGTAATTTCTCAAGATATATCTTCCTACTCTGTTTATCAGATTACCTTTTTGCTCAGTCGTATAGTAAAGATAGACGAAATTATTTTCTTTAAAATTTGGATGGATCGCAGCTCCCAGTAGCCCTCCTTCTCCGATGTGTTTTACACCCTCAATCAGAAACTCTCTGATAAGTCGTCTATATTGCAAATTGAAAATCTTGACCTTTCCAGCTCTTTCGGTGATCAAAATTTCATTCCTGCTGATAAATATAATAGTCCATGGTATCTGGAGATCTTTGATAATGACTTCAAAATCACTTTGGTTTGTTCTTCCCTCTCCTTCTTCATATTGAAATTTTTGCGAAGTATACGATAAATCTTTATTGCGAGAGCAAAGGGAGTTATAAAAAGGAAAAGCTAATATTGAAATAATAAAGAAGTATTTAAAATTGTCAAAAACATTTTTTATCTCCTGCATACTGCAAGAACTCTGATTGAAAATGGGAGGAAATTTGTGATTTCATTTATTTTTTCGTAAAGCTTACTCCTTAGAGAGCGGAAAGGATAAATTGCGTATAGATTTACTCGATCAAAAAATTGCTTTAAGATGAGCGAGAACTCCTTATAATCAAACTCTTTGACATGAGCTTGTCCCACATCATCTAACTTTGAAATGTAAGTTTTATTTTCTTCTCTGTAAAAAAGTTTGTAAACAAGAGAATAAAATTTTTCCTGAAAAAGATATATTCTTTTATTTGGAGTGGTAATGATAAGACAACCTTGCTCGTTCAAAAGATCTCTACACTTTTCAAGGAAAAGATATGGGTTCTGAACATGTTCTATAACCTCAAAAGCAAATATAGTATCATATTTTTCATCTGTATGAAAATCTTCAAAAGAGCAGTTAATTACATCTATAAAATCGTAATTTAACACTTCCTTCGCAACTTGAAAAAGGGTTTTATTTATTTCCAAGGCTACAACTTTTTCAATCTGGTTTTTATTAATTTTTTCAAGAATTTTTTTTAGTTTCAGACCATTTCCTGTTCCTATATCAAGAACCTTTCCACGAGTTTTAGAGAGTATTTCTTTGAGAATATAATCAGGGAATCTATACATATTCTCGGTTTTCAAAATTTTAGAAAATTTCCCAGACAAGCTCACATATATAATTTATAGCTATCGTAGAAAAATTTTGATAATAAAAAAGAAAACGAGTAATAGCGATAGATAAAATTATTTAAAACTATGGATGAAATTGAAAGAGCTGCTGAAATAATATCAAAATCAGAGCACGTTATAGCTTTTACGGGAGCGGGTGTCTCAGCAGAATCAGGAATTCCAACTTTCAGAGATAAAGGAGGGCTATGGGAAAGATTCCCAGCTGAAACATTTGGGGTTCCAAGCGGATTGCTCGGACTTCTATTTTACCAACCGAGCAGGTTGTCTGAATTCATAAAAGCAGTAGTTGAAGTTATGGAAAAAGCAAAACCAAACAAAGGTCATATAGCTCTTGCCGAACTTGAGAAGATTGGAATATTAAAATGTGTTATAACTCAAAACATAGATTACCTTCATCAGGAAGCTGGAAACAAAGAAGTAATTGAAGTCCATGGAAGTATAACAAGGCTCAGATGTATAATATGTAGGGAAAGAAAAAAAATAGAAAAAAAGAAAGCGATTGAGATGGCACTTGAATTCGCTGAAAAAATAAAGAATATTGACTTCTCATCAATTATAGAAAAAGGAGAGATAAGTTTCGAAGAAATAAAAGAAAAATTTGGAGGGAGCTTGCCCATATGCGACTACTGCGGAGGAATAATGAGACCTGACATAGTTTTCTTCACCGAACCTGTACAGGATTTAGATATAGCGATTGAAAAAGCAAAAAAGTCAGATTGTTGTATAATCGCAGGGACATCAGGAGTAGTATATCCAGCAGCATATATACCTCAGATAGTAAAAATGAACAAAGGAATCCTGATAGAGATAAATCCGAATGCGCAATGTTTTCCCTCCGATATATATATAAGCGATCTGTTCGCAAATGCTATGGATGCAATAACAAGAAAAGTAAAAGAAAAAGTAATAAACTGATTTCAGGAAGATAGTGCCAGGTTTATCTCTCGCCGTAAAGTTTGAGAAACTGCTCTCTTATATTTTTCACCCTATCTGAGACGCTCTCCATAAATTCTATTATCTCTATTAGGTCTGTTATCTTACCTAAAAACTCTTCGTATTTGCAGAAATCTTCTATATCGCGGGTCTTGTATTTCTGGCATAGGTTCGCAAGAAGGAATTCTTCTCTATGCGTAAAGAGGCAATAAGCAAGAATGAAAATCATATCTGAATATTCAGGAAAATTCTTCACTACTCTTTCATTTTCCAGAAAAAAATCATAAGCTTGTTTGCATTCGCCTTGCTGAACAAGATACTCTATATAATTTACTGATATTTTTGGGAAATCCTTGATATGAGCCATAACAAAAGATTGTTTATCCTGACTATCATAAAATTCTTTCAGTATTTTTTCATACTCTTCTTTTGATTCTAAAAATCCATATCTTCTGAATTCAGTTATAATAGAAGAGTAATCTTTCAGGTAATCTGGGGGCAAAAATTCTGAAAAAGAGCTATAAAGCAAATACGCATAGGTATATAATCCTTTTTTCAAGAGTAAGTTCATAAGTTCATAATTTCCTTCTCTTATATTTTCTTTTATATCTGCTGGAATCTTTATTCCCCTGAGAACAGATAGAGAGGAAAAGAGGAAATCAAGAGAATTTTCAATATCTTCAAATTTATCAGCTTTTAACTTTTCATTCAGAAGTTTTATATATTCATAAACAGCAATTTGACTTTCAGGAACTAAAAAAGATGAAATAATAAATCTGAGATTTTCTTCTGGGAAATACAATGGGTCATCTTTCGGAATAGATTTTTTTGCAAGAGCGGAGTAAAAGTTTTTTAGTTTATCTCTGTTCTGGACGGCAAGCAATCTTGCTCTTACCTCCCAGAAACTTCCCGGAAACTCATCAATAGCTTTATATATATATCTTATTGCCATATCTCTTCTTCCTTCTTGTAAAAACACTTTGAAAGCGCCTATATAACCTTTTGCCTTCACCTCATATAGTGGGTGATGTGTCATAATTATAAAGTATTTTCTGGCGAGTTCAAGATTATTTATTTTTAGAAGCGAATCAGCATATCTTGGCAAAGCGACAGGGTCTTTTACCAGAAACCTTTCTGAAACATAAGTGAATTTTTCAGCGGAATCGTAAAAGTTTCCCTTTTCATATTCAACAGCCCCAAAAGAAGCCCATATACAATCTTTCACATCATCTTTGAAAGACGAAAAATCTGATGTGATGTTCTGAACAAAAAGAAAAGCTTGACCGGCTTTATTCATACCAACTAATGCAAGAGAAGAGGAACACAAAAGAGATGAGTAAATTTCAAGATAGATTTT
Organism: bacterium; assembly: GCA_030550715.1. Taxonomy (GTDB): domain Bacteria; phylum Calescibacteriota; class Calescibacteriia; order Calescibacteriales; family Calescibacteriaceae; genus Calescibacterium. The sequence goes on along the minus strand of JAUQOU010000001.1, from coordinate 120,557 downwards.
CGGCGGTATCTTTGGTTTTACCTTTTCAATTTTATCTAATGCTCTTTGAGCTACTCCTGCTGATTCAAGGAAAAATCCTCCCCATCTCAAAGCGGTTGAAGATTTGAAAACCGAAATAGCGTAATTTTGCCAATCGCCCAAATTATAAAAAAAATTTGCAGATATGCCATAAAAGAGAGACGATCTATAAAGGAGAAAGCTTGAATTTGAATCTACTCCCATCTTAAAAAGTAGTTCGGCAATACCAAAATAAGCCAGAGCTTTTATTTTATCATCTCCTAAGCCAGCCATAATGAAGAAGTTATCAATGGCTGAGTAGTTTCTTGAACGGATCGCTTCAAAAACATATTTTTCAAAGTCCCTTTCATAAAAAGGAATGCTTTTCCCAACAAAAACTATTATTTCGTTTCTTGACCTTATTACATTCCACTCGAGATTCTGGTCACGCAAGATTATCTGAATGATAGCTTTTTCTTTACCTTCTTCTCCCTCCCCACGCACTAACGCTAACTTCTTTATAAATTTATCTTTTGGTTCAACGACTTTACTTTCTGTTCTGATTTTAGCATCAATTACGACAACTATCAGGTTTTCTTTCTTGTTGTAAGAAAAAGAGAAATCAGAAGAATCGAGATGGATTGAAACATATGATAAAGTGGGCTTTGGGTTTATTCCTATATGAGTTATCTTTACATCAGAAAAACCAGAGTAATGTAAAATGAAGAGAAAGGGGAAGCAAAAAAAAGTTTTCCCGAAAACCTTTTTGAGGAATTTTCTTAACACTATCATCAACTCTTCCTAAAAACGCTTTTGTGCGTATCTTTAACTAAAATCAATCTCTATTTAAGTTTAATCTTTTCATTCATTTTTTTCTACCGGTGTTCATTCGTAAAATAATCTTTATCTCCTCGTAAGATAAACCCAAAATATTCGCAATTTCTTCTTCTGTTTTCCCTTCTTCTGCATATTTGAGGACCAAACCATCAATATCTGAAGTAGCTTGATAATTTTTCATATTTTGATTTCCACCGAATTTATCAACTTTCAAGTGAGATGAAAAATCTTGTACCACCTCCGGCTTAACTTCTCTTTCTGATTTAGATTTTATAAATGAGCTCGCTTTTTCTTTTATATCTGTTATAACTGTCTTCAACTCTGCTATCTTCTCTCTCAACTCTTTTGTATCGTATTCCAAAGATAAAATTTTATCTTCAAGAGTTATGAGACGCCCCTCAAGTTCGGCAAATTTTCTTTCTAAATCGCTATTTCTTTCTTGCTTCCCCTGATTCTTTTTTAGCTCTTCAAAGTCAAGACGCATCTTTATAGCAAATGCGATAATGAGAATAAGGAATATAATATTAGCTCCCGCCAATATCTCAACCATAATAAAAATTTTACTCTTCTTCTTACCAAAATTATCAGTTATATTGTCTATTTTCAAAAAGATAAATTAAATCTCACTAATATGTCAGAAATAAAAATAGAGTATGAGAACTCTGGGAAGGCAAACCAGAGGTTCTTTGAAGAGTACAAAAGGGTGTTTGAAGAAGTACTTAAAAGTGGGAGGTATATTCTCGGAGAGAACGTGGAAAAATTTGAAGAAGAATTCGCAAAATACCTTGGAGTGAAATACTGTATAGGAGTCGCCTCTGGCACAGATGCTCTCACTATTGCAATAGAAAGCTTAGACCTTCCGAAAGGTTCAGAGATAATTGTTCCATCTAATACTTTCGTAGCCACTATTTTAGCAGTGATAAGATGTGGACACAAACCACGTCTTGTAGAACCAGATATAAGAACTTACAACATTGACCCGGAAAAAATAGAAGAAAACATAACAAAGAGAACGAGGGCAATAATAGCTGTCCATCTTTACGGAAAGTGCTGTGATATGGATAGAATACTTGCAATCGCGAAAAAGTATAATCTTTATGTTATTGAAGATTCCGCTCAAGCTCACGGAGCTAGTTACAAACAGAAAAAAGCCGGAACATTCGGAATATTAGGTTGCTTCAGCTTTTATCCGACGAAAAATTTAGGAGCATTAGGAGATGGAGGAGCAATAGTTACAAACGATGAAAATTTAGCAGAAAAAATAAAAGCTTTAAGAAACTACGGCTGGAAAGAAAGATATTATAACGATTACATAGGATTTAACTCACGACTTGATGAAATTCAGGCAGCGTTTTTAAGAGTAAAACTGAAATATCTTGATGAAATTAATTCGCACAAAAGAAAACTTGCCAAAATATATCTTGAAAACCTTTCAGATGAATTCATAAAACCAGTAGTTCATCCGGATTACTACGATGTGTATCATATCTTTAATGTAAGGCACAAAAAAAGAGATGAAATAAGAAAGTTTTTGCTTGAAAATGGAATAGGAACCGCTATACACTACCCTGTTCCACCTCACAGACAAAAAGCACTAAAAGGAATAATAAAAGGAGAATTTCCTATAAGCGAGGAAATTCATAATACAACGATAAGCTTACCGATATCTTTTTTCCACTCCGAAGAAGATATTATGAAAGTCTGTGAAATTATGAATTTATGGGCAAGAAAAAATAAGCGACTTATCAAAAATTAAATCTCGTTCTCTTTTACGAATTACCCTCAGGGAATTCATAAAATTTTGTTATGATGAGGATAAGGAGACAAAAAGAGCAGAAAAAGGAAGAAGAGAGTAAAAAAAGCGGTGAAAGAGAGATTTACGACGAACTTAAAAATCTTCTCCTTCGCCTTCCTACACTCTGGAACATCCTCACAACACTCACAGAAAAAGGAACAAACATATCAAAAACAATCGGACAGACAATAAGTTCTGTTCTCAGAGAAGAGCTAAGAGCATTTTTAAGGTCAGTAGACCTCGTAGGACTTATGAAAAGAATAATTCTTGATACCGCAGTGGAGCTGAAAATAGAGATAACTTTCAAAGATAAGAGTTCTGATAAGACAGCTGATAAGTGATAAAACTTTTTATTCCTTCGTATATTTTTTCCGCTACGGTTTTACGAAAGCTTTTGCTGATGAGTTTTCTTCTATCTTCGTGATTACTTATAAATCCCAGCTCTATGAGAACAGAAGGACAGAAGGTTCCTGCGAGAACATAAAAAGGAGCTCCTTCAACTCTGTTTACTTCTCCCACATCTTTTAAGCTTTCTTTCAAAAAATCAGCAAGTTTTCTGGAATTCTCTTGTTTATAAGAAGAAAAAAGCTCAAATAAAACTATGTCGTCTTCTTTCAACTTCACTCCATTTTCTTTTTCTGCAACACGCAAAGCGTATTTTGAAAATTTCTTTGAAAAGTAAAATATTTCAAAACCTCTAACCATAGGTTTCTTTGTGTAATTCACGTGTAAAGATATAAATACATCACACTCAACTGAATTAGCTATACCGCTCCTTTCCTCAAGCTTCAAAAATTCATCTCTATCTCTGGTCAAAATAAGCTCAAATTTTCCGTCTTTGCGAATTATATCAGCAAGTTCCTTAACAAAAGAAAGAGTAATATCTTTCTCTCTGATATTAAAGTGCGTTGTTCCAGGATCTTTTCCACCGTGTCCTGCATCTAAAACAATCTTAGGTCTTCTTTTCTTCTCTCTCTCAGTTAATATATCTTCTATGTCTGATGTATTGAAGCTTACATCAATTATTATCTTGTAAGGGAATGGTAAAACGAAGTATCTTGCAACGGAAAAATTTTCTTCAAATATAAAAATCATTTCATTTCCTTTCACGATCATCCTAAATGGTATAGCTTTCTTTTTATGAGCATAATTGTTTTTGCCAAGAATCAAAGGTTCTTTAAACATCATCTTGACAGCATTTTTTTCTGCTGAAAAATTAAAATCAGATTTCTGAGAAACCTCAATAGATAACCTTATAAAGTTTCCTAACTTAAAATAAGATATATTTTCAATTTTTATTAATGTGAGAAAAAACAAAACACTCCACAAATTAAATTTTACTCATCAAAAAGCACTTTTAACTCCTTTGAGATCGGCAAGATAAACTTGGTGAAAATTTGAGATTTACAAAGCAGATCTTTATTTTACTTTTTTGATGATTTTTTTGGGAGTAGCAATACTTTGTGGTTTCCTCACAGCTTTTTCAGACATAATAAGCAAACTGTTTATGGAAAGAGAGAAGAAGGATTCAGTTTCTGCCCTGATAGTAAGATGGATATTTGTCCTTCCTTTTCTCATACCATTCGTGATGAAAAAAAACGAGATTCAAAAAATAGATTCACAAACCGCATTACTTTACTTTTTCAGCTCTATTCTTGAAGTATTATCAGCTTACCTTTATTTGAAGTCGCTGGAGATAGGGGAAGCATCTTACGCTTTACAGTTTCAGGCAATAACTCCTGCTCTGATACCGATTTTCTCTCCGATTCTCATAGGTGAAAGATATTCTTTTTTAGGAATAATAGGAATCATGATTATATCAGTTGGAAGTTTTGCGCTAACTCGCTCTGAGAACAAAAAAAACTTAAAATCCGCCTTCCTGATGATAACGTCTGCAACAATATACTCTATCACATCAATAATAGGAAGATACCTCTCAACAAAGATAGATCCGCTATTTTTCGGAAGCACATATATGTATCTTTCAACATCTGTTATGCTTGTTCTTATATATAAAATATACGGGAAAGAGAAAATAAAGGAGTCAATAAAAATTTCAAAGCTCACAGTTCTTTTAGGAATAACAACAGCTTTAGCTGTAATAACACACTTTTTAGCTATATCAAAAATAGAAGCAGGATACATGATTGCTTTGAAGAGAACAAGTGTTGTTTTTTCAGTAATACTTGCTCGACTCATACTTGGAGAGAGAAGATTTTTTTCAAGGTTATCTTTCTCAATAGTAATCACAATAGGTGTATTTCTTATAGGTATATCTATTAGCTCATCTTTTGAGAAATAAATTTATAAACTTCTTCTATTGCGGAGTATGGGTCTTTTTTACCTTCAAGAACTTCATTTCTAACTTTCCTATATATTTGTAGATTTTCAAGAACTTCAAATATCTTTTTGGTAAGCCCACTTACAAAATCACGTTCAACCCTTTCCTTTCTTTTTTCAAGGATATAATTTGAGTTTTTCAAGAAATCCTTATGCTGTTCTATGGCAAGCATAAGTTCATCTATTCCAACTCCATCTTTTGCTATTGTTTTTATGATAGGGGGTTTCCACTTAATATCTTTACCTATACCACTCATGACCATATGAGCGGTATCTAATGCTATTCGTATCTCATTATAAATCCTATCAGCCATCGGTCTATCGGCTTTGTTGAGAACTATTATGTCTGCTATTTCTAAAATGCCACTTTTCATAAACTGAATTTCATCTCCGCTCTCGGGAGATAATACCAGAATAACTGTATCTGCAATCTTTGAAATTTCCGTCTCGGTTTGCCCTGTTCCGGCTGTCTCAATTATTATATTTTTAAATCCAAAAAGTATATAGAGATTAATTATATCGTTCGTATTTACTGATATACCTCCTTTTTCTCCTCTTGTTCCTATACTTCTTATAAACACTCCGTTTTTTCCTCCGTTTTCCTCTGATGAGGAAGATTCAATATGAATTCTTATTCTATCACCTAATATTGCCCCACCTTCAACTTTGACTGATGATGGGTCGCAAAGAATAACTCCGCCTTTTATTCTCTTTAAAAGCTGTGATACAAGAGTGCTTTTGCCTATTCCGGGCGGACCAGTTATTCCAAGAATGTATATATCTTCTGAAATAAGGTTTCTTCCTGTTTTTTTTGATATTTCAGATATAAGCAGGTGTGCTTTATCTGGAAATCTTTCAACAAAACTTATAGCTTTTGAAAGGGCTCTTTTTTCTCCCTTGACAAAACCCTCAACTATCTCCTCAAACATAAGTTAAAATATACTCTTCAAATGAAGAGCTTTCAAGTTTTTTAGTTATTTTTTGAGTAGAAATTATGAAATCACGAGATGATCTTTCTCAAAATAGTGTTCATCATAAAAATTCTCAAAGAGTTATGAGCCATAAGAGTTATAAATAGAGCTTCATCAAAATCTTTGCCACCGCAGAAAACACCATGTCCTTTAACAACACATATTTTGAACTCGGCTATAAATTCAGGAACTCTTTCGTAATCAGAAAAATTTATCTCTTTGATAAACAGTTTTGATTCATAGTCCTCTGGAATTATCTTGTCAAAAAAGAACGAGAGAGAAACCGCTTCAGGCATGTGGCAGTGGAGAACAGCAGATATATCTTTATTTTTTCTTTCCGCCTCAATATATATCATCCTGTGAAGTTTAAGGTCTGACGACGCTATAATATCTTCTTCTGTCTCACGGTAGAGTGGCAATAAAATTACATCTTTTTGAGATAAAAATGGCATAGAGCTTCCGGTTTTTTTTATGAGAATTTTATCCCCTATGCGCACACTTGCATTGCCAGACCTCGTATCTACTAGCCCCTTGAGAAAGAGAATTTCTCCGCATTCTCTCATTTTCTTCACAAGACCTTTCAAACGAGAATCTGACAAATTTGAAGTTTTTCTCATTTTCTCAAAACTACCTTTGAAGGTTTCTATCTGCTCTAAGATACTCCTGAAAATCCTGGTTCAACCTTTCAAGAGCATTTTTCAGGAAAAGTGATATATGCTTCTGAAATTCCTTTGGAACGACTATATAAACATTATCTATATCTTTGATAACTTTTTGGGGAAGATCTGAGCCAGTTTCTGTTTGATGTATGAGCAAAAGTGTCTCAAAAACCTTATATTCAATTTCATCTTCTATTTTTTTCAGAAAGACCCACTCTGAGTTTATGTGATCTTTGAGTAAAGGAGAACCAATCACATATCCTATGCCTCCCGACATTCCAGCTCCGAGATTTTTTCCCACCTCACCAAGAACAACACATATACCGTTTGTCATATATTCCATACAGTGGTCTCCTGCCCCCTCTACAACCGCAAAGACCCCTGAGTTTCTCACCGCAAATCTTTCCCCCGCCTTCCCTGCAACAAAAAGGTACCCTCCCGTACCCCCGTATATACACACATTACCTATTGCAAGGACATTTTTCAAGGGAGGTATGACAACTATTTCTCCGCCGGAGAGCGCTTTCCCAAGATAATCGTTTGCGATACCTTTGAGGATAAATTTCATTCCTTTTGTAAGGAAGGCGCCGAAGCTCTGTCCAGCAAACCCTTCAAACTCTATCTCAACGGTTCTTGGTTCAAGACCTTTTTTTATGCACAGCCCATCCCCCCACTTTTTGGCTATCATTCCAGCAAGAGTAGCTCCAACGCTTCTGTGAATATTTCTGATTTTGTATGAAAGTTTTACCTTCTCTCCTCTTTCAAGTTTTTCCCAAGCATCCTCAACTATTCTTTTGTTAAGATCTTCATAATCACTTTCAGGTCTATCATTTCTTTCGCTTATGTTAGATATGGGTCTTGAAAGCAAGAAATTTTTCAGTTCGTTGTTCATCTTCTCATGCTCTTCAGCTCTATCAGTATCTGGTATATCAACGATAAAAGGATTTTCCCCACCCTGCGCTATATTTAAGAAAACTCTCTTTAAGTATGATGCAGCATCAATTTGAGAGGATAACTTTGGAAGCTTTAAATCACGAGAAACTATAAGGTCTATTCTTCCTATTATTTCAGATAGGGAGCGAGCTCCAAGAGATGCAAGAATCTCTCTCACCTCTTCTGCAACCGCTATAAAATATCTTTCTATTCTTTCAGGGAAACCCGGAAATTTCTTTCTGAGTTCTTCATTCTGCGAGGCAATACCAACAGGACACGTATTGAGATGACACTGACGAGCCATAATACAACCAATAGCTATCATTGCAGAGCTTCCGAATCCATACTCGTCTGCCCCAAGAACGGCAGCTTTGACTATATCCCATCCGTTCAGGATTCCACCATCTACTCTTATTCTGACCTTATCTCTGAGGTTGTTCCAGATAAGTATGGCTTGCGTTTCAATAAGCCCAAGCTCCCACGGTATTCCCGTATTTCTTATTGAACTCGCGGGAGACGCACCGGTTCCGCCATCATGACCGGCTATATGAACTGTATCAGCATATGCCTTTGCGACACCAGATGCTATAATTCCCACTCCTGTTTCAGCAACAAGCTTTACAGAAACCCTTGCACGAGGATTGACCTTTTTGAGGTCGTATATAAGTTGAGAGAGGTCTTCTATTGAGTATATATCATGATGAGGCGGAGGAGAGATAAGAGTTATTCCTGGAAGAGTTCTTCTTATACGAGCGATGGTCTCTGTGACTTTTATTCCGGGGAGTTGTCCCCCTTCTCCTGGTTTTGCTCCCTGCGCTATTTTAATTTCAAGTTCTCTGCAATTTACAGCGTACTCAGTTGTCACCCCGAACCTGCCAGACGCGATTTGCTTCATAGTAGTATTTGCCCAGTCGCCATTTTCATATGGTTCAAACCTTCTCGGGTCTTCTCCCCCTTCCCCGCTTCCCATATTAGCTCCAATTCTATTAACACCTATCGCGAGCGTCTCGTGAGCTTCTGGTGAGAGAGCTCCGAAAGACATTGAAGAAACATAGAACCTTTTTATGATTTTTTCCACCGGCTCAACTTCATCAATAGGAACCGGCTGACCGAGAGGTTTTATATCAATAAGGTCTCTTATCTTGGTAGGGTATCTTGTCTGAACAGCTTTTGTGAATTCAAGATAAAACTCTTTTTTTCCTGTCTCTGTAAATTTGTGAAGTGGTCTGAAAACATAAGGGTTTTTCTCATGATACTCTTTATCTCTTATGAATTTGAAAAACCCGAGATTTGGAAGCCTTGGGGAATTATCTTGCGACCACTTAAAAAACTCTATATAGTCCTGAGCGATTTCCTCGTATCCCACCCCGAATTGCCCAAACCAGTTAGGAGTTCCTGTAAAACAAAAATCAACAACTTCATCTTTTATCCCGAAAACCTCAAATATCTGCGAACCTCTGTAGCTTGACAGGACAGAAATTCCCATCTTAGACATTATCTTTTTTATTCCTTTTTCAACAGCGGATTTATAATTTTTTACGAATTTGAGTCTATCGGAGGCATCTAACTCTTTTCCTCTGTGTTCTTCTTTCAGGAAATATGCGGTAGCGAAGGCGAGGTATGGCAAAATAGCGTCAGCTCCATATCCCAAAAGACATGCGAAGTGATGCTCTTCTCTTGGCTCACCGGTATCGGCGATTATTGATGCCCTCAACCTGAGCCCATTTCTGATAAGCTCCTGATGAACCGCTCCTACAACGAGCAAAGAGGGAATAACCGCCTTGCCATCTTTACCGGCTTCCCTATCTGAAAGTATAATAAGTTTAATTCCTTCATCTCTGACCGACTCAACTACATCTTTAACTATTTCAAATAACCTTTTCCTCAAAGATGTTTTATCATTCACATAAAAAGTTGTATCAAACACTTTGTATGGCAGATAGGATTTGAGTTTTTCTAATATCTCGTCGGTTATTATGGGAGTATCAAGACGAATAAGTTCCTCGTAATTTCTGCTCTGAGAAATATCATATTCCCTTTCTCCTATTGTCACAGATATAGACATAACTATACTTTCTCTGTAAGGGTCTATTGGGGGATTTGTGACCTGAGCAAATCTCTGTTTAAAGTAAGAAAAGAGGTTTCTTGGAAAAGCTGACATAAACGCAAGGGGTATATCGTCTCCCATAGAATATGTAGCTTCCTTACCATAAATTGCCATCTCTTTTATGAACCTTTCAATATCCTCCTCTGTATAGCCGAAGACCTTTTGTTTTCTTAAAAGTTCGTTTTCGTCTAATGATGCAAAATTATCTTTTTCTATTTTCACAGATAGTTTTTTAACTTTCTGCACCCATGCAGAGTAAGGATTCTTTTTCGCGATCTCTCTTTTTATCTCATCGTTAAAATACAGCTTACCCTCGTGAGTGTCTAAAAAGATCATCTTTCCTGGCCCAAGTCTATCTATATACTTTATTCTTTCAGGTTTTATTTCAGAAGCCCCGAGTTCCGATGAGAGTATAATTTTATCGTCTTTTGTTATTATAAATCTTGCAGGTCTGAGACCGTTTCTATCAAGACAAGCTCCTACTCCAATTCCATCTGAAAAGGCAATAGCAGCTGGACCATCCCACGGCTCAAAAAATAAATCGTAGAACTCAAAAAAAGACCTTATATCTTCTGGCATATCAAGAACGACCTCATATGGTTCTGGAACCATAATGCTCATAGCTTCTGGAAGCTCTTTACCAGAGAAGTAGAGAAACTCCAAAACATTATCCATCATAGATGAATCGCTTCCACCTCGCCATATTATTGGTTTTATTATCTCCAACTCATCCTTTGACCAAACAGAATTTGGTCTGATAGATTTCTCTCTTGCATAAGTCCAGTTTATATTGCCAAGCAAAGTGTTTATCTCACCATTATGAGCAAGGAACCTGAAAGGATGAGCTATAAACCAGTGAGGATGAGTATTTGTGCTGTACCTTTGATGAAAAATACATATTGCTGACTCATAATCTTTATCTTTTAGGTCAAGATAGAAATTATCTATTTGAGTAGCAACAAAAAGCCCCTTATAAACGATTTTTTTAGCAGATATAGATGGAATATATAGATCTATTTTTCTCTCGCTTGATTTTTTCTCTATGAATTTCCTAAGAAGATAAAGTTTTCTTTCTTCCTTTTTCCAATCTTTCCCGTCATACTCCAAAAAAAGGTGCTTTATATCTGGTTTAGATTCAAGAGCTATTTGACCAAGAGCTGAATCATCGCACGGCACATCTCTCCAGAACAGGGGTTTGAATCCGAGCTCCTTAGCAAAGCTCTCTGAGAGCTCAATGATAAAATTCTTTTTCTCTTCATCTTTTGGGAGGAAGAAGACACCAACCGCAACTTTCTCGGGATCAATATCTTTAAAACCCCTTTTCTCAAGTTCCTTCTTGACTATTTTGAGAGGAATTTGAGTGAGTATCCCGGCTCCGTCACCTGTTTTTCCATCAGAAGATACAGCACCTCTGTGGACAAGGTTTTTTACAGACCTTATTCCTATTTCAACTACCTCTCTTGATCTTACTCCTTTTATATCTGCTACAAAGCCAACTCCACATGAAGACCTAAAAAGATTGAGAGCTAACCTCTTCTTTTCGTTTGATTCTCTTTTTATTCTTTCAAAGTACTCTGTTTCTTCAATTTCATACATCAGAAACAACCCCTCCTTGTATTTTTAACACTTCAAAGAAATTTAAAAGATTTATTAGGTGGAAAAACAAGAAAAAATTTTAACAGAAAATTTTCACATAGCAAGGTTATTAACACTACACCACTCCTCAATATCTTCTGGCGTAGTTATTGTTGGATTCTCTCCGCACACGGGGCAATCTCTTCTTTTTCTCACCGAGTATATAGAAAATTCCGTATTCAATGCATCAAACACAAGAAGTTTACCGATAAGCGGATTTCCCTTCCCAAGTATAAGTTTTAAAACCTCATTTGCCTGAATAAGTCCTATTATCCCCGGAACAACTCCTAAAACCCCTGCTTCTTGACATGAAGGCATCATACCCGGAGGAGGTGGAGAAGGATACAGACAGCGGTAGCAAGGACCTTCGGTTGAAATAAATGTTGAAACCTGTCCTTCAAACCTCAGAACGCTTCCGTAAACATATGGCTTTTTCAAAATAACACAAGAATCAGATATAACATATCTTGCAGAAAAATTATCTGAGCCATCAAGCACAATATCGTAATCTTTGATAAGGTCCATAACATTTGAAGCGTTTATTTTTTCATTTATTGGCACAACTTCTACATCGGGATTTAATTTTCTGAGTTTTTCAGCAGCAACCTCTACCTTTGGTTTCCCAACATCTTCTGTATAGTATAAGACCTGTCTTTGCAGATTAGAGAGGTCTACTTTATCAAAGTCAGCAATAGCAACCCTTCCGACCCCAGCTGCTACAAGATACATTGCAGCAGGAACACCAAGTCCTCCTGTTCCTGCGATGAAAACGCTTGCAGAGAGGAGTTTTTTCTGCCCTTCACCTCCAACCTCATCCAAAATTATCTGCCTTGAATACCTTATTATCATCTCATCTGTAAGCTCTATCTTCTTCTTGCCGTTAGTTTTCACACCTTACCCCTCCTTGAAAACAAATTTTAATTACAAAAATCTCTGAAAAATTTTTTCCAAAAAACTAAAAAACTCTAACAAATAAATCTTAATCAAAAATTCTATATGCTATTGCGATAAACTAATTTAAGATAAAAAGGATTTAAAAAGATAAAAATAAAAGCTGGGAGAAATGAAATAAATCACCATGAAAGTTATTGCGATATTTTCTGAAAAAGGAGGAGTAGGTAAAACAACAATAGCAACGAATTTAAGCCTATACCTGGCGAAAAAAGAGTACAAAGTGCTTATTGTAGATATGGACCCACAAGGACATGTTCATAAAGTTCTCGGCTCGGAGAAAAAATCTGGAAGAGTTCTTGAATTGCTCACAAAAGATAAAAACCCCTACGATTTCATCTCAAAAACAAGAATAGAAAACCTTTTTATTATTCCTTCTGACTGGTCTCTTGCTGACTTCACAATAACCGTAGCAAAGGACCCCCAAAGACACATAAAGTTGAGGAACGCAATACAAAAAATAAAAAACGACTTTGATATTATAATCATTGATTCTCCACCATCTCTTGAACTTATCACGATAAACATACTTCTCGCATCAGAAGGAGTCATAATTCCTGTCTTACTCTCTTATTTAGGATTAGTAGGAGCAGCTTCAACCCTGAAAATAATCTCACAGACAAAAAAAGTGTTCAAATACTCCCCTGCAATAATCGCTTTCGTTCCGAATATGTATGAAGAAACACCACAGTCAAAAGAATTACTTGAAAAATTAAAATCTAAACTCGGAAAACTTGTCTCTAAAACCGTTATACGAAAAGACCCACAAATAGATAGAGCTCAGAGCTACTCAGCATCAGTATTCGACCTCGAACAAGATTCAATAGCTAAAAGAGATTTTGAAAACCTTGCAGACGAAATAATACTCAAAATCGGAATATAATTCCATCAAAAACACAAAATCTAAATTCTCAAAACTAATATTTTTAAAATAAAATGAAGAAAAACTCAAAAAACCATAGAGAGAACCTCAAAAAAGCTTCTTGGAACTACTCAAAAAAGATGAGGAATTCAGATATGAGGTTATGGGTCTTTTAGGATATAAGGAGATAATTGATGAAATAAGACAGTTGAGGAAAGATTTCAACGAGTTCGTAAAACTATCAGAAGAAAGATGGAAGGAAAACGAAAAAAGGTGGGAAGAGAATAACAGAAGATGGGAAGAAAACAATAAAAGATGTGAAGAGAATAATAGGAGATGGGAGGAGAACAATAAAAAATGGGAAGAAAATCAGAGAGTTATCAGATGGCTTATGGTCGCCCTTCAAGAGTTAAAGTACGCAGTAGGTGTTGGTTTTGAGTTCTACACCGCATTTGTTATAAAATATATACTCAAACAAAAAGGAATAGATGCAGATATAAGAACTCATGTGAATTTACCCGTTGATGGCTACAAAGAAGTTGATGTTTTTTGCGATGATCCGTTGATTGTTGCTGAAACAAGTTTGAGTTTGAGAAGCATTGAAGAAGCGGAGAAGAAGATAGAGAAGCTTGAGTTAGCAGCGAGATCAGCAGAGAAATTAACAGGGAAGAAGATATTTATGAAGTTTTTCTCTGTGGAGTTTGCAACAAAAGAAGTGATTGAATTTCTCCGTGAAAAAGCCCAAGAAAAAAACATAGAACTTATAATAGGAAGAGAAATTGATGTCTCTTCGTTATTTATTTAAGCACATACTTTCAGAAATTCCAAAATAAAAATACTTGAAAGACAATCAAAGCAGGAATTTATAAGCAGAAAAAAGAATGTGATTAATATAATAAGAATATGGGAGAAGAAGCAAAAGGGAAAGAGGAAGCAAAGGAAATCAAAGACAACGAAAAAATCAAGCCGCTTCTCACAGAAGAGCAGGTTCAGTACGCAAGGGAGATTTTCAAAAGCAAAGGATATGCAGAAAAGTGGAAAAACCTATCTAACCTTTTCCTGAAACACAAAGAGGAGAAAAATATTGATATAAAAGAAATCCAACAAGAGATAATCAAACTCAAAAAAGAGAACGAAGCTCTGATATTAGCTCACAACTATATGCTAACCGAAATTCAGGAGATAGCAGATTTTGTTGGAGATTCTCTTGAACTCGCTATAAAAGCTGCTGAAAGTCCCCAAAACCTTATCGTATTTTGCGGAGTTCATTTTATGGCAGAGGGAGTTAAGGTCGTATCTCCTGAAAAAACAGTTCTTCTTCCCCGTCTTGAAGCAGGATGCTTTATGGCAGATATGATAAACATATCTGCTTTGAGAAAATTTAAAGAAAAGTATCCCGGCAGACCAGTTGTTTGCTATATAAACACAGACGCAGCAGTGAAAGCAGAAAGTGATATATGTTGTACTTCTGCTAACGCAGTCCAAATAGTCAAATCTGTAAACTCAAAAGAAGTTCTTTTCATACCAGATAGGAACTTAGGGCTTTATGTTCAGAGATTTACAGACCAAAAAATAATAACGTGGGATGGATGGTGTAATGTCCATCACAGATTTAGACCAGAAGATATAAAGAAAGTAAGAGAAAATCACCCAGATGCGGTAATAGTGGTACATCCGGAGTGCTCACCAGAGGTGATAGACCTAGCAGATGAGGTTTTCTCAACAGGTGGTATGGTGAGGTTTGCAAGAGAAACAAAGCACAAAAAAATCGCTATAGCAACAGAAGAAGGACTTGTGGAAAGAATAAGAAGAGAAAACCCTGATAAGATTATTTTATCTGTTGGAAGTCCTAAAACTTGCGTGAACATGAAATCAATAAGAATTCAAGATGTCCTTCAATCCTTAAAGGAAATGAAGTACAAAATTGAAGTGCCTGAGGATATAATAGAGAGAGCAAGAGTACCACTTATAAGAATGCTTGAACTTTCAAGAGGTAAGGAATTTGTAAAGCGGATTTTCCACTCACAATATGCATAGACATAAAAAGGAGTAAATTTATTTTCTGTTCCTTGCTAACACAAAAGAAACGATGCCAAAAGTCATATCAGAAATTTTCTCAATAAAAAAGTCATTTTTTGATAGAAATTCAGCAAATTCATCAGTTGTCATATAATTCAAAATACTTTTGGACATATAGAGGTATTCTTCAAACCTTCCGACAAGAAACTTTGTGATGTGAGGTATAGCATAAAGGTAAACCTTATATAATATAGTCAAAGTTTTACTTTTTGGTCTGAAAGTATCAAGAATAAGGAAATACCCATTATTTTTCAGAACTCTTTTTATCTCTTGCAGAGCAGATGCTCTATCTTCAAAATTTCTTATTCCAAACGCAACAGAAACTGAGTCAAATGTGTTATCTTTAAACGGCAAAAACTCTCCGGCTCCAACTACAAAATTAAACCTTGAGCAAAAATTTTTGTTTTTTAATCCCCATCTTATCATTTTATCGCTTACATCTAATCCTATAACATAATTGACCTTTGAATTGCAGCTTATTCTATAAGTCATTTCTCCCGTTCCACATGCTATATCAAGTGTAACACCTTCAGCAAAACTTGAAACTTTATCTCTCCATCTTCCATCAAGTCCCAAAGATAAAATCTTGTTGACCGTCTCATAAAAGTCAGCAATAGAGTTGAAAAGATAGCGAATATCTTTCCTTGATTTGAGAATGTTCTGGATATAACGAACCGTATCCTTCCCTTGAGGAAAATTTGTATTATACATCTGAAAGATTGATAAAGATTTCAAATCTGTTTTTCACGATTTTCTGATTCTCTAATCTTTTGAGGAGAGAAACCTTTCCATCTCGGCATTCACCTTATCTGGAATTTCAGGCGTAAAAATGTGAGGAGCGGAGTCAAAAATGATGAGCTTACTTTTTTTAATCCTCTGAGCAATCTTTTCAGATTCTCTTACGGGAACAGCCATATCATTAGCTCCAGCCATAATAAGGGTCGGAACATTTATAGAAGAAATTTTATCTATTATGCTATCTCTTTCAATAACTGCTTTTGAAACATATATAGCACCTAATCCCTGCGATTTAAGAGCTTCTGAAACCCAGAAATCAAAGTTATTATCTTTTTCAAGGTATTGAGGAGAAAAGCATAGACGAACAACATATTCGGCAGCATTTTTGAAATTTTCTCTCAGGACTTCGGGATCTTTTTCGTTTTTCACGGTCTGAAGGAGGTTGAGAATCATAGGCATAAATCTTTCTTTTCCTGGGTCTTCATCAGCAGATGTTCCCATAAGTATGAGTTTATCTGTTAGGTTAGGATTCCTTAAAACAAGACGCATAGATATCATTCCCCCCATAGATATACCACCGAGTGCGTAAAGCTTCTTTATACCTATTTTTTTTATTACGATCTCTATATCTTGCGTCAGGTCATATATATTGCATTCGTCTTCCGGTTTATCTGATTCACCATGGCATCTCACATCTGGAAGGAAAACTCTCCACCCAAGCTCAGCCAAAAATTTAGCTTGGTAATCAAAAACCCTGTTTGAAAGTCCAAGACAGTGAATAAGCATTATATCTCCTTTCTTGCCTTCTCCTTCTATCCTTACCGAGATATTGAACTTTCCCACATTTACCTTTTCTGTTGGCATAACTAAAATTTAAAAATAAAAAAATTGAAAAAAAGAAATCGAGAGAATTGTAAATTAAAAAAGCATATATTATGCCAACAGCAGCAGATAAACAGAAGATATTCAAGACACCAAAGTTCAAGGTAAGAAAAAGAAACAGATGTTTGAAGTGCGGAAGACCAAGGGGCTTTATAAGGTTCTTTCAACTCTGCCGAATGTGTTTCAGAGAACTGGCTCTGAGGGGAGATATACCCGGAGTAAGAAAAGCTTCTTGGTAGAAAGGAGGTGAATTAAGCAGTATGATAACCGATCCCATAGCAGACATGCTGACAAGAATAAGGAACGCATTGGCGGTAAAAAAAGATGAAATAGTTGTGCCAGCATCAAGGTTAAAAATTCAAATTGCATCAGTTCTCAAAGAAGAGGGATTTATAAAAGATTATGAAATAATCCCAGAAGGAAAGAGTGGAAAGCTCAAAATAATCCTGAAATACTTCTTCCCAGAACCAAAAACAAAAATTTCTGTAATAAGAGGTATTCAACGCATATCAAAACCGGGAAGGAGAATTTACATAAAAGCAAAGGAGCTAAAACCTGTGTTTGGAGGAACAGGAATACTTATTCTTTCAACACCTCAGGGAGTAATGAGCAGTGTAAAAGCCAAAAAATTAAAAGTAGGCGGAGAAGTAATAGCGAAGGTTTGGTGAATTTAAAACATCGCTATTTTGTTTCCAACTGTTGTATAGAAGAAAGAAAACTCTTTACAGATGATGAAACTCTCCATCCATTCCCCATTATCTCAAATCCCCCTATCAAACTTTCATCAACTCTTACCTCAATTTCAACCTCTTTTTTGAGAGAGTTCTCTAAAGCTTTCTTCAATTCATCTAACCATTTATCATCTGGTTGAGAAGCTGAAATAATATATACCTTTTCTATGTTCTTCTCATTATAGTAGAAAAGAAAAAAATATCTTATAATATCATCTAAAAATGTTTCTCTTCTTTTTTTTATCACGAGTTTGAGAAAGTTTTCTGTGATTGGAGAGAAATTTTTATCTCTTACTATTGAGGATATAAAGTCCAATTTTCTCTGACGAGAGTAAGAAGGAGAACTTATAACAAACTTTACAGATTCAGAAGAAAAAAGCTCCTGAAAAATTTTCATATCTTGGTAGATTTTGTCTAGCTCTTGGGTCTCTTTTCCTGCAATAACCAAAGCTCTTGCGTATTTTTCAGCTATCATAAAACTATACCTTCAATTTTTCATATTTTTTATTTTTTCTATTGCAAGTGAGAGAAATCTTTTTTCATCTTCCTGTGTTTTTTCTCTTTTTATTTTCTGTTTTGCAAGCTCAACGGCAACCGCTAATGCGTAGCTTTCAAGCTCTTTTTTCAACTCCTTGGTTTTTGCTTCTATCAGAGCGCTTAACTCCTGAATCTTGCTCTCCGCAAACTTCTTAGATGAATCTACTATTTTTTCATACTCTTTTCTTGCGAGCTCTTCAAATTCTCTTTTTATCTTCATCTTCTCCTCATCTGCTTTCTTTCTTCTCTGAAGAGCAAGAGCATATTTTTCCTGAGCTGACCGAAGTTTCATACGAGATTCCTCTAATTCCTTCCTCATTGATAATTCTCTTTGCTCAAGAGAAGATTTCAATTTAGGGAAAACAAATTTGGCAAGTATGATAGAGTAAATGACAAAGTTTATTGCTGTGAAAATAAGAGTATGAAAAAAATCTCCTCCATGCCCTTCCATAGCTTGCTTCTACCTCCCTAAAACTTTTAGTTTTATCTCATCGGATAGTTTTTCAGCGATCTCAGGAATCTTACTCATAATTTTCTTCTTTTCTTCTTCAAGCTTGCTCAACTCTTCATCTAATTTTTTATGGAAAAAATCCTCTGCTTCTTTTCTGATTTCCTCTGCTTTTCTATTTGCTTCGTTTATTTTTTCTCTGAAAAACTTTACAGCTCTTTCTCTCTCTTCCTCTAATATTTTTTCTGCTTCCTCTTCTAGCTCTTTTGCTTTTTCAAAAAGTCTAGTTGCTTCTTCTTCGTTCTTTTTTATCTCTTCGGAGTATTCAAAAAATTTCTCCGACAGCGGTCTGATAAGAATCCGAGAGATAAGCAAATATGCAAAGATAAATATTATAAAGCTATATATAAAGGTTATATCTGGCTCAAGCATGTTTTTTTTAACAATAAAGTCAGAACAAAAGCTTTATCAAAAAACAAAAAATTTACCCTTAACTAAAAGGCACAAAAAATCATTAACTTTATTTGAAATTCTGAAAATTTTGAATATCAGGAAAAATACGGTAAATCTGCAATGACCGAAGAAGAGAAGGGAAACAGAAACTTGAAAATAAAAGATGATGAAAAAAGAAATTCGGAATCAAAAGCTGAAAGTTCAGAAACTCTGGATTTAGAAACGACTAATCTATATCCTGTTTTTCTTGAAACAATTTCTTTCCTCTGGAAATTCATAAGAAAATATATCAGGAGATATATAGCAGGGTTTTTATTCACAGTATCGTCAGCAGTACTTTCAGCTATTATTCCCGCACTCATAAAAAGAGGAATAGAAGCTCTTGAAAAGGGAACAACAAAAGATTTTATCGCATTAGTAGGGATTTCGGTAGCAGGAGCAGGTGTTCTAAGAAGCATACTGCTTTACATAGGCAGAATAATAATCGTCAGAACAGGACGGCTTGTCGAAAGAGATATAAGAAATGATGTTTTCAGATCCGTTATGTTTACCAAAACACATTTTTTTGACAGAGAAGGAACCGGGAAAATATCATCTGTTATAATAAATGATGTTGAAAACATAAGAACAATGCTCGGTTTTGGCGGAATGATAATCGCTCACCTCATGCCCGTCTTTGCCTTCAGCTTAATAGGAGAATTCCTCATAAACTATAAACTCGCGCTCGTATCACTTATACCTTTAATCATCATAACCCTATCTGTTGTGACCTTTCAGAAAAAGATATTTATTTTGTCTGAAAATGTTCAGAACAAACTTTCGCTTATTTCAGATTTTGCTCAGGAAAAACTTTCCTCAATAAAGATAATAAAAAACTTCGCAATAGAGAATAACATAGAGAAAAAATTTGAAAATTACTGTGCAGATTACAGAAAAGTGAATCTGCTTCTTGCGAAAGAAAGAGCTAAATTTGATCTTGCGAACTTCTTCCTTGCAGAAGTATCTCTTGTGATTGTGCTTCTGGTTGGTGGAAAAATGGTTATAGATGGTTCAATAACAAAAGGAACACTTGCAGGGTTTATCGCATATCAGCTAACCCTTATATGGCCTGCTATGGCAATCGGATACCTCGTGACAATAATACAAAAAGGTATATCATCACTATATAGAGTAAAAAGAATAAGAGATCAAGAAAAAGAAATTGAAAACATTGAAGAAATAGATTTTCTAAACTCAAACCACAACAATAAAGAGAAAGAGAAAATAAACCAGCAAGAAACTGAAACCATCACAGATAAAATTCCCAAAACTCTATTTCAGACAAAAAATCAAAATTTTAAAGTCAGAGAAAATGGAAAAATGACAGAAGATACAAAGGATCAGAAAGAGAAAGAAAATTATGATATACAGATAAAAAATCTTTCCTATGGAATACTGAAAGATGTAAACTTATATATTCCATTTGGGAGCAAAGTCATCATTAAAGGGAAAACAGGTTCAGGCAAAACAACCCTTCTCAACCTTATTCTTCGCCTTTATGACCCCCCTGAAAACACAATCTTCCTCGGAGGGAAAGATATTTTGGCAATCCCCCTGTTTGAATATAAGAGCAAAATTTCCGCAGTACTTCAGGAAAATTTCTTCTTCTCAACAACAATAAGAGAAAACATCAAGATAGGCAAAGATATACTTGTGTATTACGGTGTAGAAGATGGGAATAGTTCAGAGGAAGAAGAAATTAAAAAGTATCTTGAAATCTCTAACTTCAGAGCGGAGGATTTTCCGAATGGACTTGATGAAATAGTTGGAGAGAAAGGAACAAAGTTATCTGGCGGACAGAAGGAGCGACTTGCCCTTGCAAGAGCTCTGATTAAAAAACCAAAAATACTTATACTTGATGATGCTTTTGCTAATGTAGATGTACTGACAGAAAGAAGAATAATAAGCTCGCTCTTCAAATATATTGAGGGAAGCAGTAATGAAATGACCGTGTTATTTGCAACTCACAGAACAGCCAACACTGATAAATTTAACATCTCTCTTACAATGGAAAACGGAAAGATAAAAGAGTTAATTGAAATCAGAAAAATGAAAAGATAAATTTCACTCTGAAAGTCTTTTTTCAACAATACGCCAATCTATAACCTTTATAAATGTTGATATATAATCTTTTTTTCTTATGCCATAGTCAATCTGGTATGAATGCTCAAAAACATCCATAACAAGAAGGATTTTACACCCTGTGAGAATACCCGAGAAGTTCTCATCTATCCAGATATTAAAAAGTTTATCTGATAATTTATCGTAGCAGAGGGCAACCCAACCTACTCCTCTTATCATTCCGAGATCTGTAAAATTACTCTTCCAGTTTTCAAATGAACCAAAATCTCTTTTGATCCTTTTAAAAATTTCCCAATCCTCTTTGAGATACACATTATCTTTTGTCACGCTTTCAAAGTATATTTCGTGCAATTTCACAGAGTTAAAATCATAAGAAAACCTCCTCTTTAGCTCGTAGTATTGCAGAGAAAATTTACCAGAATTAGCAAATGAATTTATCTCTTTTATCAAGGTGTTCAGAGAAGCAACAGAATCCTGGTATATTTTCAAATGATTTCTGATAAGATTATCTGAGAAAACTCTGATTTTTTCAAAGTTTTTAAAATGCCTTGCCTTGTAGGGAAAATCGTCTCCGAAAGACCTTTTATGGTTAGCATCTTTTTTTGAAAGAATAAGAGAGAAAATAGGAAGTGAAAAAGTAGAAACCAGAAATTTTCTCCTCAACTTATCTACTTTTTTATCTTCTGGCATCAATAGAAAGCTAAAAAAGAAAAAAGGAAAAATCTCGATTACAAGAAAATCTGAAAATTCAAATCTGCAAAAAATAAAACTTATATTCAAAGAAGATTTTAAAAAAAACAGGGAGGATCAACAGATGGTAAAAGTGAAAATTCCAGGACCGATGAGAAAACTCGTAGATGGTAAAGACGAAATATATGTTGAGGCAAAAACACTTAAAGAATTGATAGAAAAACTTGCCGAGATAAATCCGGAAATAAAAACAAGAATTCTTGATGAGAACGGAGAAGTAAGAAGGTTCATAAACATATACATAAACAATGAAGACATAAGATTTCTGAAAGGTATCAATTCAGAGCTGAAAGATGGAGATGAAATATCAATTATTCCTGCTATAGCAGGGGGGAAGAGATAAAAATTTCATTTACCCTTCACCTTTACTTTTGACTTGACAAATCTTGCTTTCTCAATAGCGGATTCTACATCTTTATCTAATATTGTTATGTGTCCCATCTTTCTGAAAGGAAAGACCTTGCTCTTTCCGTATATATGAACACTAACCCCAGGGATAGCTAGAACTTCTTCTAATCCTTCGTAGTATGGTTCTCCTTCGCCTTCGCCGAGAAGGTTAATCATAACACAGGGAGAGATGAGCTCTGGGGAACCAAGAGGAAGTCCTACTGCAATTCTCACAATTTGCTCAAACTGGCTCGTGTAGCAAGCTTCTATTGTGTAGTGTCCAGAGTTATGAGGACGCGGGGCTATTTCGTTAAAGAGAACTGTATTGTTGCCGATCCAGAACATCTCAACTGCAAAGATTCCAGGACTACTGAAAGATTGTGCGGACTTCAATGCAACTTTTTTGGCTGACTCTTCTACATCTTTCGGAATTCTCGCTGGAACAACAAGGTAGTCAAGAATATTGGCTTTTCTATCAAATACCATCTCAACAACTGGGTAGACCACATAATTCCCTCTGCGGTCAATAGCAACAATAACTGCAAGCTCTTTCTTTATATTTACAAATTCTTCAAGATAGGTATGTCTATCTAGAATAAATTCTTTTTCAGAATTTACGATTTTCACCCCTCTTCCGTCGTATCCTCCAATTCTCAATTTCTGAACTACTGGGAAATCAAATTTTTCTTTTGAAGGGGGGAATGTATCAAAGCGGGGAGTAGGAACACCGTTTTCAGAAACAATTTTTTTCTGAAGAAATTTATCTTTGATTTTGATTACAACTTCGGGAGAAGGAATAAGTTTTTTTGCTATATGTTCTTCGGATGCGTAGAAATCTTCAACAGATACGTTCTCTATGTCTAGCACCATAACATCGCACATATCTGAAAACTTACGTATATCATGAGGATTTCTGAAATCACCCCTTATATGTTTTGCAACTTGCGAAGCAGGAGGTTCAGGAGAAGGATCAAGAGTTAGAACTTCAAATCCGAGTTTCCTTGCTGATATTGCCGTCATTTTCGCAAGCTGTCCACCCCCCAAAATACCTATTCTGAAATTACGCGGATTCATAAGTAAATCTAAAAATAGTAATTATGACTCCGCTTGTGAATTTTCCTCTATTCCTTACCAGTTGAGATTTTCGGTTGAAACTTCGGATACAAAATCTGAAATTTTAAATCAAAATTTCAAAAATTAAGAAAAAGAAATTTCCTGAAATAAAAAATTTTGAACACCAAATCCACTACTTTGGATAATAATATGGGTTTCAAAAAAATTCTCGTTGCAAACCGGGGTGAGATAGCAATAAGAGTAGCAAGAGCAGCAAAAGAACTAGGGAAAAAAGTTGTAGCAATATACACTCCACAAGATAGAGGTGGTATATGGAGATACTTTGCTGACGAAGCTTACGAGGTATCGAGTTATCTCAACATAGATGAAATAATTTATGTTGCGAAAAAATCTAAATCAGACGCTATACACCCGGGATATGGATTTTTATCTGAAAAAGAAGAATTTGCAAAAGCATGTGAGCAGGAGAAGATAAAGTTCATAGGTCCATCTCCTGAATCGCTTATGATGTCGGGAGACAAAGCGATTGCGAGAATAAAAGCACAAGAAGCAGGAGTTCCTGTCGTACCAGGGTCAGATGCCTTAGAATCACCGGAGGAAGCTCTAAAAGTAGCAAAGAGTATAGGATTTCCTGTTCTTCTCAAAGCAGCAGGGGGTGGTGGGGGAAAGGGAATGAGACCAGCATTTTCAGAAGATGAATTTTTCCATCTTTTCAGACAGGCATCAGAAGAGGCAAAATCTGCATTTGGGGACCCACGAATATACATTGAGAAATATATTCAAGAACCAAAACACATAGAAATACAGATACTCGGTGATGAATACGGGAACATGATATACCTTTTTGAAAGGGATTGCTCCCTGCAGAGAAGAAATCAGAAAGTTATTGAAGAAAGCCCGTCTCCTCTGCTTCCAAATGATGTCAGATTGAAGATGTGCGAATCTGCCGTGAAGGTTATGAAAAAAATAAACTATTTCAACGCAGGAACAGTAGAGTTTATTGTAGATAAAGATTGGAACTTTTACTTTATTGAAATCAACGCAAGAATACAGGTTGAGCATCCCGTAACGGAAATGGTAACAGGAGTTGACCTTGTGAAAAGGCAGATAAAAATAGCAGAAGGTGAAAAATTAGATATTTCACAGGAAGATGTTAAGTTAAGCGGGCACGCAATGGAATTCAGAATATATGCGGAAGACCCTGAAAATGACTTTATGCCATCTGGTGGATATGTCTCATTCTACAAAGAACCCTCGATGCCGGGCGTAAGGTGTGATGGATGGCTATATTCTGGCTGTCAGGTCCCATCTCAATACGACCCATTACTCCTGAAACTGATAGTGAAAGGAGAAAACAGAGAAGAAACCATAAGAAGGTCTCTACTTGCTCTTGAAGAACTAAAAATATACGGAATAAAAAACAATATACCCTTTTTCAAATTCGTTCTCAACCTTGAAGAGTTCAGGAAAGGAGAAATAAACACCTGGAGCATGAGAAGTATTCTTGAAAAGTACAAAAAGTGGAACGAAGAATCTCAGGTTAGCGATCCTCTGATACTCCTTGGCGCTTATCTGACATCTACAATTGTAAAATCACAAGCAGAACTCAACGGTAGATATGAATATATATCAGCAAATGGCAGAGCAAGCTCGTGGAAAGTAAGGTCGTGGAAAATTGCAGGAAGAATGGAAAGCAGAGGACAGCTTAAATAAAAAAGAAAATTTTGCCATGCGCCTCAGAATAAAAACAAAGAGCGGGAAAAAAATAGAAGGTTTCATAAAACAGGAAGGAGAAAATATTGAGGTTAAATCAGGAGATAGAACATCTATCTTCAAGGTAGAAAAAACCCCCACCGGAGAAATAACAATCTTAAATCCAGAAACAGGGGAGAAGTATAAATTCAATCCGATATTTTCTTCAAAGTATGAGATTACATTTGAGATAAACGGTAAAATCTACTCTGTTGAAAGGATAGCAGGCATATCACAGGGAGAAGAAGACGAAGACAATGTAGCCGTGCTCAAATCTGCGTTTTCAGCTCTAGTAAAGAAAATCTATGTTAAAAAAGGAGATAAAGTTAAAAAAGGAGAACCACTTGTTGATCTTGAATCAATGAAAATGATAAATACTCTGAAATCACCAATAGACGGAGTAATAGAGGAAATATATGTTCAGGAAGGGAAAAACATACTTTCGGGAGAGAAAATTGTAAAAGTGGTAAATGTAAACAACATAAACAGAACAAAAGAAGAATAAATTTCGGTTATAGTCATCTTCAACTCAAAAGCATGTCAAGATAAAAAAGTAAGTTCTGGCGAAAAAAATCAAATCCATTCAAAAATCAGAAAAAAACAAAAAGTGAAATCATAAAATTAGATAAAAGAATTTATGGATAATAAGAAGGAAATAGAAGAAGAAAAAAGAAAATCTCTTGAAGAAGGGGTCATAAATGGGTGGAAGATTCTCAACTTCTCAAAAGAAGAATTTTCAGTTTGGGTCCCAATACAGATGAGGTTCTGCGATACCGATATGATGGGACACATAAACAATGTATCTATGATCGCATTTTTAGAAACAGCAAGAGTAGAATACATGAATAGAATGAGACAGATCGCAAAAGAAAAAGGAATAGAGACAGATATTTTTTCTATAATACTTGCAGAGATAACTTGCGTCTATAGGTCGCAGCTCTTTCTAAACGAGAGAGTAAAAGTAGGAATTAAAATAAAACTTTTCAAGAGAAAAAGCTTTATTTTTGATTATCTTGTGATAGCTGAATCAGATGATGGAAATTACAGAAAAGTTGCAGAAGCACAATCTGTACAGGTTATGTTTGACTACTTTGAGTCAAGGTCAAAGAATATTCCCGAGGAATTTATAAAAATAGCAGAAATTCTTGAGGGTAAGGAAATTCCAAGAGAGAACTGATTATTCTTCGTAGTTTTAGAAGAAAAATATACTTCCAGCTTTTGCAGAAATAAATTTTTTATGTATATATGTTAAATTCTGGAATGGAAGAGAAGAAGATAAAGATAAAGTCAGGATATATAGCATGCGTTGGGAGACCAAATGTGGGAAAATCTACACTCATAAATAAAATTGTTGGTACAAAACTCGCAGCTGTATCACCCAAACCCCAAACTACAAGAAGATCAATAATAGGAATAAAAACGATAAGAGAAGAAGGGAAAGTCATTCAGTTAGCTTTTATAGATACCCCGGGAATACATAAACCAAGAAACGAGCTTGGAAGTCAGATGGTAAAAAATGCAATATCTGCCCTGAAAAGCGCCAATATAATCTACCATCTTATTGATTCATCGGAAGGAATACAAGGAGAAGACATAGATGTTGCAGAAAACATAAAGTCGTTCATAGAAGATGGGAAATTAGAAAATCCAACAGTTTTTTGTGTTCTCACAAAAATAGACCTAATAAAGAAAGAAAATCTCCTTCCCATGATTGATGAGGTTTCAAAGTGGAACCTTTATAAAGAGATAATTCCAATATCTGCTTTGAAAGGGGAAGGTATAGATGATCTTTTAAAGACAACAGAAAAGTATCTGATGGAAAGCGAAAGTTTTCTTTTCCCACAAGATATGATAGCAGGACAGCCAATAAGAATTGTCATTCAAGAAATAATAATGGAAAAAATATATAACTATGTGCACATGGAAATTCCTTACTGTTCAGCTGTTGATGTAGAGGAAATAACAGAGAGGGAAAACGGCGTGCTATATATAAAGGCAACAATATATGTTGAGAGGAAAAATCAGAAGAAAATCATGATAGGTAAAGATGGTCAGAAAATAAAACAGATAGGAAAGCTTGCAAGAGAAGAGATTGAATTCCTCACCGGCAAAAAGGTTTATCTTGACCTTTGGGTCAAAGTGAGAGAGGATTGGAGGAAAAACATTCAGTTTGTAAGGAAAATATATTTTTCAGAGTAACAAAAATAAGATTTTGCAATTCGTTGCAAAATTGAACTCTCTAAGTAATACCAGATTGAAAAAGATCAATTTCAGAAGCGTTTACTTTAAACGCTCAATTTCTTTCCTTATCTCTTCTATAACTTCTTTATTGTAAACCTCTTTTTTATCGCCACTTTTTATGGATACTATAATAAAGACCTTACCACCAAATTTTTCAGTAAATTTTTCAAGAGATTCTCTGTAAATATCTCGCCATTTTCTTTCATAATCAGGAGCATGTTCAAAAGTAGAGGGCTTTATCTGAATACCTATAAATTTATTATTTACTTCAATATAGAAATCCACATTATAAACCCTATCCCATTCGTCAGGATCCGGCTTAATCTCTACATTCAAAGCTTTTTGGAGTTGCTCATAAATCGTTTTTTCTCTGTTATGTAGCCGTCAAAAGTTCTGTTTATAACAAGGTCGTATATATAGTCCACACAATCCTGTTCGGTTATTTCATCTATTTCTGCTCTTATTACTTCGGATATTTTCGTGTAAAGTTTCAAACCAAGTTCTCTAAGATATTCCTGTGGTTCAAGCCCAATTTTCCTTTTTGTTAAAAATTCCTTTAATTTTTGATAATAATAATCTTCCCATTCGTTTATTTCCTTTGGGCTACATTCTCTTATCCACTCAGAAACTGGACCCACCTTTTCTTTCTTTGTAAGTCCCCAGCGAGAGTTTGCTATATTTAAAATCCATTCCTTAGCCATTTTTTACTTCGTTAAGGACTTTTAAAAATTTTTCTTTATAAGTAAAATAATCATCCTGAACATCCGCAAAACCCATACGAATCATTTCCTTGTTTATGAAAATTTTATTTTTTAAAAATACATATGCAGGAACATAGCTTTCAGATGGCTTGTATAAAGGATCAAACCTCAAAAATATTTCCTTACCCTTTACGAAATTTTCTAAATATTCCAAGGTCTGAAATTTCTTTTCAGGTAGAATTTTTATACCTAAGAGTTTTACAATAAGCCCGGTATTTAGTTCAATTTTATCTTCGCTTAATATGCTCTTTACTTTATATAACTTATTTCCCTCTAAGTTTCAAAAGATTTGGTTCTAAGATGGGTTTAGCATCTTTTACATTTGGCACATAATCAACCGCATCTATTTTCACATCTTCTAATCTTTTTATAAACTCTATTTTTACATCACTGAATAGGGGTGAATCCTCTCCTATTTTTTGCTTTATAATTGGTAAAAATGCTTCGTTTATCTCATAGCCTATTGCATTTCTTTTCAGTTTTAAAGCTACTTTTATTGTTGTACCACTACCTAAAAATGGGTCAAGAACAGTATCCCCTACAAACGAAAATATTTTTATCAATCTTTTTGGTAGTTCTTCTGGAAACATCGCTTCATGCATTATCTGTTTTTCTCCGCCAAATTTCCAATGTCCTGAAAAGTACTCTTTCCATTCTTCCTTATTCAGCTTTGAAAGTTCCTTAACTTCCTTTGAAGGAGCAACTTTTTTCCCTGGCTTTCTGAAAATTAAAATAAATTCATAATCAATTTCAATCATTCCATTAGGAGGGTAAGGATAAGAACCCATAACATTAGCTCCACCGGTTGTGTTCATAGTGGTTTTCTTTTGCCATATTATAGAACCCATATAATCAAATCCAATTTTCTCACATTGAACAATAACTTCGGAGTGTAAGGGAGCTATTTTATATTTTTATATTTTCCGTAAACTATACTTCTCAAAAACTGGTCTCCAATATTTATGCATAATCTTGAACCAGGTTTTAAGACCCTATAACATTCTTTCCAGACTGAATACAAACTTTTGAGATATTCGTGTAAGCTTTGTCCGTACCCGATTTGATTTTTAATGCCGTAATCCTTAATATGCCAGTATGGAGGAGAAGTTATAACTAAGTCAATGCTACTTTCTTGGATTTCGCTCATTTTTCTGCTATCTCCAAGTATTACCTTTGCAAACATAAATAAATTTTTTAGATATAGTCCGGATTTCTTCCGAAAATCCTCATCAAAAAATTTTCCATCTCAACTTACAAAAAAATTATATATGTCGTCTGCCATTTTCTTTGCGTCTGAATATCCCAATTCTATGAGTTCCGACGAATAGGAAGGGTCAAAAAATATGTAGCTTATAAAGTCAGAATCAACTTTTGGAGAAAGCTCAAGAAGAAGTTTTACAAAAGCTTTGTTTCTCGTGCTTGGGAACCTAGCATATTTCCTCGCAGATTCATAAGCTAACTTAGCTATATCTTCCGATGGTTTTACCAAAATGGTATCAACACACTTTAGGTAGTATCCTCTGAAATTGAAAATCTCTTGATTTATCTTTTCAAACTCCTCGTCGCTTATGAATTTTCTCGTAGTTGAAATAAGGTGATTTATTACTTCAAGGCGAGATAAATCATACGCTACTCTATCTATAAAAAGAGCGTTAAATATTTTTCCTACCAGATAGAAAAAGTTTGGATAGACCTCTTCTCTTTCTTTTTTTATACTTGGCTCATAATATCTTAAAACAACTGAAAAAATCTTATCTGCGCCTAACCTTATAGCTGGTGAAAGAGGCGTGTTCAACCTCACTCCCCCATCACAATACCATTCACCATCTATATTAACAGCAGGAAATATTATGGGAATAGCTGCGGATGCTATAACATATTCTGGTCTTATAGCTACCTGTCTGAACGTCATAAACGGGTCTCTTTTCCATTCAGATATTATCTCGGCTGAATCTATAAAAGCCACTGTCATACCACTTGATATATGTGTCGTAAAAATGCATACAGAGTGTAAAATTCCCTCGAATATATTCCTTCTTATAAGTTCCCAGTTGATACCTTTTGATATTATTTCGTTGAGAAAACTCACATCAAACAGAGCAACATTTTCTCGCTTCTCTCCCCTAACTCCGAAGAAAATTTTTGGTATAGATAGAATATCTATTTTCATAAACGTATCCATCGTAAGACCTTTCCATATTGACTCGAGCAATCTTATATTTTCTGTCATTCTGGTTATATAAGATGCAAGGAAAGCTATATGAATAGCCCCCACACTTGTACCACACAAGATGTGAAATTCAGGAAATATTCCTGTTTCCTTCTGAAACTCGGTAAAAAGATATTTTAGAACTCCGACCTCATATGCTCCACGCGCACCACCACCTGAAAGAACAATAGCTACTCTCTTTTTCTCCTTTTCTTCTAATTTTCTCCTTACAGCTTGACTCACAAAATTAAATTTTAATTTTCTGAAAAAATACAGAATCAAAATGTAGAGTAAAATTATAAAATTTAAAAAAATAGCCAAGCCGCCAAAAATTTCGGAGTAAAAAATGGCAGAAACGAAAAAAAATCATCAGAAAGAAGATGAGTATGTAAAAGCACTTAACGAGTTTCTTGAAAAGAATTCCCTAAAACCTGATAAAATAGAATCTCTGACTCCCGATGCATCTTCCCGAAGATATTTCAGATTATACTTCAAAGACGAAAAGACGAAAATAGCAATGGTGATAGGGAAAATTGATCCACGAATAGTTTATGAGGAGATAATGGAAAAACAGGTAAATTTCACTGAAATGCCATTTGTGAATATTCAGAGATTTCTGAAAAAATCCAAAGTAAGGGTTCCTGAAATTTTCATACAAGATGAAAAAGTACTTCTGCTTGAAGATTTTGGTTCATTACCTCTCGATGTTTTTGTATCAGAAAAGGGCTTCAATCAAGCCGAAAAATTCTACCTTTCTGCTGTCTTACAGCTTGTTATGATGCAGAACGCAGAAAAAGACAATAACTGCTACGCCTTTTCTCTTGAGTTCACAAAGGGAATGCTGATGTGGGAGTTCAACCACTTTGCTGAATACTTTATGGACTTCCCGCTGAAAGAAGATAGAGAGATGGAAAAAGAATTTGAGAGAATATCAGAAACACTTTCAAAAACCCCTTACAAATTCACTCACAGAGATTATCATTCAAAAAATCTTATGTGTCTTGATGGTTGGAGAGTTGGTATTTTAGATTTTCAGGATGCTCTGATGGGTCCGTATGTCTATGACCTTGTTTCTTTGACATGCGATGCCTATGTTGAAATGCCCGAAAACCTCGAGGAAAAAATAAAAAAGGAATACATAGAAAAATCAGAAGAGAGAGGTTTCAGAGTTCCTGAGGATTTTGAAATGCATTATGCAATGTGTGCTGTTCAGAGAACACTCAAAGCTGCCGGCAGGTTCATGTTCATCTGGAAAGAAAAGAAAAACAGGAAGTTCCTCCCCTACGTTGTCCCAGCAGTAAAAAAAGCTCTGAAATTTATGGAAAAGCTTAATTTGAAATCTGCAGAAAAAATAAAAGAAAAACTCTGGATTCAGGAAAAAAATATAAAAGATGAAATTGAAAACTTCAACCAGATATAAAAAGAAAATTCGGATGAAAAAATCAAAATAGAAAAAAATCAGTCATAGAAAGATTTACCAGAACAAAAAGGTTTTACAATGTTATAACTAACTGAAAATAAACATAAAATAGCTTTCAAGTAATATGAAAGTTATACTTGATGGGACACAGATCTTTGACGAAGAAGGAGCAGGAATAAAAAATTACTGCATAAATATAACCCAAAATCTTCTTAAAATAATCGATAGGGCTGACCAAATTTATGTAGGAGTTAGACCTTCAAGATGGAAAAAAATAAAAAATGGAGAAAAATACCCTTTCCTCTACCACAGAGTAAAAAAAATATTAACTTTCAATATACTTGGTCAGCCGTTAGGAATACTAAGAGAAAAATTTGATATATACCACGGGCTCGGCGGAAAAATATATAGATTTCTTGACAACAAAAAAATAAAATATGTCGTAACAATACACCACCTTGAAAAAAAAGAGGAGATAGAACAAGCAAAAGTTTTCGTAAAATTTGCAGATGTAATCATAACAATTTCAAACTTCTCAAAAAAAAGAATAATAGAAAAATTGAACATAGATGAGAAAAAGATAATAGTGATATATAATGGTGTTTCTGAAAAGTTCAGACCACTACCAAATAGAGAAGAAATCAAGAAAAAGTTCTCTGGAAAATCAGAAAAAATCGTTCTTCTTCTGATAACGGGAGACACAGTAGAAAACATAGAAAACATATCAAAAGCAATAGATATACTGAAAATGAGATTGAAAGAGGTGAGATTTATATCAGCAGGTATAAAAAATGTGAGAGGATGCGAAAATCTCGGATATGTTGATGAGAACAGAATGGTTGAACTATATAATCTGGCAGATGTTCTACTTTTTCCGGCTGTATCTGGTGGTTTTGGACTTCCGATAGTTGAATCTATGGCTTGTGCCTGCCCTGTGATAACATCTTCGGGAGGAGCACACGAAGAAGTTGCAGGAAACTCCGCATTACTCTGCAATCCATATTCACCAGAAGATATTGCAGAAAAAACAGAAAAAGTTCTAACTTCTCCGGAACTTCAAAAAAAGCTATCAGAAGAAGGGTTAAAAAGAGCAAAGATGTTCTCGTGGGAAAAGTCAGCAAAAAAAATCTATGAGATATACAAAAGTTTAACGGAATAAAATAACTTCATATGAACCCCTTGAAGTTTGAAAAATTTAAAAGATAAGCACCTTAGGTATAGAAAACTAAAAGATAAAAAATGAAAAGCAGAAATTTGAGCATAATCATACCATTTTACAGGGGAGAAAATTTCATCAAAAGGTGTCTTGAAAATATATACACAAATACAACAGGAAATTTTGAAGTAATTATATCATCAGACGGATTTGATTCCAGAGATTTTCTCTTTTATATCAAAGAAAAATTTGATGTGAAAGTTATAATGAATCCAAGGGGAGATTTCGCTCAGACATGCAACAGAGGAGCGGAAATATCAAAAGGAGAAAACCTTGTATTTCTTAATCAAGATGTGTTCGTAGGAGAAAACTGGAACGAACCAGTTCTTTATCTCCTTCAAAAAGAGTATGTTGGAGCGGTAGGTATAAAACTTCTTTACGAAGATAAAAAAATTCAACACGCAGGAATATGCTTCAATATATTTTCAGAACCAATCCACATATACAGAAAAAAAGAAAGTAGTTTCATATCAGCAAACAAAGAGAGAGAATTTCAAGCAGTAACCGGAGCTGTTCTTGGAATAAGGAAAGAAGTTTTTGAAAAAATTAAGTTCAGCACAGATTACTTTTTTTCATGTGAAGACCTTGACCTATGTTTGCGAATAAGAAAAGCAGGAATGAAAGTAATATACACTCCATACTCATACGGAATACACCTTGAAAGTTCATCTGAAAAATCAGAGCATATAGATAAAATCAGAAGGTCGGCTCTAAAAAAGTTCATAGCAAGATGGAGAAAATATATTGAAAAAGACGAATTCAAAAAATACATAGAAGATGGAGAGTTTCGGATTCTTTTGAAGAGAATTTTCACCTACACTTTCAGAATCATCTTTTCTTTTCCTGAATATCTCTTTCCCACAAAAGAGAATAACGCACAATCCTATCTATCATAGCCGAGTATGATATTATTAATCCTCTTACTCCGTCTTTAAAGCCATTTTTTAGAATGAGTGTTTTGAAAAAAGCCCAAAAAGGATAAAAGAGCAACTTTTTCAATGAAAATCTTTCTCCCTCTTCATATTTTTTGTTTGAGGAAAGCAGACCAAACTTCAAAGTTTTCTGAAAGTGTTCATATACCGAATGATATGGGAAATGAATTATTTCTCCACTAAGTTTCCCAATTTTTCCGTCAAGATGGACTTTTTCATGAACATATTTTCCGACCCATCTACCTTTTGATTTTCTGAAAAGCCGAAGAACCCACTCATCCCAGACCCTCACATGAGCTCCGAGATAAAAATTTTTCCTCCTCATCTTGAAGCCGGAAAAATCGGTAGAAGAGAAATCTATTTTTCTTATTTCTTGTCTTGCTTTTTCAGATAGGAGTTCGTCTGCGTCAAGGAAAAGGACCCAATCGTTTTTACACATATTCAGAGCAAAGTTTTTCTGTTCAGAGAAATCATCAAAAGCCCTTCTTATCACTTTTGCTCCGAGAGATTCAGAAATTTCAGCTGTCTTATCTGAAGAGAAAGAATCAACAACCAGAATTTCGTCTGCTATATCAAGAACACTTCTTATGCAATCGCCTATAAAATTTTCTTCGTTTAGAGTTATTATAGCAACAGAAATTGGCAAGGGCATAATTAAAAGTTAAATTTTGCTATAAGCAATTTCAAATTGGTTTGAAGTTTTTATGCTCAAAAATCTGGGTTTTCAAAATTTTCTCTTCTATGAAGTTGAGAAGAAATTTAAAAGGTGATTTTATCTTTATATCTTCGGGAGAAGGTATAATTTGCCAGTCAGCTTTAGCTATAATATCTTGCATAAGCTTTGGGTGTTCTCCACGAAAAAATTTCGCTCCCTCGAAATTATGAAATACTCTGGTTATTTTTTTTATATCTTTCAGAAATCCAATCATCATCGTGCCAGTATCTATCTATATTTTTCATTTTTTCAAGCATAATTTTTTCAGGTCTGACCCAGCCGTAGTGGTATATATAAGCATTTATGATTTTGACGCGGGGTTTTCTTTTTCCATCAACTCTGAAACCCTGAGCGTCTCTGACAGACCTTATCCTTCCGTTATTTCTTATTATCCTCACCTCTCTCCTGTAAAAAGGTCTCCTATCAAAGTAAGTGAAAAAATTTCCGTAAAAGTGGAGGTAGTTTAAGGCAAATCCCTCAACATTTTTCTCATCAAGATATTTTTCAAGGTTCTTTTTTATTTCCGGGAGATATTTTTCATGAACTACTTCATCTGCCTGAATATAAAAGCACCAGTCGCCAGAACATAGTTCAAGTGCTATATTTGTTTGTATCGATAGAATTTTTCCTCCTTCCCTCAAAGATTCATCCCATAAGGTTCTTATTATCTTTATTTTCTCTGGAAATTTCTGTTTTATTTTGAGCAATCTTTCTAATGTCTCATCTTCGCTCTCACCGTAATTTATTATGAATTCATCACATATTGGAAGTATGGAAAGTATTGCCTGCTCAAAGTAGTAGTGATATTTTACTCCGTCCTTTATTATTGTAAATCCGCTAACTTTCATTTTTTGAAAAGAATGAAATTATGGCTGATTTCTTCAAAAGAAAGAAATTTCTGAAACCGTTATTAACTTATTATATAGATATGGAAAGTACAGTTTCTCAGGCACAAATGCAATATTTCAAAAGGTTTCCTCTTCTTTCGGATTATCCTAAAAAGTTTGTTCTCAAAGACGGTAGAGAAGTTATAATAAGACCAATGGTAAAAGAAGACACTGACAACCTTTATGATTTTTTCTCCAAGCTTGACTCTGATGATAAAATGTTTCTGCGAGATGATGTATCAAGAAAAGAAACGATAATAAAGTGGGGTGAAAATCTGAACTATGATATAGTTTTACCAATAATAGCGATTTTTAATGATAAGATAGTAGCAGATGGAACACTTCACGCTTCAAATTACTTCTGGACAAGACACGTAGCAGAAATAAGAATAGTTGTAGCAAAAGATTTCAGAAACCTTGGTCTGGGGAAAAAGATTGTTTCTGAGCTGTTCTTCAACGCAGTAAAAAGAGGGTTTAAAAAAGTAATAGCACAGGTTCCGTTCCATCAGCTCAACACGATAAGAATTTTTGAGTCGCTTGGATTTGAGAAAGAAGCAATTTTGAGAAAACATATAATGATAAAGGGTAAGGGATTGTCAGACCTTCTCATAATGTCCTGCTTCACAGATAAAGTGATTCAAAACCTCAAAGTGTCAATTTGAAAAATATCATAGGTACAGCAGAAAGAATCAGTAAATAAAAACAATAGAAAAAAATATTCACACAAAATTTCTCTTTTATTTTTTGTTTCTGATGAAAAAAAAGATAGTCGTATTCGCATCAGGAAGTGGAACAAACTTTGAAGAGATAGCAAGAAAATCAAAAGAAAATTATATAGATGGAGAAGTTGCTCTTTTGATTTCAGACAGAGCATCTGCACAGGCGATAAAAAGAGCAGAAAAACTCGGAATACCATCAGTAGTGCTTAACTGGGAAGATAAAAAAACTGCCGAAGAAAAAGCAGATACGATTTTGAAAAAGATAAATCCAGATGTAATAGTTTTGGCTGGCTTTATGAGAATTCTATCAGCCCAATTCGTTTCAAAATGGAAGTTTAAAATCTTGAACATACACCCTTCAATTCTTCCCGCTTTTCAAGGAACGACAAAAGCAATAGAGAAAGCCAAAAAATACGGTGTGAGAATAACAGGATGCACAGTACATTTTGTAGATGAATCAGTAGATGGGGGACCCATAATAGCTCAGGGAATAGTTCTTGTCTCACCATATGATTCGGAAGAAAAGATAAGAGAAAAGGTTCAGAAGTTAGAGCATGCGATTTACCCGTGGGTTATAAAAAAATTTCTTGAAGGCAAAATAAAACTTTCGGAAGACGGGAGAAATGTTGTTATTCTTGACGCAGATTACAACGAAGACGAAAAAATCTTTATCACAAACCCAAAAATTGAATGACAAAATCTCAATCAAAACAATTTCAGATTTTCTACAAAATAAAAAGTGATTTTATAGAATTTCTGATTATGCAGGGCGAAGCGGTTGTTTTTAAAGGCAGAGCAAACGAGCTCCCAGATTGGTTGAGACCCAGAAAAGGAATTCCAAAAATGTTTGAAAATCCTATTCTTGAAAAATTAAGCCATGTTCACCCCGCTACTCCACTTGTAATATATGTACCTATTATAATCTTTATGCTGTATAAATCGGTGAAAATATTTGAAACGAAAGAGATAATCTTTTTATTCTTTTTTGGATTTTTCATATGGACACTGATGGAGTATTTTCTTCACAGGTTTGTCTTTCATTTTCAGCCGAAAACTCAGTTTGGCAGAAAGTTGCATTTTATAATTCACGGAGTTCATCACATGTATCCGTGGGATACAACAAGATTAGTTATGCCCCCCGCAGTAAGTATTCTTATCGCAATAGTTGTATGGACTATAATGTATAACCTTACCGGAGAAAAAGCTTTCGCTATCTATGCCGGTACAGCTACTGGATACATCTTATATGATATGACCCATTTTTCTGTCCACTACTTCAAGGCACCGAAGAACAAAATTTTGCGGTTTTTATGGAAGCATCACCTCCAACATCATTTTTCAAGACCAGATAGAAAATTCGGAGTAAGCTCACCTCTCTGGGATATAATATTCAGAACGATGTAATACCTACTTCCTTATCAAAATCAAGGATTTTTGGAATACTTTTTGTAAAAATAAAAAATTGATAGAATGTTAGGTTTATTAAAGGAATCAAGAAAAATTGAAAATAAGCCCAAAAATAAAATGTTTATAAACAATTTTTAAAATCGTGATAAAGTTTGGGACAGACGGTTGGAGAGCGAAGATAGGGGAGGACTTCACATTTGACAATGTCGGGAGAGTATCTCTTGCATTCGCAAAATACATAAAAGAAAAGTTCAAAAACCCAGAAGTTGTGATAGGATATGATACAAGGTTCTTATCAGATGATTTTGCGAAGTTCGCAGGAAGAGTTATCGCAGAAGAAGGTATAAAGGTATTTTTATCTGATAGATTCTGCCCTACCCCTGCGGTATCTTTTTTCATAAGCTCACAAAAACTATCAGGAGGAGTAGCGATTACCGCTTCGCACAACCCCTACTATTTTAACGGATATAAGGTAAGAGAATGGTTCGGAGGACCTGCTTCACCTGAAACCACCTCAATAATAGAAAAAATCATTGAAAATATAGATTGGGAGAAAGAAAAACAAAGATTCAAAAAAGAATCTCCAGATACTGTAAAAAGAGAAGACATAATCACCCCATACATAGAGTCAGTGAGAGCAGATTCTGAGATTGATAAGTTTTTGAAGAAGATAAAGGGCAAGATTATTTTTGATGTTATGCACGGCGCATGCTCTGGGCTTCCGACAAAAATATTTGGGAAAAAAGCGGTTGAAGTGAGAAGTGAATTAAATCCTCTCTTTCCTCCCTTCGGGAAACCCGAACCTACTCCATATACACTAACACCACTCCAGACCTACTGCAAAAAATTCAAGTGCGACGGATTTGCATTTGACGGAGACGGAGATAGAATATACGCATGTTCAAAAGAGGGCAAAATAATTGATGCTCACAAAATTTTTGCCATACTCACAGAACACATGGTGAAACACAAAAAACAAAAGGGAAAGGTATATAAGACCGTGACAGCATCTGACATCATAGATAAAATCGCAAGCTATTACGGACTTGAAGTAATAACAACCCCGGTAGGATTCAAACACCTTATAAAAGGCATGATAGAAGATAACGCTATAATAGCAGGAGAAGAATCTGGCGGTATAGGGATGAGTTATCACTTAAAAGAGAGGGATAGCCTGTTCTGCGCCTGCGTATTTCTCACCCACTCCATAATTGAAGGAAAGGATTTTTCAGCACTTGTAAAAGACATTGAAAAAAGGTTCGGCAAACACAGATACATAAGAAAGGACTTTCATGTGAGCGATGAAATAAAAGAAAAAGCGGTAAAAACCGCAGAGGAGATAGATAAGATAAATGGATTCAAAGTGGAAAAAATAGAAAAAATAGATGGGACAAAAATCCGGTTCAAAGGCGGAGGATTTCTACTTGTCAGACCCTCCGGGACAGAACCAGTTCTTCGCGTATATGCAGAAACCGAATCCG
The DNA here is from genome assembly GCA_030550715.1 of bacterium. GTDB lineage: Bacteria > Calescibacteriota > Calescibacteriia > Calescibacteriales > Calescibacteriaceae > Calescibacterium. The sequence continues at coordinate 81,530 of JAUQOU010000001.1, read as the reverse complement.
AAGAAACATCAGAAAAAATAATAAATTCATTTGCTAAAATGTTAAATATAAAGCCAGAATAAATTGAGATAAGAAAAGAACAGTTTAGAAAATGGAATGGAAAATATATATTTTGTCTGATATACATCTGAAACCGAAAGATACGAGAAAGAAAGTCCTCGCAGATTTTCTCAAAAAAGCTGAAGGTAAAATAATACTTCTCGGAGACATATTTGATATATGGATAGGCAGAAACGAGGAATACACCACAGAATTTTCAGAAATAGTAAACATCATAGAAAGAAAAAAGGATAGTATAATTTATGTTGAAGGGAACCACGATTTTAACCTTGTATGGCTTGATGATATGGGAGTAAGGAGAGCGAGAGAAACAGAAATAATACTTCCGAACAGAAAAAAGATTTTTTTAGCTCACGGAGATATGTATTCAGGAGAGCTAATGCATAGAATCTACCGAAAAACAGTTCTGAGCACAGAAAAGCTTTTCAAATTCATAACAAATGGGTACTTCACAAAAAGTGTAAACAAAATAGGAGAAATATTATCTAATCTTTCATATAGAAAAAATATCTCTCCATCAACAAGAGGCAAGAGAAAGGAGATATTTGCAAACATGATAAAGAACGCAATAGATATAGCCGAAAAAAATCAGTACGATTATGTTATTTTCGGACATTGCCATATTCCATCTTTGATGAAAGTTGGAAACAAAATAATCGCAAACAGTGGATACTGGGGAAAAAAAGAAGGAACATTTCTTATTATAACAGCATCTCAAAACGAAGATGAAATAAAACTTGAAAAAATAAATGTATCATAAAAAATTTTTCCCTGAATAAATTATATTTTTATTTTATTTCGCATCTTACATAGCAAAATTAACCCAAAGATGAAAGTTCTTTTTGAAAAACTTTTTCCTGATAAAGAAAGAGTAATTTATCAGAAGACAACAAAGTACAACAAGATAAAAGTTATTGAAAACGGAGAGAGAAGAAAGCTTATTTTAGACAACTCTGGAAACACACACTCATTACTTTTCAAAGATAAAAGAGTTCTCACTGGCTCATACTGGGATATTTGTGCGGTTTTACCCCTGATTTTCAGCGAAGAGAACGACTCGTTTTTGATATTAGGAGGAGGTGGTGGAACCATATCAAGAATAATAAAATTTCTAGGTCCGCAGAACATCAAAATTTTCAGTGTAGATATAGATATTGAAGTTTTCAAAGCAGGAATGAGATACTTTGATATGCCAGAACATAATCTTGTGGTAGCAGATTTTATAAATTTTCTTTCGCTCTCAAGGAAAAAGTTCTCTCATATCATAATTGATGTCTTTTCAGATGCAACTTTACCATCGGGCGTTTTTGAAATACAGACATATAAACTACTTAATGAAAAGGCAGAAAAAACAGCTACAATAAACACCACTTCCTCAGTTGACTCATTATATATAAAACAAATGCTTCGGAGTTTTTTTGGATACGCTGAGGTTATAAAAAATCCCGAATCAGCAAACTACATCGTCTTTGCTTCAAAGAAAAATCTGGATTCAGAAAAAATCCATGAGAAAATGAAAAAATTTTTTTCAGAAAAATCTGGATTCACAGAAAAAGATATTAACATTTTGAAAGGAATTTTCTTAAACATAGAAAAATCACTAAACAGTGGTTTATGATGATAATCAATAAAACAGAAGATAAAATATGGGAATATAAAGAGTTGCAGAAATCAATTCATTCTGGCACAGTTGAATACAGAGAAAGTAAAAAAGAATATTCGGTTTCTGAAAAATCAGATGAAGAATATGAGATAATAAGCAAAAAAGAAGATAAAATCAATGTGAAACTTGATGTGATAAATCTTAGCTTCTACTACGGAAAAAACCAAATCTTAAAAAACATATCAGTAAAGATATATGAGAAAAAAATAACCGCAGTTATGGGTCCTTCAGGATGCGGGAAAACAACTTTTTTAAGGTGCTTCAACAGAATGCATGACCTATACTCAGACATAAAATACGAGGGAGAGATAATAATTTATCCCGATGGGAAAAACATACTTGCAGAGAAAAAAAACCTCAACCTCATAAGAAGAAGGTTTGGTATGGTTTTTCAAAAACCAAATCCTTTCCCAAAATCAATATACGAAAATGTAGCATATGGACTCAGAATAAACGGAATAAAAAGCAAAGAAGAGTTAGATGAGAAAGTAGAAAAAGCGTTAAAAATGGCTGCATTGTGGGAAGAGGTGAAAGACAAACTCAAAAAAAACGCATACGAACTTTCAGGTGGTCAGCAGCAGAGATTATGCATAGCAAGAGCGATAGCAACAGAACCAGATGTCCTTTTACTTGATGAACCAACATCTGCTCTTGACCCAGTATCTACCGCTAAAATAGAAGAACTCCTTGTAGAACTGAAAAAAAATATAACAATCATCATAGTAACACATAACCCACGTCAGGCAGCAAGAATATCTGACTTTACAATGTTCATGTATTTTGGAGAACTCATAGAATATGATAGAACACAAAAAATTTTCGTAAATCCATCAAACAAACTGACAGAAAAATACATAGTAGGAGCTTTTGACTGAATTCACTGCGGAGATAAAAAGACCATTATCTTATCTTCCCTTTCCTCTATTTTTTGAACAAATCCGTATCCTCTGATAACTATTGGTTTACCTTTTTTCTGAAGAGAGTCTAAAACATCGTGCAGAGATAAATTGTTCCTATCTTGCGAACTTGAAAAACCCTGATATGAACCAGATGAAGTCAGCGAATCTGAAAAATCAGAAGTATAAGATGGATAAATTTTATCTTGATTGTCAGCTATATCAGAACTTTCTGCTGGTGGTGGGACCATTTTCTTTGCAAAATACTTTTGGAGAGACGAAGAGAAAACAGGAGCTGCAACCTCACCTCCGTAATACATACCCCCTGACGGTTCATCAAAGCCAACATAAAGTATCACCTCCGGGTCATCGTATGGAGCAAATCCTAAAAAAGTAGCAAAATACTTTTGAGTGTAAAAACCATTTTCTATTTTCTTTGATGTTCCTGTTTTTCCAGCCGATAAATATAAAGGTATTTCAGCTCTCTTTCCCGTTCCATACAATACGACTGCTCTCAAAAACTTTTTCATAAGCTGAACGGTTTTTTCAGAGAATACCTTATCTTTCATCTCTGTTTTTGTTTCTGCTATCACATCGCCAAAAGGGGAGATAATTTGCTTGACAATATATGGTTTTACCACATAGCCGTTATTTGCAAAAGCTGAGAAGGCAACTATAATTTGCATCGGTGTAGTAGCTATGAAATGTCCAAACCCCAGCGAAGCGAGGTCTAAATCATACCACCTTGAGTAATGCCAGAAAAGCCCTCTTTCTTCTCCCGGAAGGTCTATACCGGTTTTTTTCCCAAAGCCAAGCTTATCAATATATGACCAGAACCTTCTTTTACCTATCATCAGTGCAATTTGAGCTGCACATATATTTGAGGAGTAAGCGATTATCTGCTCCAAATTAGCATATCCTATTTTTTTGACATCATTTATGACCTTTGTTTGAAACTTCCACTCTCCCTCGTAGCAGTAGAAGACATCATCTGGGGACACAATTTTTTCTTCAAGGGCAACGGCGATAGTAAATACTTTGAAAGTTGAGCCGGGTTCAAATACCGTCTGATAAAAGTTAGCAAGAATTGATTTTCGGAGTGACTCAGCTATTTCTTGATGTATGTTTGGGTTATATGTAGGGAAGGAGACAGCGGCTATTATTTCTCCTGTTTTTGCTCTCATAGCAAGAGCGAAAGCACCTTTTGCCTTGAATTTCTCCATCCCTTCTTTCAACTCCTTGTAAAGAATGAGCTGTAAATCCATATCTATTGTTGTTTTTATTATGTTTCCTTTTGGTGGTTCTTCTGGGGGCATTTTCATTATTATTCTTCCGAGAGCATCCCTGAGAACATTTATCTTCACTTTACCGCCTTTGAGATAGTCATCGTAGTATAGCTCAAGACCGCTCAAACCTTCGGAATCAACATTTGTAAATCCCGTGATATGAGCGGTTACTTCTCCGTAAGGATAAAATCTTTTCCATTCCTTTATAAAGCCGATAATCTGTTCAGAAAGTCCGTATTTTCTTATTATTTCTGAAACAGAGATAAATTCCTGTTCTGAAAGTTGTCTTTTAAGCCAAATAAAGTGTGTTTTTTTTGATAATTTTTTTTCAATCTCTGATGGTTTTATTCCAAGCTTACTTGCAATAATGAGAACTGCTTCTTTCTTCCTCTCATCTTTTGAGATTGAAAGCGGATTTATCCATAGTGAATAAGAAGGGATGTCTTTTGCAAGAATTTCATTTTCAGATGAAAGGATTTCTCCTCTTTTACCTTTCAGAACTATTGTGGTTTTCTTCTGCGATTCCGCTATATTTTTCAGGTTATCTGAGTAAAAAGATAAATAAAAAGCTCTCACTATATAACCAAAAATAAGAGCGGAAAAAACGAAGAGAGAGAGTTTTAATCTGAAATTGTTGGATTTCTCTTTCTTCTTGGATTTATCAGAAAAAGCCATGTTGCTTTAATACAAATTTTAAAAAATGTTGGTATATGCACAATCTTGAAATTATATTCTGGCTTTTTGTATTTTTCATCACATCGTTTTTTTACTCATCAACAGGGCTTGGCGGAGCTTCGGCTTTCCTCGCATACCTATCTATAATGAAAATAGATTACAAAATTATACCATCGTTAGCCCTATTTTTGAGCATAATATCTTCCCTCACATCATCTATAATATGGATAAAGTCAGGGAACTTCAACAAAAAGACAATCCCATTCATCATCTTTTCTTCTCCGGCAGCATTTTTAGGGGGAAAATTGACTATTCAAGAAAAAACATTCAATATTCTTCTCATAATCACTCTGGTATCGGTTGGAGTGAGCATGTTTTTTGAAAGAAACAAATCAGAAAAAGATGATGTAGAGGAAAAAGGTCTTTTGGAATGGCTAATAGCTCTTTTTCTATCTTCTGCAATCGGTTTCTTTTCAGGAATAGTAGGGATAGGTGGCGGAATATTCTTGATACCTCTTCTTGTGAAGCTGAAGTTTATGAGTCAAAAAGAAGCATCAGCAGCGGGAGCAGTTTTCATTTTAATAAATTCAATCTCCGGCTTTATAGGACAATCCTCAAAAATAAAACCAGATATTTACAACATAGCTAAATTTTCTGTTCCGGTAATACTTGGAGCTTTTTTTGGCTCATACATAAGTTCAACGAAACTAAAACCATCAACTATAAAAAAGGTTTTCGGTTCAGTCCTTATTTTTATATCGCTCTTAAAGTTTCTTGAATTCATAGGTTTGATAAGATTAAGAAGGTAAAAAACTTAAATTTCTGGATTCACCAGAAAGCGAAGTCCCATCGTTCTTATAAAACCTTCTGCCCATCTTACAAGTTCTCCGGATGTCTCAAAGCTCACCGTCTCTTTTTTATAGAGAGAGTAAGGAGAACTTCTTGAAAGAATTTTGAAATTTCCTTTGTATAGTTTGAGAACTACTTTTCCGGTAATTCTTTCAGAGATTTTGTCAAAGAAAACCTGGAGGATTTCTCTTTCTGGTGAGAACCAGAGTCCTTTGTACACAAGTTCAGAGTATAAAGGAGATAAAATCTGAGCTATTTTTCTCACATTGTAGTCAAGGCAGATTGCGGAGAGAGATTTTCTTGCAAAAATTATTGTTTCCACTCCGGGCGTCTCATAAATTCCTCTTGATTTTAGACCATTTGCTCGTGTTTCCACAATATCTCTTATTCCTATTCCGTTTTTTCCTGCGATGTCGTTAAGACGGGCTATCAGCTCATGTGGTTCATATTTTTCACCGTTAAGATATATCGGGTCTCCTTTATCAAATTGTATCTCAACAATATCTCCGTCATCTTTTGCCTTTTCGGGAGGGACAACCTTTTTGAAGATATGGTCTGGATATGGCTTTTCAATATCTTCTATTATTCCTCCCTCAAAGCTTGTGTGCATGAGGTTTTCATCTACGCTATACTGCTTTTCTTCATAGCTTATCTCAAAGCCCTCTTTTTTCAGGAATTCGACGAGGTCTTTTCTTGATTTAAAGTTCCACTCTCTCCAAGGAGCTATGATTTCAAGATGAGGGGCAAACTTCATATATGTAAGTTCAAACCTTATCTGGTCGTTTCCTTTTCCTGTTGCTCCGTGAGCTAACGCATCGGCTTTTTCTTCAAGAGCTATTTCAACTTGCCTCTTTGCTATCAGTGGTCTTGCTATTGCAGTTCCAAGAAGGTATCCTTCATATTCAGCATTTGCTCTGAGCATCGGAAAGATATAATCCCTTGCGAAAATGTTTTTGAGGTCTTCAACTATAACTTTTTCTGCTCCTAATTCAAGGGCTCTTTTTTTGACTTCTTCAAAGTTCTCGCTCTGACCTATATCTGCACAAAAAGCTATAACTCTGTAATTTTTTTTCCTGAGATAGACCAAAACCGCGGAAGTGTCAAGCCCACCAGAATAAGCTAAAACCACCTTCTTCATAACCTGATAAAGTAATCTGTCAGAAGATATTGTTGAGAACCACAGGAATTTAGCTCGCAAAAGCAAAATAAACAAAAACGAAATTCAAAAATTTCAAGAGAGCTTTAATATATTAAATTTGCTATGGCGATGACAAAAGAAGAGATAGAAAAAGAGTTATCACAAATAAAGAACTGGTATTATGATGGGAAGTACATAGTAAGAGATATAGAAACGAAGAACTTCAAAGAAACAATGATTGTTGTAAATCTTATTGCAGGAATATCGGAAGCACATTTCCATCATCCAGATGTTGAATTTGGATACAAAAAAATAAAGATAAAACTGATGACTCATTCTGAAAACGGAATAACTAAAAAAGATATTGAACTTGCAAAAGATTTAGAGAACTTTCTCGGAAAAATCTTACAACGTTAAAAAACAACAAAAGTTCTTCATACGTATTAAATTTTTAGGATATGAAAAAACCAAGATTTAAGCTCACAGTAGCATTAGTTTTCTATACATTTTCAATCTCGGCAATAATAAGGAGTCCATGTATAAGTGCGGAAAAGTTTTCATACGTATCGGCAGAAAAGACAAGCGATGAAAAACAGGACGAGAGAGACATAGAAAAGGAAGAAGGAGGAGAAGAATATGAGGCGAAGATAGAGGGTTTAATTTTAGATAGATTTTCAAGAACGCCGGTTGTTATACTTTCAACTCAGAACAGGAACAGGTTTGTTCCTATATGGATAGGTTTTGCTGAGGCGATGTCAATTGACATAGCATTAAGAGGTGAAAAGCCCCCAAGACCACTCACTCACGACCTGACAAAATCTGTCATTGAAAAATTGGGAGGAAAAATAGAGAAAATCAAAATAACCAAAATAAAAAATAACACATATTACGCGTTCATAAAACTGAAACAGGGAAACAAATCTATATATATAGATTCAAGACCTTCTGATGCTATAGCTCTTGCGCTGAGAGTTGGGTCAAAAATATTCATAAGTAAAGAAATACTTGAGGCATCAATAAAGGTTCCTGGATCAGAAGCAGAAAAAGATATATGGAGTAAGGCGGGACTTTCAGTCCAGCTTATAACTCCCGAACTTGAAGAGTTTTTCAAATCAAAAGGAATAGTAATATCTGATGTTAGGAAAGGTTCTCCATCAGACGGAAAATTAAAAAGGGGAGACATAATAGTATCTGTAAACGGCAAAAGCACTCAGAACGAAAATGGGATAGAAATACTTCAAGAAGAAATATCAAAAGCAAAATCAGTTGAGTTTGAAATATTAAGAGAAGGGAAAAAACAGAACATTAAAATTTCGCTTGAGTGAGATTTTGGAATCACAAGAAATTACAACAAAAAAGCTGAAAAAATAAAAATTCAGGTGAATTCAATTTTAATTTGAAAGATATGATAGGGGTTCAGAAGGTTGATATTAAGGTTCCAAAGGAAGAGGTTCCGGAAAGAGGAGCAAGAAAAAGAGCGGTCGCAAGGGTTTGGATATGGCAAAAAAATAATCCCAGTCCCAACCCAGAAATATATATAAACAGGATTCCGTACGATAAATATTTTCAAGATAAATATCTTCAAATTGTGGTCAGAAGACCGCTTGAACTGACACAGAGAGCTGAAAGGTATGTTGTTTTTGCGACAGTAGAAGGAGGCGGACCATCTGCGCAGGCGCAGGCGGTAGCTCACGGAATAGCAAGAGCTCTCAATAAAAAAGAGCCGGAGCTCAGAAAAATTCTCAAAACACACAAGCTTCTGACACGTGACCCGCGAGAAGTTGAAAGGAAAAAATACGGAAGAAGAAAAGCAAGAAAAACACAGCAGTGGAAGAAAAGATAAGTTCAAATTCCTCTTTGGTATATTACAACTTGTGAAAAAAAATAATCAAAAGTATAATCTCACTTTCACTCTTGCGTTTAAATTCCTCTTTGGCATATTAAAACAAGTTCTTCTATGTGCGCAGAAACAGTGTGTCTGCGAGGTTTAAATTCCTCTTTGGCATATTAAAACCGCAAAAAAACCTAATAAAATCAAGGTCTCCGGCTCAATTTTTTCAAAAAATTGCGTCAAACTTCCAGTAATTATTTTAATCATTTTTTCAAAAAAGTCAAGCAAAACGAAAAACTTTGGTCTTGAATTTTTCAAGATACATCTGAAAATCTACAAAAAGAATCGCCTTACCTTTTTGCTCAATACTTAAAGAAAAACAGAGAAAATTACCTTTTGTTTTATGAAAAAAGAAGACGAAAACAAAAGAAAGAAAAATAAACTCAAAATCTCGGTCGTTGGACCAAGAGGATACACAGGATCAGAAACAATAAAAATCCTCTCACTACACCCATACGTTGATGAAATCCAACTCCTCTCCCTATCAGAAGATGATAAACAAAAAGAAGAGCAAACTCAACCTGAAATTACCAAATCAATCCCATCTTTCAGGAAATACCTTCAAAAAGTTTCAAAAATAGAGAAATTTTCAGAAGAGAAATTAGAGGGCTCTTCTGCTATCTTTTTCTGCACAGAACAAAACAAAGCTCACAAAATAGTGTCAAGAATAATTGAATCTGGAATATCAAGCTTCGTAATTGACCTTTCGCCAGATTTCAGGTTCAAAGACGTAGGACAGTATAAAAAGGTTTATGGTTTCGATCACGCGATACCATCAGCTATACAGAAAACAGTTTACGGACTTACCGAACTTTACCGAGAAAAAATAAAAGAAAGCGAAATCGTAGCAAATCCGGGGTGCTATCCAACAGCCACGCTTCTTGGAATAGCACCGCTTATCAAATATGCAAAAAAGCAAGGTCTAAACATTGAGTGGATTATAGTTGACGCAAAAAGCGGTGTCACAGGAGCAGGTAGAAAGGCACTCCCACACCTTACTCTCGCATACCTTTCCGAAAACATAAAGGTCTACGCGTGGTCTGAACACAGACACGTCCCAGAAATGCAGGAAAAATTAAAAGAACTATTTGATATATCGCCACCTCTAAATTTCACTGCTCAACTCATACCAGCAAAAAGAGGAATTCTTGAAACAATATGGATAAAACTTGATGAAAAACCAGAAACCGACAAAATATTTGAAGAATATCAAAATTTCTCACAGAAAAACTTCTTCTTTGATTTCTGGGGAGAAGAACTTCCAGATATCTACTCGGTAACAGGAACAAACTTCATAAGAGTTGGGATAAAGTGCAAAGACAATATAATTATGGTTGTGAGTGTTTTAGATAATCTTATCAAAGGAGCAAGCGGACAGGCAGTCCAGAACCTGAACATAAAATTCGGATACGATGAAAAAGTGGGACTTGAACTCCCGCCGATATTTACTTGAAGTAATACCTCAAAGCAAAAGGATACCTCGCAGAAGAAGAAGGATGAAATTCACCAACAACGAAAACAGAATCAACAGAATAATATATTCCATAACCGTATTCCGCTATGTTCTCCAAAGAGACACCTATGTTTTTGTAGTATTTAAGTCCAAATCCGAGGTCAAAAACCAAAAAAGCAAGCGAATCTTTCACCCATTCAAAGTTATCGTTATATATGCTATACTGACCAAGAGCAAAGATTTTATCTTCTGCAACATGAAGGTCAACTATCCAGTACTCACACATAGAAAAATCAGAGCATATATTCAAAGACCTTATAAGATTGAAATTAAGATCATAGATTTCAAGGTATGTCCAATTCCTTATCACATATATTGATGTGCCAAGAGGATATATTGGAACAAGAGCCCAGTTTGAAAATGTTTTACTCCCCAGAAGAACCCCGGAAGAGGAAACCCTGAAAATCTTCTGATAATCCTGCCCAGAAAGATAATCTTCGTAGATAGATAAAAATACCTCTCCTGATGTTTTTTCTGTTCTCAGGCAATTTACCCAGCATAACTGGTAATTACCTGCTTTCGGGAAAGAAGTTGTCCACAAAGCAGTTCCTGAATGATTGTATTTTCTGACGACATAGTTTCCACCTTCTACAAAAGCAACAACAACTCCATCAGATAACGTATCAACGGCAATAAAACTTCTTCCAGATGTAGTAGCAACAACCTCCCATATAGCAGATGAGAGGTCAAAGTTGTATTTGCTGAGGACGAAAATTCCTCCTCCTGCATCCCACGCTATATAAATTCCGTTATCTCCAAGGGCTATATCGTATATATGAGAGAACGCCTTGCGAGCCAAAACCTTACCCTCTTTGCTGAATTTGACAACATAATCAGCACCAGAACCTATGAGCACAGTAAAAAAGCTATCCGACCCCATAGCAATATCAAAAAAAGACCTGCCAAAAGATGGGTCAGATGATGAAAACTCCCATATCTTGAACGATCTTGTCGGAATAATAGAGACATTATATGTTTGCGATACTACCCCGCCCCGTAGGTCATCTACCACTATGGTGAAAGAAACGGTCTTGGTTTTATAAACATCGGCAACTTCCCAACCAATAACCTTATTTTCTTGCGAGACAATAAACCTTCCAAAATCACCGGAAGCCAAAACCTTCACCTCTGTATTATCTCCATCTGGGTCATTTACCGTCAACGGAATGAAAATAACACTTCCTCCCTCAACAGATGAAGGAACGACCGCAGAAAATGTCGGCGGACTATTTGAAGGACAAGCGCTTTCAAAACTCGGATCAGGATGGTATGGAGAGCAATAATCTCCGTTTATAATCTCTCCAATTGGTGTTATTGTTATCCCTCCGCTCCAAACAACCATATCAAATGCTTTCCAAAGGTTCCCTGAACCAGACGAAGGAGGACTCACCGTAGCTATAACCTTGTGATTCTTCCAAACCTGAATCAAAGCTCCTGAATCTTTGAGCAACCTACCACAGTTTGTATCACTCGGATTGTTATGAAAAACAGAAACCCTGTACAAACCCTGAAAGTAAGGAGATACTGATGCAACCTCTGGATAATCATCTCCTAAAATTTCAACATAAGGAGAAATTATCTTTCTTCCCCAGAGCTTTGTTGCAACATGGAATCTACCACCTGAACCGTTCGGACCTGTTATATGTAAATCAAGGTCGCATTTTTCATTTCCCCAGCGCAAAATAACTTTTATACTGCTTATTGTGAACTCCCCTATATCTTGACATATCGTCCAAGCAGAGTCAGGATTTTGAAGCCAATCTTTGTAATAGTACGAAGGAGAAGAAGGAGTATTGACCTCTGTAAGCAGAAATTTCCTTCCATCTGCAAGATATACAAAAACCTTTGCTTTTGAGTTCTTTCTGACGAAGGTGAAAAATCTTCCCTGAGAATCAGTCCTTCTTGTTTTTCCCGACCAATCCGCTCCCTGATAATCAACTCCCTCCGACCATACCTGAGCACCAACAACAAGGTTCCCATTCTCATCTTTCAGAACCCCTTTTATGCAAGTTGTGTCAGAAGGAATATCTGGGTTCCACCACGAAAAATGATAGACATAACCTTTCAGAACATATTTACCATCTGCAACCTGTTTTACAAGAAAACCTTCTTCTTTCCACTCTGCCTTTGACTCATCAAAATACCAAAGAGGAACTATATCTGGGACAGAATCAACTTTATCTGGTGGAATAGGGAAGATAACCTCGCTTGATACACCATCTGGGAGGTTCAAAATTTCTCCCGATTCAGAGGTTATCCTGACCTCTATTGGTCCGAATGTCTCCAGAAGGACTTTTTCTCCGTTAGTTCTTTCTGCAACAAAGTTGCCGGGGAAAGCAGAAATCTGCAAGGGGTCGTATGGATTAATATAAGCGATACTTATGTAAGCTTTTCCAAAGTATAGGGAGTTATCTTGTTTTTTCAGTCCGCCGCCTGGGAGAGAAATTTTTACTCCTGACGCTCTATCTGTTATAACTGTTGGGGAAGATGTATCAAAATCGGTTGAGAACCTGTAAGGTAGGAGATTTACTTCAAGAGATGTTATTGTATCTTTTTGTACATCTATTTTGTAAAATGTTGGTGAAAATCCCTGTGCGGAAATTTTGATGTTATACTGGTCTTGGTTCAGCGGGAAGTAAGCAACTCCTTCGGGTGATGTTTGAGAAACGAGGACTCCGTTTGCATATACTGATGCGTTTTCAACTGGTGAGCCGGAGTTAGCATTCTTCACTCTCAAAATCACATATCCTTTTTGCTCTGGTGGAGGTGGGGGCGGTGGAGGATTAAATGAACCACCTCCGCCTGCTGTTTTTTTGCCGAATGAACATGAAAAAGAATTTTCAGCCCTTTCTCCTATTCTCTGTCCATAAGACATAGATAAGGTTATAAAAAATAAAAAGGTTATGAGCAGTGCGATAGTATGTTGAAGAGTTTGTCTTCTTCTGTTTTTTTCTTGCACGAATTTAATTTAATCACTTTATAAAAAAGTGTGAAAAATTGTCTAACTTGCTTTTTCACTGATTTTAAATTTCGTTCAATATTCAATAAATGAACTTATAAAGGTTTAATTTTTACTCCTAAAAAATACCGAATGAGTTTGACCGATTAATCTTGCATTTTTTCTTTTTCTTTTTCAAAGAATCTTGCGAGAAGTTTTTTAGAGAGCGACTTTGATATTATAGATATTTCATCTTGTTGGAGATTTGTATATTTCATGAGGTGTTCAAATATTATGTTTTCAAAATCTATTTTCATCTCTGAAAGATACGAGACGCTTTTTCTGTATTCGTATCTTGATTTGATTTTTTCTATTTCCTCGCTTATGAATTTTTCTGCGAGTTCAAGCTTTTCAGGATTTATCTTCAAGATAGCCGTTGAATCAACATTGAAGAGGAAGACATTTTCAAATTTATCTATTTCTGGGTCTGCGTTGCGCGGGAAAGAAAAATCTATTATCAAAAATTTCTTTCCATCTTTTAATACTCCATCTTGGTTCAGTTTCTCAAAACTTTCTTTTTTCACAAGGAAACCGGGATGACGAGTCGCAAGGACGACAACATCTCCCTTTTCTAATCCCTCTTGGACAGAAGAGACAAACTCAATTTCAGTATCTAAAAACTGCTTTAACCTTCTTATTCTTTCTTCTGCTTTTTCTCTGCTATGGGAGTAGATTATGAGTTTTTTGAACTTTGAAGAGATTTTGAAAACATCGTGTGCGACAGCTCCTGTGCCGACAACGAAAAGAGTTTTATCTTCGAGAGAGCCAAAAATTTCTTCTGCCTTACTCAGAACAAAATTTGAGAAATTTTTCTCTTCTATATTGAGCTTTTTTCTGAGCAAGTTTGATATTCTGATAATTTCTCCGAGCAAGCTTATCATTTTATCGGTGCATAGACCGTTTTTTCTTGCAGAAAAGAAGGCATTTTTTATCTGATTCACTATATGAGTTTCACCGAAAATCATGGTGTTTATTCCCGCAGATAGCTTGACAAGATGAGAGAAAGCGGACCATCCACTCAACTTTTCAAATCCGTCTAATCCCAAAAAATCAGAAGATGTATATATGAACTCAATCCTTCCACAAGTTATCAGAGGTACTATGTTTTTTTCTTCTCCCTTTTCTTTTCTGAAATACTCTTGGGTTATGTCTTTGTATATATCTACACCGCAGAGAAATTTCTCTCTCTCATTCACATTATATGTGAGGAAATTATATGATTCAACCTTTAAACTCTCTATGAAATTGATGTCCATACTCTAATAGCTAAAATTACAATATATAATTTTTTATTTATGCAGAATTTTATTATATTTCAGAATTTTTCAGAAAAAAATCTTTTTTTATTTTCCAAATCATTTAGATTTTGTTTATAGGTTATCTTAACTTTTGGGTGAATCTTTCTTTGAGAATAAAAGCCAATGTGTTGAAAATAAGCGTGATAACAATAAGTGTAAGTCCGACAGCAAAAATTGTTGAGTATTCAATCGTTCCATAAGGCACATCTCCCAAAGATACCTGAACTATATAAGCGGTCATAGTTTGAATTGGTTCAAGGGGGTTGAAAGTGAATTGAGGAAGCATACCAGCTGCGATAGCAACTATCATCGTCTCTCCTATTGCTCTTGAAATTCCTAAAATATACGCAGAAGATATTCCGGAGAAGGCAGCGGGTATAACCACCTTGAAAGCGGTGTAAATTCGCGACGCTCCAAGAGCATAAGATGCCTCTCTCAAACTTTGAGGAACAGCTCTCATAACATCTTCACTAATTGAAGAGACATAAGGTAAAATCATTATTCCTATCACTATTCCGGGAGACAAAGCGTTGAAGGACTGCAAATTGGGAATAAACTTTTGCAGAAACGGAGTAAGCCATAAAAGTGCAAAATATCCATAAACAACAGTTGGAATAGCAGAAAGAAATTCAAGAACGGGTTTATAAAACTCTCTTAATTTTGAAGACGAAAACTCGCTCAAAAATACAGAGATTGTAATTCCTACCGGAACTGCCACAAGCAATGCGATAAATGTAGTAAGCAAAGTTCCACTTACGAGAGGTAAAATCCCAAACTTCTTTGTCTCAAAAAGAGGAGTCCACTCTTTACCCGTCAAAAACTCAAAAATATCAACATGAGAGAAAAACGGAATTGAATCTTTAACAAGAACAAAAACTATCGCAAACGAAATAAATATTGAAAAAAAACCGCATATTGTTATGATAGCGGTCCAGAATAAATCAATTGCCCTTCTAAAATCCATAAAACTAAAACTTAATCTTTCAAGCTAAAAGAAAAAAATAGTAATTTACAAAAAATAAAATCTCAGAGATGAAGATTAAAAACAGAAATGAATCTTAAAAGATGGGAAAATATGAAGATAAAGTAAATTATGCTGAAAGGATTCTGAAATCATCTTTTTTCATCGGAGCATCTATACCGTTTTTCTTTTCTATAATCGTTATCCCATTTTTTCTAAGGAATAGTAAGACAAAAGAGCTTTCTGAAAAACATACAAAAAAATGGTTTGAAATCCTTTTTAACATCTTCAACATAAAGCTTGAGTTATACGGAGAAAAAAATACGAATTTAGAAAAGTTCATAATATGCTCAAATCATATAAGTTTTCTTGACATCCCAGCAATAACACTTGCATTCAAAGAAAAAAAAATAAAGTTTTTTGCAAAAGAAGATGTTCTGAAAATTCCCGTAATAGGATGGGGACTGAAAATTCAGAACCATCCGATAGTGAAAGCAAGCTCTCCCGTATCTTCAATAAAAGATATAATAAGGGTTTTAGGTGAAGAAAAACCAGATATTCTCTGTATATTCCCGGAGGGGACAAGAGGAGAGCCCGGAAGAAAACCGAACGAACTCCTACCCTTCAGGGAAGGAATTGGATTTGTTGTTGATATGCTCAACTTACCGGTTGTGCCGGTTGGAATTATAGGGACTCACAGGGTTTATCCTCCAAAAACCATAATACCAAAGAGGGGAAAGATAGAGGTTATAATAGGTCAGCCCCTTGATTTTTCAAACATTGAAATAAAAGATAGAAAAGAAAAGAGAAAGTTCATCACGACAGCTTTGGAGAAAACTTTGAAGGACCTCATAGAATCGCACATGACATAATGAAAAGGGGTTTCATCTATCAACTTGGTTTGAAGTTATTTATAAAATCCTGCACGATGAGGTCAAACTTTCTTGCCCTTGATGCCTTGAAGAAAATAAAATCAAAATGAATTCTTCTCAAACTTTCGAAAAGTTCGTCGTTTTTCTTGAAAACACTGACCTGAAATCCTTTTGCCCTCAATCCTTCCTCCATATATTTTTCAAATTCGCCTGAGACAAAGAAAAAAGAGTTATCTTTTTCAAGATACATACTGGCACTTTCACCTATTTTCAGATGTTCTATCTCAGAGAATTCTCCAAGTTCCAGCATATCTCCTATAACGAAGACCTTTTTCCCTTTCTGAAACCCTGCTGAATAGAACAGAGCGGAAAGAGAAAGAGGATTTGAATTATATGAATCATCTACAACGATGAATTTTCCCAAATCAAAAACATTGAACCTGCTTGACTCATTTTTAAAATCAAAAAAGTTTATACTCTGAAGCATATCTATTATATGATCAAAGCCCTCTCCCCTTATATATTGGAAGAAGAAAATGAAAACAGAAAGAGCTGATGCGAGATTAGAGCCAAAGTGAGGAGCGAGATTTGTTCTTATATAAAACTCCTTCTTCATATCTGAAAACGATACATAGATACCAAACTCTGTTTCAAACTTTCTGGAAACATCGCGAGGATAAACCAGTACAAAATCGGTTCTGAGCATTTTTAAAAGTTCTGCTCCTACGATACTTAAAGGTTCTGCTTTTGAAATTTTGTTATGATTTTTGTAAAGAGGCATCAGGAAACCAACCTTTTTATGAGAATTCAACCTGAAAAAATAATCTTTCAGTTCATCTACTCCTATGTTGATAAAGACCGCCCCACCCTTCCCTGCAACAAAGTCGGTAAGATATGTTTCTTCTTTGAGTACAAGCTCAGGAGACCTCAGACCTTCAAGATGCTCCTTTCCATAGGAAACAAGAACTCCAAAATCTGGTTCAACGAACTTTGTAAGTTTCTCTATCTCTCCAAGAGATGAGGTTCCTATTTCAAAGATCGCAACCTCGGTATCTTTCTTTAAAGAAGACATAGATATAGAGACGCCTATTTCGTTGTTGAAACTCTTTTTGCTTTTATGTACAGAAAGTCCAGAGGAGTTCAGTACAAAATAGATAAGTTCTTTCGTTGTTGTTTTTCCCGCACTTCCTCCAACCGCTATAACAAGAGGATTTACTCTTTTCCTTATATAAGAAGATAACTTCAAGAAAGCTTCTTTCGTATCTTCAACGAAGACACAGGGTATAGATAGATTGAGTTTTCTGACTTTCTCGTAATCTGAAAATAATGTAGCTTTTGCTCCTTTTTTCTGAGCTTCTTCTATAAAGTCGTGTCCGTCAAATCTTGAACCCTTTATAGGGATAAAGAGGCATTCTGAAACCTGCTCTCGCGTATCAAAAGATAAATACTTTATTTTTATCTCATCAAAATTGTAATGGTCATTTTTTGGTTGCAAAATTTTTCCTTCACAGATCTGAGAAATTTCACGAAGTGTCAGGTCAAAAGGGAGTTCTATCATATTAAAAATAATTTTACTATTTGGTATGCGTGTAAAATTTAGTTCCGAAAAAGAAATAAAAGAAGTTTCATATTATTCGCTTTCAAATCTCTTGAGAGCGGAAAGTTTTTCGGCTTTTTTCATCTCAACTTTAATTTTTGGATTTTCCACGATTTCCAGAATGTGTTTTTCTCCCAAAAGAAGGTTTGGCTCTAATTCAAATATACACGATGAGACAAAATTCCTTTCAAGCAAATCCTTATGCAAAAATTTCACATCACCTTCTGAGTTCTTCCAGATAAGTATATCTATATCTATTGGTCTTGGGTCAAAGTTTTTGTCACTTCTTATCCTTCCGAGCTTAACTTCAATATCTTTTAAAACCTCTGACATCTCTTCAAAAGTAAAGTATGTTTGAACTTTTACTGCTCCGTTTAGAAAACAAGGGAGATCTTGCCTTTTCTCACCTCGCTCGTTTATAGAAGGGGTGATGTAAAAAGAAGAGACCTTTTTGATTTTTATCTCTTTGAAAGAAGAAAGCAGTTCCATAGCTTTTTCTAAATTTTTTTCAGGTTCTATGTTTGAACCAAGTCCGATATAAACTTCTGATTTCTCTCTTTCCAGAACAACAGAGACGCTTCTTGCAAACCTCAAAGCATATGGTTTATCAACTTCAACTATAACTTTTTTCACTTGCTCATAATTTATACATATAAGAGCAATATCTCCTGCGATTTTTTCTATAAGATACGGAGATGATTTTTCAACATATTCCACTATATCTTTTTTCAGTTTTTTATAATCAAGTGTAAGCGAAATATCATCTTTTGATGAGGATTTTTTCAAATCAAGAAAAAGCTCAACATTTATCAGTATATCTTGCTTTTCTCTCCTTTCCCAATCGTTTATCCCCACAATACATCTTAAAAGGAGGTCTTTTATTCTTATTCTATCCATAGTGGGTTGATTTTGGTCAAGGCACAAAATAAAAAGCCGGAGAATTAACAAACAGCAAAGCTCCTATAAAGGTAAAAATTTCAGTCAGTTTATTTTTTTGTTTTCTTCTTTGCTCTGTAAGCTTTCCAGGCGATTGAGAATGTTTCTTCTGATGAGTATTTTGGTCTGAACCCGAGGACTTCTCTTGCTCTTGTTGTATCAAGCGTCCACGGATACCTGAAAAAGTCTAAAATAGCAATTGGAGTATTTGGGTCTAATATACCGAACTTTTTCATAAGGTTCACAAGAGGCGCTTGAAGAATGCTGGGAATTTTCATGCATGGTTTTCCCATAATCTCTGCTGCTCTTTTCAAAGTTACGACTCCATCTCCTGCGAGATTGAAAGGACCTGAGGCATTATCTTCAAGCATCATAACGATTGCTTTCGCAACATCTAACTCATGAATGAACTGGAACGGGATATTTTTTGTGAGTATGCTGACGATTGGCGGGTTGAAAAACCCCTGAGCTATATAATTTTCTACATTTTCTCCGAAAACTATCACAGGTCTTACTATGCAGACGGAAATATCTTCGTTTTCTCTGGCAAAAGCTTGAACCAATCTATCTTGAACTGCCTTATCTTCTGAATACCAGAAGCCAACATTTAGGTCTCCTCTTATTGGTTGGTCTTCTTTCATAAAGAGGGGGTTATCGGGATGAGCACCGTAAACGGTAGCAGATGTTAAGACGATAACTTTTTTGACTTTGTTCTTCTTTGCGGAAAGCAGGATATTTCTTGTACCATCTATATTTATTGAACGAGCGGATTCTCTATCGCGTGGGGGGTTGAGAACGAAAGCAAGGTGAATGACCGCATCTACTCCTTTCATAAAACTTTCAACATCAGTAGAACGAACATCTAAATTCTGGAAGGAGAGAAAATCTCTGAACTCATCAGGTGGTTCTTTTATGTCAATCGCTCTGACGCTCACTTTCTTATTCTCGTCTTTGAGGACTTTGAGAATGCTTTTGCCGATATATCCAGAAACTCCTGTTATAAAGACCTCCATACCAAAAACTCTTAAAACGAAAAAGAAAGTTTAACTTTTTTCAAATCTTTTGACAAAGTCAAAAAAGAGTTCTGCAACTATTTTGGGAGTGAGTTCTTTCATGCATCTGAAATGCTTCATCGGGCAGGAATTTGGACCGTGCGGAGAGCAAGGTTTGCATGCGAGGTCAGAGATCTCAACGACTTGAAAATCGGAAAAAAACGGAAAAAAGCCGAACTCTGGAATAGTCGGTCCGAAAACAACAAAGCAAGCTTTTCCGAGAGCTGATGCAATGTGAGAAAGTCCGTTATCTACACCGAAAAAGATATCTGAGATTTTTAGTATTGCAACAACATCGCGAAGAGTTGTTTTTCCAGAAAGATTTACAACATTTTGAGGAAAATCACCATCTACCTTGTCTTTGCCGATAAGAACAAATATGAAATCTTTAAATTCATCTGCACAAGCGAGAAACTCTCTCCACCAGAACCAAGATTTAGTTCCCCAATTAGAAAACGGAGCAAAAGCTACTAATTTTTTCTTTTTTTTGTTCTTGCTATTTTGATTTTCAAGTTCTACTCCTATATGTGAGAAAAACTTTTTCCATTTATCAATGTAGGATTGTTCTATATGTATTTCTGGGAGAAGCTTTGTATGAATTTTATCTTTTGAATTTTTTCTTATTGGGTCAAGGATTTTGAAAATTCTTTCGGCTTCATGTTCAAAGTTTTTGGCATATTTTCTTACCTTTTTGTCAAAGAGCATGTTCAGAGGATTTTCTTCAAATCCGATTCTCTGTGGGATGCGGGCTAAAAAAGGTATAAGGGCAGATGTAGATGAAAGATGAGGAACGAGAGCGATTTGTGGTTTTATATCTCCAAGAGCTTTTATAACCCCAAAAAAGTTCAAAATTTTATTTTTATCTTTGTCAAACGGAATAACTTTGTTGAGGAGTAAATCCTGTGCAAAAGGTCGCGCAACGACAAAAACTTTGTCTCTGCCATAACTTTCAGAAAGAAATCTGAAAACAGGTGTAGTTAAAACAAGGTCTCCCAAAAAAGCTGTCTGTACAACGACAATCTTCATTATAAACTAAAAAATTTATACATTCCGAAAAAGTAGAGGAATAAGGAAAATTAATTGAAAAATATTCCGAAAAAAATAAATTGGGAAAAATAAGAATTGAAAAAAAATAATGGAATTTTTAACTTTTTATTAAAAAGTTTTTTATAGTTTTTGAAAAAGAGGGTAAGTAATGGAGCAATTTTTTCGGGTTGAGTTTTTCTTTTCGTATCCCGAAAAATCTCAAAATAGTGAAACAGGGGTTTTTTTCCTCAGCTCGCTTGAAATCATGGAAATTTTGATTTATAAAGGAAAAGGGAGGAGGGGAAAATGGCAAAAACACATACCGAAAGAAAAACTTTAAGTAAGGTAAGGATAAGTTGTCTCGGTCCTGTTTCAAACCTTGAGGAATATGTTCCACCCGACTGGTGGCGCAAGATATTCAACTCAATATATCTCAAAACAGACGGAGATGTCGTAGATGATCAGGAAATAACAAAAATGGAGATAGACCTTTTTATTGATATTCTGAAACTTCGGAATGATGAGAAGATTCTTGATTTATGCTGTGGGCATGGGAGGCACTCACTTGAGTTAGCGAGGAGAGGGTTTCAGTTTGTAGAGGGGCTTGACCGCTCACACTACCTCATACAGAGAGCAAAAGCACAAGCTAAAAAAGAAGGTCTAAATGTGAAATTCAGAGAAGGAGATGCGAGAAAATTACCCTACCCCCCAGATGAATTTGATGTTGTCTTAATTCTCGGAAACAGTTTCGGATACTTTGATACAATTGAAGACGATATAAGAGTTCTCAAAGAGGTTCTGCGAGTTCTGAAACCATGGGGAAAAGTTCTGATAGATGTCGCAGATGGAGAATACATAAAGAATAACTTTCAGAAACGCTCGTGGGAATGGATAGACAAAAAATACTTTGTATGTAGAGAGAGGTCTCTTTCAAAAGACGGAACACGGCTTATCACAAGAGAAGTAGTAACACATACCGAAAAAGGAGTTATAGCAGACCAATTTTACGCAGAGAGATTATACGGAAGAAAAGAGCTTTACGATATTTTAGAAAAAGCTGGGTTTGATAACATAAGGTTCTGCGAAGAAATATCTCCACTATCAAAAAGGAATCAGGATTTAGGAATGATGGAAAGGAGAATAATAGTATCAGCAGTTGCTAAAAAAGATTGGGCAACCATCAGAATCAGAAATAAGAGTTCAACAAGACAGGTTGCGGTCGTGATGGGGGACCCTAAAAAGCCAGATAAATTGAAGCCAAACGGATACTTTGATGAAGATGACTTTTTCACTATAAATAAACTCATATCAGCTTTGAAAGAGATAAAAGGTTATAACTTCATATATCTGACAAATCACAATACACTGATAGAAGACCTTGAAAAGCTTAAAGGGAAAATAGATTATGTGTTTAACTTATGCGATGAGGGATTTTTCAACGACCCGAGAAAAGAGCTTCACATTCCCGCTCTGCTCGAGATTTTAGGAATACCTTATACTGGAGCTGGACCACAATGCCTTGCATACTGCTACGATAAGTCCCTCGTTCGTGGAGTAGCAAAAGAGATGGGAATCCCTGTTCCCCCAGCGGTTTTCATAAAACCAGAAGATACAACTTTTGAACTTCCCTTCTCTTTCCCGGCAATAGTCAAACCAAATTTCGGCGATTCAAGCTTTGGGATAACGCAAAAAAGCGTTGTGTTCAACGCTGAGGACCTCGTAAATGCCATAAGCGAAATAAGAGAGAAGTTCGGATACGACAAACCCATTCTGGTTGAAAAGTTCCTCACAGGAAAAGATTTATCGGTTGGTATAGTTGGGAACCCACCCGAAAACTACAAGGTCTTGCCTATAATTGAAGAAGATTATTCTTGTCTCCCGCCAGAGCTTCCGAGAATATGCGGGTACGAAGCAAAATGGCTACCAGATTCCCCATACTGGAACATAAAATCGGTAAAAGCCGAAATTCCTGAGGAAGTTGAAAAATTCATAGTGGAGTGCTGTATAAAGCTTTTTGAGAGATTAGAGTGCAGAGATTACGCAAGATTTGACTGGCGCCTTGACGAGGAGGGAAACCCATACCTTCTTGAAGTGAATCCCAACCCCGGCTGGTGCTGGGATGGACACCTTGCTAAAATGTACTATGTATCAGGAAAAACCTATGTAGATATGCTCAAAGATATTCTTGAAGCAGCCGAGATAAGGTTAAAAATACGTGATTTCAACTATCAGATGTTATCAAGAAGTTTATAAATTATTCGTCATCTTGACATTTCGGAAATTATCTTCTGAATATAAGCTAAAATCTCCTCTTTTGATTTTTTAATTTTTCCTGCTCCTTCTGCGAAGTCCTTTCTTCCTCCTCCGCTTCCTCCAAGAAACCTCGCAAGTTCTTTTACTATTTCAGAAGCATCTAACTTCCCGGCATCAGAAACGCCACAAACTATTGAAATTTTATCATCTTTATAGCTTAAAAGTACAACGACTGAATCTGTAAATTTTTCCCTCAGATTATCTACCATATCTCCGAGCTCCTTTCTTCCAACACCTTCGAGGAAATCAAAAATGAGTTTCAAACCGTTTAGTTCTTTTATAACGGGCTCCGAAATTTTAAAGATGAGTTTTTTTCTCAAAGATTCAACTTCTGACTCAAGTTTTTTCTTTTCATCAATTATAGAAATAAGACGTGGCATAATATCTTGTGGGGAAACTTTGAGAACATTTGCTATTTCCTCAACAAACTTTTCTTTTTCTCTTATATAGTTGAGGAGTTCCCATCCGGCAACTGCTTCAACTCTCCTTATACCAGAAGCGACGGATGTTTCTTTTATTATTTTGAGTATTCCTGCTTCTCCTGTTTTTCTAAGGTGTGTTCCTCCGCAGAGTTCAAGCGAGACCTCACCTATCTTAACAACCCTGACGATTTTTCCGTATTTATCTCCGAAGAAGGCGAGCGCTCCTTTTTTCAACGCTTCTTCAAGTTTCATGTTTTCGTGCTCAACCGGCATATTCATCATTATCCACTCATTTATCATGTGTTCTATATCTTCAAGCTGGTGTGGTGAAAGCGCGGAGTGATGGGAAAAATCAAACCTCAGCCGTTTTGGTTCAACAAGAGAACCCATCTGTCTCACATGAGTTCCGAGTATTTTTCTCAAAGCTGAGTGAAGAAGGTGTGTTGTCGTATGATGTCTTGCGTTCTGCTCTCTTTTCGGTTCATCAACTCGGAGCAGAACTTTATCTCCCACAGATATTTCTCCTTTTTCAACCTTAATTCTGTGAAGTATTATGTTTCCTAACTTTTTTGTATCGGAAACACGAGCGAACCCGTTTCTACCTAATATCTCGCCTTTATCTCCAACCTGCCCTCCACCTTCTGGATAAAAAGGTGTCTCATCGGTAACGATGAAATATTCATCGCCCTGCTTCGCATAGGATACCCTCTCAAATTTATCGTCAAAAATATAAACAACATGAGATTCTGATTGCAGTGTGTTATATCCCACAAACTCAGATGTAAAATCCCGGCTTACAAAATAAAATAGCTTTCTCTTTATGTTTTCCTCTTCTTCTTTCTTTTTTCTTGAATGTGTTTTTTTCTGCTCTATTATCTTTTCAAGTTTTTGCTCGTCTATAAAAAGGGAATTTTCTTGCGCTATCTCTTTCATAAGGTCTATGGGAAGTCCATGGGTATCCCAGAAGGTAAAGACCATTTCTGCTGGTATCTCTTTTTCTCCCGCGGATTTCAGGTCAGACACTTCTTTGATGAATAACGGAAGTACGCGGGAGATTGTTTCAAAGAACCTTTCCTCCTCTGCTCTGACCGCTTTTTCTATTGTTTCTGTTTTATCTTTCAGATGGGTCCAGAAATCGCTCATTGATGTTGCGACTTCAACAGCTATCTTATACAGAAACGGCTCATCTGTGTAGTTCAGGGCAAATCTCAAAGCTCTCCTTATTATCCTTCTTATAACATATCCACGCGATTCGTTCGATGGCATTATACCATCTGCAATAGAAAAAGCAGATGCACGAGATGAATCAAGAATAACTCTCACAGCAACAATATCTTTTGAAATGCTGGGGATTTCAGATTCAAGAACCTTTCTCAAAGGTTGAAAGACATCTGTATCAAAGACAGAGGGAACATTTTGAACAACGCTTGCGACCCTTTCAAGTCCCATTCCTGTATCTATGTTTTTTCTCTTCAAGGGTTGGAGAGAACCGTCTTTCAAAAGGTTATACTGCATAAAAACGAGGTTCCAGATTTCAAGATACCTATCGCATCCGCACACTACACCTGAGCAGTTGTGGTCTTTTGAATAATCTTCCCCTCTATCTACAATTATTTCTGAGCATGGTCCGGCGGGACCTTCATCTCCCATGGTCCAGAAGTTATCTTTTTTACCAAGCTTGAAAACATCTTTAACATCTGTTTCGTTTCTCCATATTTTTTCTGCTTCCTCATCTTCTTCATAAACTGTCGCATATATTTTTTCTTTTGGTATTTTGAGGTACTCAGTTACAAACTCCCATGCCATAGATATTGCTTCTTTTTTGAAGTATCCACCGAAGGAGAAATTTCCGAGCATTTCAAAAAACGTCATATGTCTTGCTGTTCTACCAACATTTTCAAGGTCATTATGTTTTCCCCCGGCTCTGAGACACCTTTGAACAGTAGCAACGTTTATATATTCCGGTTCTTCTTCACCGAGAAAGTATTTTTTGAACTGAACCATTCCGGCGTTTGTAAATAGCAGAGTTGGGTCAGCTTGCGGTATAAGTGAAGAAGATGGCAAAATTCTGTGCCCTCTCTTCTTAAAAAAATCAAGGAAAAGCTCTCGTATATCTTTTACTCTCATACTCATATAAAATCGTTTTGTTATTAATATAAAGTTAATTTCCCTCTGGCAAATCTTTTTTTAATCCAGTTTTTTTAAAAAACGAGGATAAAATTTGAAGGGAATATGAGAAAATCAGAAAGTGGAGAAGCAAAGCTAATAAGGGCGTGGTTTGGAGCGGTTTCGGTAATGATAATAATAATGGCTGTCATCGGCGGAATAACACGGCTTTCAAGAGCCGGACTTTCAATTGTTGAGTGGGAACCAATAACAGGTATAATCCCTCCCTTATCAGAAAAAGATTGGGAAGAAGAATTTGAAAAGTACAAAAAAATAGCGCAATATAGAGTTTTGCATCACTGGATGAGCATAGATGACTTCAAAAAAATATACCTCATAGAGTATATCCATAGATTATGGGGAAGGATAGTCGGACTTTCGCTCATAATACCTGCAATAATCTTTGCAGTAAAAAAGAAATTAAGCAGTTTTACGATAAAATATGTTCTCTTTCTTTCAATTCTCTTTTTTGTCCAAGGAGTAATTGGGTGGTTGATGGTAAAAACAGGAGTAGAAGGAGAAAGGATTTTCGTATCACCTCTTGCACTTGCAGGACACAACACCTTTGCTCTCATAGTGTATTCGTTTGTAATACTTGGTATATACATTGTAAAAGCCAAAGAAGGATCAGTCAGAGATTTTGAGTTTCAAAACCCGAAAGATATATCTCTGAAAATCTCAAAATTGAAAAAACTTTCTCTTATCTCACTTGTTTTATTTTTTGTTCAGTTTTTCTTTGGGACTCTTCTTGCTGGTACAAAAGGAGCAGTTTTTGCGCCAACATATCCTGATATAAACGGAAAACTCATACCTTCTAATTTGCTTGAAGGATACATTTTAGAAAATCCGTTTTTTGTGAATTTCGTACACAGACACTTTTCAATTGTATTGCTCATACCTCTTATTTTCCTCGCATTTGAGAGAAAGTTTTTACCTTTTATTATATGGATTTTTCAGTTTGCCCTCGGGATAATCACTCTTTTGAAATCAAAAGGAGAAGTTCCGATTCTTCTTGGAGCAATGCATCAGGTTACGGCTTGGATACTTTACACATCAATAATCACAGTATTTTTTGAATCAGTTCTCTCTTATAGAGCTATAAGCTATTTTTCGGGTAAAAAAGAAAAGTAAAAACACGGGAAGAAAAAAGTTATTCGATTTTTTTCTCTATCTCCTGATCTATGAGAAGTTTGTTTTCCCAGTCAATCTTTATGTATCTACCACACCTGAAACACCTTATTCCGTCTCTACCTTTTGGGAAGAAGAGTTTTTTATCACAGTATGGACAGGGACCGACACGATAGCCAGAGTAGATAAGAGTAACAAATATCAGAGCAATTGAAAAGAAGATTGCAACAGAAAATCTTAAAGCATCGGGAGAGATTTTTGTATCAGAACCCAAAAAAGGTGACACCAAAGCCCAAATGAAGAAAAAGAGATATAATGTGAGGAGAACGGAAAGAGCGAGAATTTTTGCCGGCTTTTTCCAGCCCTCTGACAAAAACTTTGTCTCTTTCCTCTTTTTGTACTCTATCATATTTGAAAATCCGTTAAAAGAAAAGAAAGATTTTTATCAAAATTCAGGAAAGATTTTTTCTATTTTTCGCCAACTATGTATCTGCAACCTTCTGGACCGATTTTAGCGGAGTGAATTTCACCTTTTTCAACATCAAATCTATCACCTTTTCTGAAAATGAACTCTCCATCAGAAGTTTTTATCTTTATTTCCCCTTCAAGAACAATGTGAGCGGAGTAGAATTCGTGAGAGTGATCTGGATAGTAGCTTCCGGGATAATCTTCCCACACATAGACCCTCTTGAAACCTTCCTTCGTAAGAATTTCAAATATATCTTTTTCCGAAAGGTTTTTATATTTTCCTAATTCAACGAGCATAGCAAAAAATAAATAAGGAGTATTTTTCAGTATTCACCGTTTTCAATTTTTCTTGTGAGTTCCACAAGAGTTCTGACTCCAAATCCTGTTCCACCCTTAGCGGTAAAGTATCCCAATTTTTTATTGAGGAATGCAGGACCGGCGATATCAAGATGCGCCCATTCTACACCTTTTGGGACGAACTTTGAGAGAAATATAGCTGCGGTTATAGCTCCGCCGTATCCATCTCCGACATTTTTTATAAAAGCAAAATCGCTTTTTAGTTTTTCTTCAAGGTCTTTGTCAAGTGGGAGAATCCAGACCTTTTCACCGAGGTCTCTTGCCAGTTTAAATATGAATTCGTTGAACTTTTCAGAGTTGCCCATAAGTCCCGCTGTAAATTCTCCGAGAGCGACCATGCAGGCACCTGTTAGGGTGGCAAGGTCTACGATTTTTGAGACGCCGAGGCGTCCTGCAAAAGCGAGCATATCAGCAAGGGTTAATCTGCCTTCCGCATCTGTGTTTATAACCTCAACGGTCTTACCATCAAAAATTTTTATTATATCATCTGGTCTTTGAGCAGTTCCGGAAGGCATATTTTCACATGCTGCAAAAAGTCCGTGAACTTCAACCTGAGGTTTCAAAATCGCAATAGATTTCATAGCTCCCAAAACTGCGCAAGCTCCTGCTTTGTCTAACTTCATCGTAACCATACTGTTTTGAGGTTTGAGAGATAGACCACCAGAGTCAAATGTTATCGCCTTACCTATGAAAGCTATTTTGTCTTTTGGTTTGCCCGATGGCTTCCACCAAATATGAACAACCTTGGGGGGTATTGAACTTCCCTGCCC
Organism: bacterium; assembly: GCA_030550715.1. Lineage (GTDB taxonomy): Bacteria > Calescibacteriota > Calescibacteriia > Calescibacteriales > Calescibacteriaceae > Calescibacterium. The sequence goes on along the minus strand of JAUQOU010000001.1, from coordinate 53,195 downwards.
AACAGCTATCACTCCTCCCATTCCCATCTTCTTTATTTCTTCTATGTCAAATATCTCACAGCCAAGCCCATATTTTTCTGCCAAAGCAGAAGCTATTTCTGATAGAGTGAGAGGATTTATGACATTCCCCGGCTCATTGACTATATCTCTGGCAAAATTCTGAGCTTCACAAATAACCCTTGTAAAATCAATTATATTTTTCACTTCATCTTTCTTTCTCTGCGTGTAAATAAAAATCTTTTTGACTTCTTTTTCAAGCTTTTCATCATCTGTTTTTTCATCCCCATCTTCTTCAGAATCAGAGATTTTATATTTTTTGAACCTGTAAAGTCCCAGAAAGGCGGCTTCAAGAGCTTCCCTCTCGTATCCTTCGAACCCGCACAGGCAAACCTCTTCATATCCTGAATCTCTCGCGAGAACTACCCCGTTCCCGCTTGCGCGACGAATATTCTCCTTCTTCTCCCATTCTTGCGCATCTTCTCTCCCAAGACCGACGAATATCACTTTTTGCTCTTCTGATAGGTCAAATGAAAAAACCTGCTTTTCTTTGCCCGTGAAATTTCTCCTCTGCAACGCCTTAATTATATCAACTTTTTTCTTTGCCTTTATCTTCTGAAGGAACTCTGAATCTGAGACTTTACCCTCAAATATTCCTACGACCAAAGCAGGATAAGATAGAAAATCATCTGCCAACTCTACCTCAGGAAGAGTAAAAAGGGATTCAGTGAAAACTTTCATAGCTTTATAGGTTAAAAATAAAACAAGAAGTTTTGCATTTTTTCAAATAGTCCCGAAAATTTAAACATCACATATGTAATCTTGAAATTAATGAAACAAAAAGATAGAAATTTTACCTTACAAAAAAATGAAGGATATAATTGTTCAGAAATTTGGAGGGACATCGGTCGGAACAATAGAGAGAATGTATAAAGTTGCTTCTCATGTAGAGAGAGAGTACAGGAAAAGGAAGGGAGTTGTTGTAGTGGTGTCAGCTATGGCTGGGGAGACAGATAGGCTCCTGAACTTAGGGAAAAGCGCGGTTGAAAATCCACCGGAAGATGAACTTGATGTACTCGCGTCAACGGGAGAGCAGGTATCGGTATCACTCGTATCTATGATACTCAGAGCAAAAGGGATTAAAGCAAAATCTTTTCTTGGTTTCCAGATAAGAATAATAACAGATGATAGATATGGCAACGCGAGAATAATTGAGATAGAGACAGAAAAACTCCTCAAAGAGATAAAAAACGGAGTAGTTCCGGTTGTTGCAGGTTTTCAGGGAGTAACAAAAGATGGAAGAATAACAACTCTTGGAAGAGGAGGGTCAGATACTACTGCGGTCGCTCTGGCATGTGCTCTGAAAGCCAGTGTATGCGAAATTTACACAGATGTTCCCGGAGTATTCACAGCAGACCCAAACTTAGTTCCCGGTGCAAAAAAAATAGAATTTATATCTTATGAGGAGATGATGGAACTTGCATCACTTGGAGCAAAGGTTCTGCAAATCCGAAGTGTTGAGATAGCAGCCAGGTTCAAAGTACCAATTCATGTGAGAAGCACTTTTTCAGATGAGCCCGGAACAATCGTAGCAGAAAACATAAAACATCTCAGAAAAATACAAAAAATCATCTGAAAAAACTGTGATGAAATTGTTCACTCTTCCTGTATTACTCTTGCGAGCTCCTGAATAGTTGTTATTCCTTTGAGAACTTTGAGCAAACCATCTTCTCTCAGAGTTCTCATTCCCTTTGATATAGCGACCATTTTCAGTTTCATAGAATCAACCTTTGAGTTTATAAGTTCTCGTATCTCGTCATCTATCAGGAAAAGTTCAAATATTCCTGTTCTTCCTTTAAAGCCCGTTCCGAAGCATTCTTTACAACCTTGCCCCTTGAACAAGACTCCGTCTGGAATTTTATCTGGTGTGAGACCGACAAGTTCAAGTTCTTTTTGATCTGGTGTGTAAGGGGTTTTGCAGTTTCGGCAGATTTTTCTGACAAGGCGTTGAGCGAGTGTGGCAAAGACCGCAGAGGAAATGAGATAGGGCTCTATTCCCATGTCTATAAGTCGTGCTATGGCACTTGGGGCATCGTTGGTATGCAGTGTTGAAAGAACGAGGTGTCCTGTGAGCGCAGCGTGAATCGCAATAGATGCGGTCTCGCTATCTCTTATCTCCCCAACCATCACAACATCAGGATCTTGCCTCAAAATAGAACGAAGACCTGTTGCAAATGTCAACCCAACCTTCGGATTAACCTGAATCTGATTTATGCCTTTGAGCTGATACTCTATTGGGTCCTCTATGGTTATTATGTTTATCTCCGGAGAATTTATTTCAGAAAGACACGCATACAGCGTCGTTGTTTTTCCAGAACCCGTTGGACCTGTTATCAAAATCATTCCGTAGGTTTTCCTTATTAGCTCCTTCATCTTCCGCAAAACATCTTCCTCCATACCGATTTCCTCAAGTTTGAGTATGGTAGCGGTTCTATCAAGTATTCGCAAAGAGACCCTCTCTCCGAAGACAGTTGGAAGAGTGGAGACCCTCACATCTATATCTCTTCCTGCAACTTTGAGCTTTATTTTTCCGTCTTGTGGAATTCTTTTTTCTGCTATGTCAAGTCGGGACATGACCTTTATTCTTGAAACTATTGGCTCGTGCAGGGTTTTATTTATTCTTATTATCTCGTGAAGGACACCATCAATTCTCATTCTTATTACTGTTTCTCTTTCTGCGGGTTCTATGTGAATATCTGATGCCCTTTCCTTGACCGCCTGGAAAAACAGGGCATTTACAAATCTTATTATTGGTGCTTCTCCTTTTTCTTCAAGAATATCTTTTGTGGTTTCTTCTATCTCTGTTGCGAAAATTTCTTCTGCCTTCTCAACTTCTTTTGCAACCTCTATTGTTCCGCTAGTGCCGTATATTTCATTTATCACTCTCTCTATTTCACTCTGGGGAGAGCAGAAAAGCTTGACAGGTTTTTTGAAAGCCCTCTGGAGATAGAACAAAAGTTCAAAATTTCTCGGGTCAGAGACCGCAACCGAAACACAATTTAAGTTTGGCTCTTTCAGTATAACGAATTGTTTCTCTTTCGCATAGTGAGATGGAATCTCCTTAGCCATAGATTCGGAAACCTCTCCGGGAGCTACCTTTTTTTTCAAAGGAATTCCAAACTGTATGGATAGGGCATTTGCGAGAACTTCATCGGTTATAGCTCCCATTTTCAAAAGTATTTCTCCTATCCTTCCCCCTTTCTCCTTCTGGATTTCAAGAGCTGAATCTATTTTTTCTTTCTCAACACCAAGCTCCAAAAGTATCTCTCCTATTCTTTTCATATCGTCTTACTTTCAATTTAATCATCCACAGGCAAAAAAATCAGGTAAAATCAAATATTTGGTTCCATATTTTTAAATGATATAAGCATGTTAGAAAGGACTCTTGTAATTATAAAACCAGATGCTGTGGGAAGAAACATTACTTTTCAGATTCTTTCAATGATAGAGAAGGAGGGATTAAGACCTATTGCTGTAAAGTCGGTAAGGTTATCAAAAGATGAAGCAGGAAAATTCTACCATGTCCATAGAGATAAGCCCTTTTTCGATTCGCTGACAAGTTATATGTCGTCTGGGAAGGTTATAGTTGCAGTTTTTGAAGGAGAGAACGCAATAGAAAGAGTGAGAAAGATAATGGGAGCAACAGACCCGAAAAAAGCCGAAAAAGGCACAATAAGAAATCTCTTTGGTATAGATATAGAGAAAAACTCAATTCACGGCTCAGATTCTCCTCAATCTGCTGAGTTTGAAATAAGATTTTTCTTCTCGGAATACGAACTTCTGTGAAAACCAAAACGCACATAAAAAATACTGAAAAATAACTCAAGCTTATCAAATAATACCATTAATTTCTCTTATAGGTTTAAAAAAGTTTGATCACAGGGGGTCTAAAAAATATGAAAGTTTATCTTCTGCAAGATGTTGAAAACATCGGCAAAAAAGGTGAGATAAAAATTGTTTCCGATGGTCTTGCGAGAAATTTCCTCATAAGAAAAGGATTAGCGATAAAAGCAGATGAAGGGTTAGAAAAACATATAAAATACATAGAAGAGGAAAAGGAGAAAAAATATCAGAGGTTAGAGAAGATAGCAGAGAAAGAGTCAAAGGAGCTTGACGGCAAAACGTTTGAGTTTCACGAAAAAGCAAAAGAAGGCGGAGAACTATATGGCTCGGTGAGAAAAGAGGATATAGAAGAAAAAATAAAAAGCCGTTTCAATTTCAAGTCAATCTTTGAAGTAAAACTCCACGAACCCATAAAATCAACAGGTAGATACGAAGTCGAAGTAGTTTTCATGAAAAAATATACAGCGAAAATTAAAGTTATAGTGAGGGCAAAGAGCGAGCAAAAATGAAAATAACCACATGCAGAAATTGTGGAAGCCAACTGCTCAAAGAAGTCCTAAATCTTGGAAGAATGCCTCTTGCGAACTCCCTTCTAAAAAGCAAAGATGAAGTTGAAGAAAAATTCCCTCTTGAAGTTGTGTTCTGCGAAAATTGCTACCTTCTTCAACTTACAGAAATAGTCCCACCAGAGAAAATGTTTTCTGAGTATGTGTATTTATCATCTTGCTGTGAGACAACTTTGGCAAATGCAAAGGAACTTACACAAAAACTCATAAAAATCAAAAACTTAAACAAAGATTCGTTTGTCGTAGAAATAGGAAGCAACGATGGTTATCTTCTCCAATACCTCGTTGAAAAAGGAATAAGCGTTTTGGGGATTGAACCAGCGAAAAATGTAGCAGAAATAGCCATAAAAAAAGGCATTAGAACTCTTCCAGAATTTTTTTCTCTTGAACTCGCAAAGTCGCTCTCAAAAACTCAAAAAGCAGATGTTGTAATAGCAAACAATGTCCTTGCACATATTCCTGATATAGATGGGACAATAAAAGGTATAGCACAGCTTCTGAAAGAAGATGGTTTATTCGTCGGAGAAGTTCCATATGCAAAAGATCTGATAGACAAAAACGAATTTGACACAATATATCACGAGCATCTCTCATATTTTTCTGTATCATCTCTCAAAAACATATTTGAAAGCAGAGGGCTTAAAATCATTGACATAGAGTATCTCCCAAACATACACGGTGGGTCTCTGAGGATATTTGCAAGCCCAAAAGGTGAAACAGGTCAAAATGTTCTCAAAATGATTGAAGAAGAGAAAAAGGCAGGTATGCAAAAAATTGATTATTACAGAGATTTTAAGACGAGGGTAGAGAAAATAAAAGAAACGCTCAGAAATTTAGTATCGGAGATAAAAGATAAGGGAAAAACTCTTGCTGGATATGGTGCATCAGCAAAAGGAACGATTCTCTTAAATTACTGTGATATAAAACCTGAGTTTGTTGCAGATATAAATCCCATAAAGCAGGGGAAATTCATTCCGGGAGTTAAGGTTCCGGTAGAAAGTCCTAAAAAGCTCATTGAAAGAAAGCCAGATTACACACTGCTTCTTGTCTGGAATATAAAAGAAGAAGTCCTGAAACAACAAGAGGAATACAGAAAAATAGGAGGGAAATTTATAATTCCTATACCATCTCCTCAAGTAGTATAAAAAAATTTTCTTATTGTATTGATGGAGGGGGAAATAGAACTCCACCGAAAAGAAGATAAGCAATCGCAAGAGTCCAGAAAATATTGAAAATTTGGGCTAAAATAAAGGCAAGAGCAGGTCTTCCCTGCTCCATCTTCACAAGCTCAGAAAAACGTGTCTCAAGTCCAATAGATACAAAAGCGAGAGCGAACCACAAGTTTCTCAATCCACTGATAATCCCCTTAGTTTCTTTAACTATTACGGGTTCAACTAAAAAAGAGAAGATAAAAGAAGCTATCATAAACCCGATGACGAATTTTGGGAATCGCTCCCATATAACCTTCAAGCTTGGCTTTTCATCTGCCGCAGATTGAGAGCTTTTTCTGAATGTCCACCAGACCGAGATAATAAATGCAGAAACACCGATGAGCACATTTTGCGAGAACTTGACTATTGTTGCTGATTTCATCGCCTGCTCGCTCACAAGCGCACCAGCTGCCACAACAGCACCTGTCGTATCTATTGTCCCACCAATCCATGCTCCAATAACTATATCGGGTATTCCAAATGTCTTCCCGATCCAAGGCATAAAAATCATCATAGGAATTGCGACAATAAGAACAAGTGATGTGACATAAGAAAGTTTTTTTCTATCGCCCTTTATTGCTCCACACGCTGCAATAGCTGCGGAAACTCCACAAATAGACACCGCAGTAGAAAGCATAACAGCAAACTCATCATCTACCCTTAGCTTTTTGCTCAAACCATAGCAGAAGTACCAGACAACAAAAACAACAACCAACGCCTGAATAATTCCTAAAACACCCGCTTGAAGAATTTCATAAAAAAGAATACTCGTTCCAAGTATAACCAGTCCTGTCTTTATATAATACTCAGTTCTTATCGCCTCTTTGAGCCACGAAGGAACAAAAATAGCATTGCTTATAAAAAGTCCGATAAAGAGAGCAAAGATGACATATTCAAGCCCTAATTTATTCACAGTTGAATTACCAGCAATAAGAAGAGAAAGCCACGCTAATGCAAAAACTATGGGGAAACCCACGATGTATCTCAAAACATTTCCACCCGTCAACCAAACCCCTAACGCAGAGAGAGTAAGATATAAAAGTCCAATCATTATTGAACTCAGTATATTGTTCAAGGTAAGGATTGAGCCGAGCAATTCGTCTAACCCAGTCCAAGAGAATTTTGGAAATTGGAAGCGAATACCAGCAAGAATAAGACCAATAATAATAAACCCGAGCCAGACGGTCACCCAGTCCTCATTTCTCCACCACGCATTTTTTCTTCCTTTATCAGACATCGCTCTTTACCCCCTGAAAAATCAACCCTGCGAAAAATTAAAGAAAAAATGTTCCATCAGGAGAACGAAGTTTTTAGCTTAAATTATTGCAACAAAGACGAAACAATTTAAAACAAAAATGAAATAAATTAAAAACAAAAATCAGAAAAGATAATAAATTAGATGGGGCTGAACTTATGATATTTGAAGAAACAGAGATAGAAGGAGTATTCAAGATAAAGATTGAGAGAAAGGAAGATGAGAGAGGTTTTTTCGCACGGCTTTTTTCCCAGAACGATTTTTTTGAAAATAGTTTCAAACCAACTCAAATAAGCTTATCTTACAACAGAGAAAAATTCACTCTGAGGGGGCTACATTTTCAGTTCCCACACTGGGAGGCGAAGCTTGTGATATGCGCAAAAGGGAAAATATTTGATGTAGCAGTAGATATAAGAAAAGAAAGCAGATATTTTGGAAAATGGGTTGGAAGAACTCTTGAAAAGTGGGATATGCTTTTTATACCAAAGGGATTTGCTCACGGATTTTTAACCCTTGAGGAAGACACAGAAGTAATATATCTTATAGATGAACCTTACAGACCCGAAGAGAGCAAAGGTATAATATGGAACGACAGAGATATAAGTATAGCGTGGCCGGCAGAGCCAAAAGTCATCTCTGAAAGGGATAAAAACCTCCCAACACTTAAAGAAGTATTCAAGAAAATCTATGAAATTGAATAACCAAATCTCACAGCTCCCATATTTTCCACGGTGCTTTGCCTTTTGACCAGAGTTCTTCAAGAATGATCTTATCACGCAGTGTATCCATGCACTGCCAGAAATCATAGTGTTTATATGCAGTGAGTTTTCCTTCTCTTGCAAGACGAGCGAGGACATCAAACTCTAAGCTCGTTCTATCATCTTTTATGTAATCGAAAACTTCGGGCTCAAAGACCATAAATCCACCATTTATCCAACCTTCACCGGTCTGAGGTTTTTCAATAAACCCGACGATTTCGTCTGCCTTACCGTCTGAGAAAATTATTCCACCAAATCTTGCAGGAGGTCTAACAGCAGTTATCGTGGCTATCTTTCCCTGCCTCCTGTGAAATTCAAGGAGATCTCGTATATTTATATTGGCTACTCCATCTCCGTAAGTCAGCATAAATGTCTCATCTCCTATATATTTTCTGAGTCGCAGAACTCTTCCACCGGTATTTGTGTCAAGCCCAGTATCAATAAGCCAGACCTTCCAATCTTCTTTATCTCCCTCAAAAAACTTTGTCTCACCAGTTTTCAGGTCAACAAAAACATTTGAGTTGATAGAATAATACTCAAGGAAAAATCTTTTTATCACTTCTCCTTTGTATCCGAGGGCTATTATGAACTCGTTAAAACCTTGTGCGGAGTAAATTTTCATTATGTGCCATAAAATTGGTTTATCTCCTATCTCGACCATAGGTTTTGGTTTAACCACGGTTTCCTCCGAAAGGCGAGTTCCTCTACCCCCTGCTAAAATTACAACCTTCATAAATTGAATTTTAATACCGGGCAAAAAAATTTCATCAATCAAAGCAAGACAAACTAGAAAATAAAACAAAAGGCAAAAAAGAACTAAAAATTTTTGAATATGACCGGGGGATCGGTTGGAGTTCAAGATAGCGATTATGAGCTTGTGTGCGGGCTTGAAATTCACATCCAGCTCAAAACAAAGACAAAACTCTTCTGTTCATGTCCGAGAGATTCAGGAGGAATTCCGAACTCAAACATCTGCCCTATATGTGTTGGACTTCCCGGAGTTCTGCCGGTTCTCAACAAAAACGCGCTAGTACTTGCGGTAAGAGCTTCACTACTCCTTAACATGCAGATAAATAAAAAAAGTTATTTTGAGAGGAAAAACTATTTCTATCCCGACCTACCGAAAAACTATCAGATATCGCAATACAGAATACCACTTGCCCAAAACGGTTACCTTGAAATAAACAGCGGGAAAAAAATAAGAATTCAGAGATTGCATATTGAAGAAGATGCGGGAAAAATGATTCACCTCGAAAACATGAGTTTGGTTGATTTTTCAAGAAGTGGAGTTCCTCTTGTTGAAATAGTCACGTACCCTGATATATCTTCACCAGAAGAGGCGTATGAATTTCTGACAAAACTCCACAAAATAATGGTCTGGTGCGATGTCTCAGAAGGTAATATGGAAGAGGGACATCTGAGATGTGATGTAAATGTATCGGTAAAACCGAAAAATTCTCCTACACTTGGGACAAAAGTTGAGATAAAAAATGTAAACTCGTTCAGGTTTATCAGAGAGGCGATAGAATACGAGATGAAAAGGCAGATCGGGATAATAAAAGATGGAGGAAAAATCGTTCAGGAGACACGGGGATATGATCCGATAGCCAAAAAAACCTTTCAGATGAGAACAAAAGAGTATGCTCACGACTACAGATATTTTCCTGAACCAGACCTTTTGCCTATCGTAGTAGATGATGAAATTATTGAGGCAGCGAGAAAAGGGATTTATGAGCTTCCAGAAGAGAAAAAGAAAAAGATGATAGAGAAATACAAAATTTCGGAGTATTCAGCAGATGTTCTATCGTCTGAAAGGTGGTTAGCCGAGTTTTTTGAAGAATTAGCAGATAAAGTTGAGAACCCAAATCTTCTCGCAAGTTTCATACTTGAAGAAGTGATGAGATGCCACAACGAAGGGTTAATAAATATAAAGAACTCAGAAGATAGAGAGAAAGTGAAAAAATATGTTTATGAGGTGATAAAGGCACAGGAAAAAGGAGTAATAACAAGGAATTCAGCAAAAGAAGCATTCAGAGAAGCTATATCGCAAAACATAGACATAGCAGAATCAATTGGAAAAAGAAAAGTTGAATCTGAGGAAGATAAGATAATCAAAGCCATTGAGGATGTGATAAGAGAAAATCCAAAAGAGGTTGAGAGGTTCAAGAAAGGTGAGAAAAAACTTCTTGGATTCTTCATAGGAGAAGTTATGAAGAAGATAGATAAAAAAGGAGCCCCAAAAGTGGTAAAGGAGATGCTTGAAAAGAAACTTCAAGAGTAAAAAAGACACAAAAATTATTTCTGAATTTTTAAAAAAGAGGGAGAAAAGAATTATATGTAGTAGAAATTATGGGGAAGCTCAAAACATCAAAGACATTAGCAAAGAGAATAAGGATAACAAAGAGTGGGAAGATAAAAGTATGGCGTTCGGGGTGGAGCCACTACAAAACAGGCAAACCTTCAAAATGGAAAAGGCAAATGAGAAAACCCAAAATTATAGAACACAAAGGTATTGAAAAAACAGTAAAACTATCGCTCTATCGCTAAAAGTTTAGTGTGTTCGTTTAAATTCCTCTTTGGCATATTAAAAACCGCAAAAATAATAAGAACAAGAAAATTCTCTCAATCTTGGTAAAAATATCAGACACCATAAAAATTCTCCGTAAAAATTTTAAATCTCCAAATTTTAGACGAAAAAATCCCACTTTTACCCTTCTTAAATACTCCTATTTATAAATTTTTCAAGTGATAAACCGGAAAATATCAAAAGTTGAAAAAAGAATAGAAGAGCTTATAAAAGATTCTGAAAGAAACGAGAAAATATACTCCGCAATACTCTACCATTTTACTGCTGGTGGAAAAAGAATAAGACCCCTGCTCTCTCTCATCATATCAGATATAGTCGATTACGGAAACACCGAAGAAGAAGAATATAATCTCATAACTTCGGCTTCCTGCGTAGAAATCCTTCACGGCGCATCACTCATGTTAGATGATGTCATAGATAACTCAGACACAAGAAGAGGAAAACCATCTGTAAATGCTCTATTCGGAAATAAAGTTGCAGTCATTTCTGCTTCATTTTTACTCGGAGTTATCTCAGACGAACTGGCAAAAATAGGAAATTTAGAACTCGTAAGAGCTTTCTCCCACACAGCGAAAGTTATGGCAGAAGGCGAAGTGATAGAACTCAACCTGATGATAAATAACATACACCCCAACACCATCGATAGAGAACTATTCAAAAAACTCTACTTTGAAGTTATAGATAAAAAAACCGCATCTTTATTTTCTCTCAGCTCTTCAATCCCCCTTATTCTCAAAGGAAACTCAACTGAGTTAAAATATGTTTTTTCTGAATTTGGACGATACTTTGGCAATATCTTTCAGATAAGAGATGACATTTTGGATTTCATCTCAGATAAAACAGGAAAACCAAAAATGAACGATGTAAAGGAGGGAAAAATAACCCTTCCAGTAATACTTTCAGATAACTTTCAGAGAATAATTGAAATAATGAAAGAAGAAAAAGAGCTATCTGATGGAGCGTTAGATTTTATACTAGAACTTGTTATATCTGGCAATGGAATAGAAAGGGCAGAAGAAGAACTCAACAAAATATATGAAAAAACTCTAACTATTTTCAGAAGTATCAACGCACCTGAAAACAAAATAAAAGATCTGTTTCAACTCCTTGAACTATCAAAGAAAAGATTAGCATAAAAAAAGAAAACTTTTCAAGATAGAAAAAATTGCAAACTTAGAGTAAAATCTTAAAAGAGCTATGAGTGGGACAAAAGAAAAAGTTCATATAATAGGAGTATGTGGAACAGCAATGGCAGGAGTAGCGGTTCTACTAAAAAGCATCGGATTTGATGTCTCTGGCTCCGACTCAATGTTTTACCCTCCCATGCCAGACCAACTCAGAAGATTCGGAATAAAACTCTTCCAATTTTCTCCTGAAAACATAAAAGATAAAGACCTTGTAATCGTTGGAAATGCAATATCAAAAGATAACGTTGAAGTCCAATCAGCATTATCTCTCGGGAAAAGAATAATGTCTTACCCCTCCGCAATAAATGAATTTTTCGGAGATAAAACTTTCTTTGTAGTCGCTGGAACTCACGGTAAAACCACTACAACATCTATAATCTCTTACATACTTAACAAAGCTGGATACGACCCTTCATTTCTCATCGGGGGAATACCAAAAAACTTCGGAGTCAGCGCAAGAGTGGGAAAAGGCGAGATATTTGTCATAGAAGGTGATGAATACGATACCGCTTTCTTTGACAAAAAACCAAAGTTTTGGCACTTCAAACCTAAAAGAGCAATCATAGGTCAGGTAGAATACGACCACGCAGATATATATCCTGACTTTGAAAGTTATCTTTCAGCATTCATAGAGTTCGGCAAAAAAGTTGAAGAAAAACTCGTACTCTTCGGAGGAAACAAAGCAGGAAACATAATATATGAAAACTCAAAGGCAAAACACAAAGTTTCTTACGGATACGAAAACCACGGAGTGGACTTCTTCCCCGAAAACATAACAAAAACAGAAATAGGATATGAATTCTCCATCTCAAAAGTTCCTCAGAGATTTCGCATAAATATTCTCGGAAGACATAACATCATCAATGTATTAGCGAGCTTTTTACTGCTTGAAGATATGATAAAACCCGAAGATTTTTCAGAGTACCTTGAAGGATTTGAAGGAGTGAAAAGGCGACTTGAAATAATATTTTCAATCAAAAATATATATGTGATTGATGATTTCGCTCATCACCCCACAGAGATAGAATCTGGAATAAAATCAGCAAGAGAATTTTTTGATAAAGTAATACTTGCTTTTGAACCGAGGTCTTTCACATCACGAACAAACATACATCAGGAAGGGTTCAAAAACGCCTTTGAAAAAGCAGATGCGGTCTTCATAGGCAAAATATACAGAGAAGAAAAAATTCCAGAAAACAAAAAATTGAAAGTTGATGAGATAGTGAGCCATCTCAAAAATAAAGGAATATACGCAGAGTATAATCCAAACATATCAGAAAGATTGACAGAATTTATACTCAACATGAAAAGCAGAGAAATAGAAGAGAAAAAGATAGCAGTCATATTTATGTCAAGTGGAGATTTCTACGGAGAAAAAGAAAAATTCATAATGAATCTCAGGAGAGCTAATTTTTAGAAATTAGCTCCGAGAAGAATTCTTTCTATTGCTCTTTTTATTCCGTTTTTATCTAAACCTATGAGTTCTAGAAGCTGTTTTCGTGAGCCCTGTTCTACGAACTCATCTGGAGTACCCATTCTTATAACTTGAGCTTTTATGTTTTTGTCTGCGAGGAGTTCAAGCACAGCCGAACCAAAACCTCCATCCCTCCTTGCTTCCTCAACAGTTATAACTTTTCGTGTCATATCAGCATAATCACATATAAGCTCTGCATCAAGTGGTTTGGCAAATCTGGCATTTATAACAGCTATTGAAGCCCCCATTTCTTTTTCAACCTCTTCAACAGCTTTCAAAGCTTCCCATAACAAAGTCCCGTAAACTATTATCACAAGGTCTTTTCCATCTTTTTTCAGCTCCGCCTTACCTACTTGAAGAACCTTAGGTTCCCTTTCAGGAAATCCGAAAGCGTTATCTCTTGGATACCTTATAGCACACGGTCTGCCAAGCTCAAGCGATGTCAAAATCATATCTTTAAACTCGTTCTCATCAGCAGGTGCCATAAGAACCATGTTCGGAATTGGACGCAGGTATGCTATATCAAAGACACCGTGATGAGTCGGTCCGTCTTCACCAACTATTCCAGCTCTATCTATACATATAGTAACGGGTAGGTTCTGCAAAGCGACATCGTGAATTATCTGGTCGTAAGCTCTCTGCAGAAATGTTGAGTAAATCGCGGGAAAAGGTCTCATGCCCTCTACTGCCAATCCCGCAGCCATGGTTATCGCATGCTGTTCTGCTATTCCCACATCAAAAAACCTGTCGGGAAACCTCTTCTGGAATATATCTAAACCTGTCCCAAGAGCCATAGCAGCGGTAATAGCAACTATTCTATTATCTTTTTCTGCAAGTTCAACGAGGAAATTGGCAAAAACTGAAGAAAAGCTCGGTGTCTTTGACTTAGATAAAACCTTTCCTGTCTTTATATCAAAAGGAGGAATTCTGTGGAATAACTCAGGGTTGTCTTCTGCTGGCTTATATCCCCTGCCTTTTTTCGTCTTCACATGAACAAGAACAGGACCATGCCATTGCTTCACCTTCCTGAAAATACCCACAAGCTCTCTTATATTATGACCATCTATTGGACCGAAATAGTAAAATCCGAGACCTTCAAAGAGAATTCCGGGAGTGAAAAGAGAAATGAGCGACTCCTCAACTTTTCTCACTTTTCGTATCACATCTTGTCCTTTTCCAACCATAATTTCTCTGATAAGTCGTTTAGTAATTTCTCTCGCCCTGTAAAATAGAGGTTCAGCCATTATTTTTGAAAAATAGGTTGCTATTGCCCCTCTATTTGGAGCTATTGACATACCGTTATCGTTGAGAATAACTATAAGGTCAGATTTGAGTTCTCCCGCATGGTTAAGCGCTTCATAAGCCATTCCGCAAGTCATCGCTCCGTCTCCTATAACAGCTATAACTTTGCCATCTTCATTTTTCAATCTCAACGCCTCTCTTATTCCGAGAGCAGAAGAAATAGATGTTCCAACATGTCCCGCTCCGAAAATATCGTAAGGAGATTCATCTCTTCTCAAAAACCCCCCAAGTCCACCCCACACCTTCAGCGTATCAAAATACTCCTTTCTGCCAGTGATGAGTTTATGCGAGTACGCCTGATATCCCCCGTCAAAAACGATTCTATCTTTCGGCATGTCAAAAACGTAGTGAAGGGCAAGAACAAGCTCAACCATTCCAAGAGAAGGAGAAAGATGACCTCCGTTTCTTGATACCACATCAAGTATTCTCTGCCTTAATTCAAGAGCAAGCTCTTCAAGTTCTTCAAAAGTCAAACCCTTTATGTCAGATGGAAAATTCACTCTTTCAATAAGCATAATCTAAAAATTCTAATCAAAAACCAGAACGAAAATATGTAAATCAAAATATGTAAGAAGATGGTTATATATCAGGTTCTTCCAGAAGATAGAAACGGAGGAGCTGAAAGAATTCCCGAATACCTTCACAGAGAGTTCATAAAAAACGGTTTTGAGTCGTTTATGCTTGTTGGAGAAAAACATTCAAACGAAAGCTACATCTTTCAAATTCCCAACTTTGAAAGCAGAACAACTTGGGCGAGAAAAATCCTCACGCTCGAGAGAAAAATATCAAATCATCTTACTTTCAGGGGAGGATGGAGAATAAGAGAACTGATAAGGTTCATCGCTGAACCTAAAAGAATGCTTAGGGTCTGGCTCGGGTATGAGGACTTTGAATTCCCGGGAACATGGAAAATATTTGATATTGCACCGAAAAAACCAGATATAATTTTGTGCCATGTCCTTCACGGCTTCTGGCTATATGACAGAGGTTTTTTTGACCTACGAGCTTTACCATTCATATCACAAAGAGCAAAACTATTTCTAACTTTACACGATATGTGGCTTTTTACAGGACACTGCTCACACTCCATAGGATGTGAAAGATGGAAAATCGGATGTGGAAAATGTCCCGACCTCTTGCTTCCCCCCAGAATAAGAAGAGACCTTTCTCACAAAATCTGGAAAATAAAAAGAGATATTTACAGAAAAAGCAGATACTATGTTATATGCCCATCTCATTGGATGAAAGACCTTGCAGAAAAATCAATCTTGAAAGAAGGAGCAATTGAAATAAGAGTTATACATAACGGAATAGACCTTGAAATCTTTTCCCCGCAGGACAGAGAAAAAAAGAGAACAGAGCTTGAACTCCCAAAAAACTCAAAAATATTTCTCACAGCAGGGAAGTCACTGAAAACAAATAGGTGGAAGGGTTTTTCAGATTTTATAGCCCTTGCAAAAATTCTGAGCGACGAGTTTGAAAATCTCGTTTTTGTTGGACTTGGAGCATCGCACACAAAAGAAGTAGAAAAAATAGGCAAAAAAGAAGGAAACTTTATTTTTTATCTTCCGTTTGAACAAAACCACATAAGAGTGAGGGATTACTATTCAGCAAGCGATTTTTATGTTCAGCCATCGTCAGCAGAATCTTTCTCTCTTACTGTTCTTGAATCTCAAGCATGTGGCTCCATAGCATGCGGGAAAAAAGTCGGCGGAATCCCGGAAATCATAAAAGATATGGAAAACGGGATTTTATTTTCAGACATAAAAGAGCTATACGAAAAAATCAAAAAAGTCCTCAAAGATGAAAAACTTTATAACTCAATAAGAGAAAAAGGAATTGAGAACTCAAAAAAATTCAACATAAAAGAAAAAGCAAAAGAATACGTTGAATTTTTCTTATCAGTATCAGAGAAATAAAATGCCTGAAAGATCAACAAAAAGTCCGCTCAAAAAATAATTTTTCTGTGTGAAAAAACCCGCAAGAGTCATAATATCTGGCATATCCTCAGATTCCGGAAAAACCATAACAACACTTTGCTTAACAGCTGGATTGAAATCCTTAAATAAAAGTGTATCAGCTTTCAAGGTAGGTCCAGATTTCATTGACCCAACTCATCACAGAAAATTCACAAAGTGTTTTAATTTAGACATCGCTATGAGTTCAGAAGAGTTCGTCAAGTTTCTATTCACAAGCGAATCGGAAGATTTTAATGTCATAGAAGGAGTGATGGGAGTGTTTGACGGAGAGACAGCAGGAGTAAGCACAGCTAAAATATCTCAAATTCTTTCTTCTCCTGTTATCTTGTGTGTTGA
The DNA here is from genome assembly GCA_030550715.1 of bacterium. GTDB lineage: Bacteria > Calescibacteriota > Calescibacteriia > Calescibacteriales > Calescibacteriaceae > Calescibacterium. Next base: position 36,640 of record JAUQOU010000001.1, on the reverse strand, counting down.
TGCGGAAAAGCTGGGCGAAAGCATAAGAGGAATAGTAAAAGGATTCCTCAAAGAAATTGACATAAAAGGAGTCGTAGCAATAAAAATATCATCTCAGACGCACAGAGAAATAATAAAAAAAGCCCTTGAAAGAGAAGGAATTGAGCTTCTCGGAGCAATACCAAAATCTGCCGAATTTCAAATCCCATCAAGACACCTCGGACTATATCTCGCCGATGAATTAAAAACAGAAAAGGAAAAATTTGAATCAGCTTTCTTCAACTTTTTTGATACAAAAAAAATTCTTGATATATTCGAAAAATCAAAGGAAAGAGAAATTGATCTAAAATCCAGCTGGTATGAAAGCTTTTTCGGTCCCGTCAAAAACAAACTCAAAGGCAAAAAGTTCGCTTTCCTGAAACTGAAATACCTTCAGTTTATCTATCCAGAAAACATAAAAATTCTTGATATAATGGGAGCGGAAAGCTATATAATAGATGAACAAAACATAAGCCAGACCAAAAAGCAAAGTTTTGACTTTCTCATAATACCGGGCGGATACCCCGAGCTTTACGGGAAAGAAATAGAAGAACTAAAAAGAGAAATATATGAGATTATAAATAACTCGTCTTTTGTGATAGGCGAATGCGGAGGATTTGAAATCCTCTCCGAAAAGCTAATACACGATGAAAAAGAAGTTCCAATGCTTGGTGCATTTCCTTTCTCAATAAAAATTGAAAAAAAACTTCAAGCCCTTGGATGGAGAAAAATAATTCTGCCAAACGGTGATGAGTTGAAGGGACACGAGTTCCACTATGGGAAAATTCTCAACCAAAAAGATAAAATAACAAAAATCTTTCGGCTACAAGATATTTATGGAAATCCAAAGGGAGAAGATGGTTTTTTGAAAGGTAAGTTTCTCGGAAGCTGGACCCATATATATTTTCCTTCCAATCCCTCTGGAATATTAAATCTTTTCAGAAACTTGGAATTATGGAAGTCGGAGTGAAAAATGAGTAAAGACGAAGAATTTTTTGAGCCACAGCCAAAACATCGTTGAGCATCTGATTTGTAGGTAAAGAAAAGCTATCAAATTTGCCACACCACCTCTGCTTCAGCTCATCTGAAATAGCAACATTGCACGGAGATAAAAGAACCGCTGAATTGAATGTAGGATCATCAAAAAGAAAGTAAAATATCCTTTCCTGTTTTGTCCAATCTTCAAAATTATCTGTCGTTGATTCAGGAAAAACACCATCTTTTTCTAACTCCGGAAATCCCGAGTATTTGAAATGAGGCATATCTCCAACAGCAAACATAGGAGGCAAAAATGTATTTTCCTTCACACCTTTGAATCCAACTGGAACCTCAATCTCTATCGCTAAAACAGGGTTCCCCTCATAAAAAACGATCTTCGGGAAAAACCTCCTCAGATGATTTTGAAGCAATCTTTTCAGGTTAATTTTTATAAAATTCATATCAACAGATTGAGGCAGTACTATCTCAAACGGAAAAACAGAAAGTATATCGGTTAAATCTGCATAGTAATTTTCGTCTTGCAGAGATTTTTTCAACTCTTCAAACCTTGCGCTCTCCGATATTATAGGAAATGAAAAACCCCCTTTGATTTTCAAAACTATTTGTCCATCTTTCTTGCAGAAAATCTCATCTGTCTCATCACAGAAATTGCTCTGCTGAACAGAAGCCGATAATATTTCTATTCCTTGTTTTAGTTCTGAAATAGAAGTTGCAGGATCAAACCAGTTTTCAAAAGTCAAAATCTTTTCATCGTTATAAAAAACCTCACCTAAATTCCTTATATATTCTGGATCAGAAATAAAAATCACATTTGATAGTTTTTCGGAGTAGCGATGAGAAGAAAGATAGATCTTGATTGCTTTTGCTATTTTAAAGATTGGTTTTAAGAATTCAAAAGATTTTTCTCCGACACAACCTGACGCTCTTGGCAGAGAAAAGAAAAGCAAAAGAGGAATATTTAAAGGGATTTCTCCGCAGAGCTTGGCATCGCCCGAGATCTTTACGCTATCGAAAATTTCCCGAAGCTCAAGTATTATCTCAGAACTTTTTTCTCTCTCAAAAATGGGAAGTGAAAATAAAATATTCATATCTGCAAGAGCAAGTCCTATTTTCCCTGAGACAGAATTAGAGAATGAAAACACCTGCCTTGCGAAGTCAAAGAGATTATATTTCAAAAAGCTCATTCCCTCCTGAATTATGCAGTTTTCATCATCTTTTGAGCAAAGATATATCTCACCTAAATCTGAAAAATATTCAGATGTAGAGATATTGATGAGTTTTGGAATCACATTTGGAGCCGTCAAAACAATCTGGAAGCTACGCATAGCAGGTAGCTGAATGAGAAATGCACTTTCTTTAAAACTATATTTTATCTCTGGAAGACGCTTTTCGGAAGGGACTTGAAGAAAGTAGCTCTGCTGTCCTATAACCTTCCCCGTAACATAAGAAGAATAATCAAGAACTACTTCAAGATTTTTTACTGATTCCGGGTTCTCAACATCTAAAACATAGGGGAAAAATCCGAATTTTGAGAAAATAATTCTTTTTGAACCTTCTGGCATATCTATTGAGAATTCTGGCTTGGAGAAGGTAATTTTATCTTCTCCTTCAATCCATACGAGAACTTCTGAGGCATAAGAAGGGTCAAAAGCCCTTCCCCTTGAAATGATTTTTGTCTTTTCAGGAAAGATAAATCCTCCCGATAGAATATTTGCGTTCTCATACAAAAAAACATTCCTTCTTGTTTTCTCTCCGAATTTCAGAGTGTATATACCAGATGGTATCTGAGTTATACCTTTTGAAAAAAATGTTTTCTCTTCCGGGATTTTCACAAACTCCACCGGCTCGTCTGATACAACCGTTATATAATCTGGGAAATTCACCTTTTCATATTGATCTATATCTATGACCGAGTAGTTCTCCACAGTGTTTGGGTTAAGTGTAAAGAACCAGTTTTGCGATACAAAGAAAATCTGTGAAGTTCCTTCGGGATAGTACAAAATCACCTGACCGTTTGAAAGAACCGGCGATAAAAACTTTGTATCTTGAAGTAATGCTAAAATAATTTTCCCATCGAGCATATACTTTTCAAAGTTTTTGAAGTAAAAAGTTTTTCTTACGAGTGGTTTTAGTTCTATGACTTTTTGTGGATTCGTGATAATGCCGTAGTTATCTTTGATGAGAAGAAGTTTATCGTTTTCGGAGTTCAGCTTGATTTTAAATTTTCCTTGATAATCTGATTTAGTTTGCTCAAAGTTAGTTAGGTTGAAAACATCAACATCTGAAACTCCTTTGCCTTCTCTTATCACAATCCCCTCAAAAAAGTTCCCTTTACCAGCAAGATTTTCTTTCCTGCCACAAGATGATGAGAGAAAATAAACAAAAAGTACTAAAAGGTATATTGAAGGAAAAAAAAGAGTTCTAAAAAGGCGTCTCATAGATAAAATTTTAGATTCTTTTTGAAACAAAGTTTCAGGTTTTGCTCAAAAACCCCTCGAACATTTTTAAATTTCTTTTAAACTATTAAAAAATCTTGTTATATAAAAAATTTTTTCTAAAAGCAATAAATTTTTAGTATGAATGAATCAAAGGCAACAATAGAGAGCATAGTTCTTGCTCTGAAAGAAAAGGGGATAAAATCCACTCCCCAGAGAATTTATATTTACAAGAAAGTCAAAGAAATGCAAGGTCACCTCACGGCAGAAGAAATATACCAAAAAATAAAAGATGAAATTCCTTCACTATCTTTAAGCACCGTGTACAGAACTTTAAGGTATTTTGAAGAGAAAGGGATAATAAACTCTATGATGGCGTCAAAAGATTACGGGCTCACCGTTTTTGACACTAACATCTCACCTCACCACCATTTTATATGCAGAGTATGCGGAAAAATAGAAGATATTGAAGAAAAATCAATAAAAGTCAATTTCGTAAAAAACATACCCGGAAAAAAAGAGAAATTTTCTGTCATCATAAAAGGAATATGTCCCGATTGCGAGAAAAAGTCAGAAAGGAAAAAACACTGAAAATTCCTTATCATTCTTCCTGAACATATGAAAAATTTCCTATATCTGATTTTGTATCGCGTGGCTCAAAAACTTCATCTTTTTTTGTAGCCCAGAACGGAAACGGGAAAAGAACAGGAATAGGAGCAAAAACCTCGGGTTGGCTTATTATGACTCTCCCGGGACGAGCGGTTATCAATCTTTTCTTCATCTCAGTTGATAAAAAATCGTATTCAGATTTCTCTACTTCTTCCGGGGACATTCTTCCGATTATCTTTATTGATGAGTTCATTATTATTTTTTTGCTGACCGTTGATGCGCTCTGCTGAGCACCTATAAGAATAACTCCCAAACTTCTCCCTCGCTCAGCTATATCCTCGAGAATATCTTTTATGGGAGAACTCCCTTCCCGTGGAGCATACTTTGAAAGTTCATCAAGAAAAACAATAACTTTTCTTTTTGATGAGCCCTCCATCTCCTGATCTCTGAAAATGGTCTTCAAGATCGCTCCGACAACAAATCTTTGAGCTGGTTCAGGAAGGTTTCCTATATGAATCACATTTATTGTTCCCGGCTTTATTTTGACAATGCGCTCAAAAACATCTCCATCAACATCTTCTCTTATTATATTTCCGAAAAATGTTTTCATATTGTTGAGCCGTCGCAGGAATGCTTGCAGTGTCTGAGGATGAAAATGTTTTGCAATATCCTCATGCCTTATGAAATTATCTCTTGGAGTTCCGGAAAAAATCCTTTCAAGGTATCTTATAAAGTCGTAGATATTTTTTATCTTTTTATCTTCATCTTTTTTACCTACCTCTTCTGTCTCTACGAAGTTGAGTTTTTTTTCCAAGGCGAGATTTTTATATTTTTGCTCTGTTTTTTGAGCCATTGTTTGAAGTAGCTCTGAGATTAAGTATGCGAGGGATTTGACATTTTCGTTCTCTTCATCTGATATGACAAAATCTAAAAAACCATACTTTGCGAAGTCAAAAAAATTGAAGGCGAGGACCGAGACGCTTGACTCATCTCTCTGCGATACATCTGGTTTCAAATCCTTTGTATTTTTGCGTGGCGGAGCATAAAAATTCACGGGAAAAACAGAAAAACCTTTCCTCACATCTATGAACTCTCTTTTTATTTCAGGAGATATTTTCGCCCAAAGCTCAATGCTATCTTTATAAATCTCAAAGAGTTTTCTGTTCGGTTTATCTAAAAAAAGCAGGTCTTCACCTTTCACATTGAAGATAAGAGCGCAAAAAGTTTTGTCTCCCTCCCTAGCTTTCAGACGCATTATCTCGTGGAGCAAAAATATTCCGTATGAGGTTTTAGTTGCAACACCTGAAATTCCAGAAATAGAAACGTGAGCCCCTTTTTCTCCATCAATGTAATCAAGGTCTATATATACTACCTCTTGGGTAGCAAGAGATAATCCCGCTGGAACCTTTCTCTTCATCATATCTGCTCCGATAGTTTTGTGGAATTTCTCTCCGCGTGCAAGAAATACCGGAGCATTCGGCTGAGGCGGAATAAAATACTCCGGCTCTATTCTCGTTATCTTCACATGTGCAACATGCCTTTCTTCAACAGGTATATCTCTTATGTGATACATATCTGAATCAAAGTTTAGACCCTCGTAGCTCTTTTCAACGAGATCAACAATTCCGTAGAACCTCACCTCCTCTTCGATTCCGTTGATTTTTATTTTTGTGGAAGTCCATACGGTATCGTCAAGCTGAAGCGGGTACGACCTTTCAACAGCTATCCAGAACTCAACAGGAGTTGCCGGCTTCGTTCCCAAAACCACTCCAACATGACCTTCTACTTCAAAAGAATTATCTGCTGAAATCATATAATACAAATTTAGGAAAAAGTTTTGTATGTGAAAAAAGTTGATTTGACTTAAATTTCAAGAAAAATTAAAAAGTCAGCTGAACAGAAACTAATGTTTATATTTAATGACAAAAATAAGATATAAATCATTCAATACTTTTTTGAGAGAGTATTTTGGGGAAAAAGTTTACAAAATTTCAGTTGATGGTGGTTTTACATGTCCCGTAAGAGATGGAACAAAGGGTTGGAGGGGTTGCATATTCTGCAATGTAAAAAGTTTCACTCCACCGAACGCTGAAAGATGGAAAAGCATAAAAGAACAGATAAAAGAGGGAATAGAAAAAGCGAGAATTTATAAAAAGGCAAAAAAATTTGCAGTTTATTTCCAGCCGTACACAAATACATACGGAGAAGTAGAGAAGTTGAGAGAGCTTTATTACGAAGCTCTTGGGGCAGATGAGAACATAGTAGGAATATTTATCGGCACAAGACCTGATTGTCTGCCTGATGATGTAATAGAACTTCTTGCAGAGATAAACAAAAAGACATTTTTAGTAGTTGAACTCGGATTACAGACCGCAAATCCAAAAACTCTTGAAATAATACAAAGAGGACACACCGTTGAGGACTTCACAGAAGCAACACTGAAACTCAAAGAAAGAGGCATAAGAGTTCTCGCACATGTTATAATAGGTCTTCCGGGAGATACACGAGAAGATTACATCAAAACAGCAGAGTATCTTTCTGAACTAGGGGTCTTCGCAGTCAAAATTCATCCTCTTCATGTTGTGAAATTCACTCTGCTTGAGGTTTGGTATAGGGAAGGAAAATACACTCCGCTTACACTTGAAGAATACGCTAAGTATGCGGTTGAATTTCTGGAGCATCTTTCTGATTCAATATATGTAGCTCGGCTCACAGGTGAAGCTCCCGATAAGTACCTCGTAGCTCCCGAATGGTGCAGAAATAAATTTAATGTACTTAACAAGATAAATAAATTGATGGAGGAGCTGAATACATTTCAAGGGAAAAAGGTTTTGGAGAGAAAAATATACGCTTCTTCTCCTGTCTCGCTTTAAAAAAGGTTTCTTGAATTTGACAAAGTTTTTTCTTATTATTCTTTTTTGAGCCAGGGCATCATTTTTCTGAGTTTTTCGCCGACTTTTTCTGCTTCTATATTCTCCCATTCTTGTAGCATAGCGTTGAAAACTGGTCTTCCAGCTATATTCTCTAAAATCCACTCCTTTGCGAACTTTCCTGTCTGTATTTCATGCAGTATCTCTTTCATTTTTTCTTTTACTCTTTCATCTATTATTCTTGGACCGCGTGTTAGGTCACCGTACTTTGCGGTGTTTGAGATATATTTTCTCATCATCTTAAATCCGCCTTCGTATATTAGGTCTACGATAAGTTTCATTTCGTGAATGCACTCAAAGTATGCGAGTTCTGGTGGGTATCCAGCGGAAACGAGCGTTTCAAATGCAGAACGCATAAGAGATGTGAGTCCCCCGCACAAAACCACCTGCTCCCCGAAAAGGTCTGTTTCTGTTTCATCTTTGAAGGTTGTTTCTATCACTCCCGCCCGGGTTGCTCCTATTCCTTTTGCGTATGCGAGAGCAACCGATTTTGTATCTCCTGATGGGTCCTGATACACCGCTAAAAGAGCTGGGACTCCTCTGCCCTTCAAGAACTCTTCTCTGACGAGTTTTCCGGGACCCTTCGGAGCAACCATGAAAACATTGACATATTCTGGTGGGACTATCTGCTTGAAGTGAATGTTAAAGCCGTGAGCGAAAGCCAAATACTTGCCCTCAGAAAGACCATCTTTTATCTTCTTCTCATAGACCTCTGGTTGCTCTTCGTCTGGTATAAGTATCATTATTATGTCAGCCCATCTTGAAGCATCTTCTACCTCCATCGTCTCAATTCCGATTTTTTGGGCAAGTTCCCATGATTTTCCGCCTTTTCTCAGTCCGACAACGACATTCATACCTGAATCTTTAAGGTTCAGAGCATGAGCGTAGCCCTGACTACCAAAACCTATTATCGCAATCTTCTTACCCTTTATGTGTGATATATCTGCATCGGAATCGTAGTAGATATTTACCTGCTTCATTTTCAGCTCACCTCCATAAATTTCATTTTTCATAACTCTTCTGATTTTTTCAGATTTTCCATAAAATCGCTTTTTCCTGAGAACCCATACTGAACGAAGGCGGAAAATGTCCACGGCATTTTATCTTTGAAGAAAAAGACGATTCTTTCGGCATACTGACGAATCTCCCACTGAGCATCTTCTGAAACACGCAGATTTATAAAGTTCATAAGAGACCGAGGATTGACGGTCCAGTAAAACTGAGTATAAAGAGCTAACGGAAGGACAGCCCTTGCTATCTCTCTTGCTACTCCACTGTGGATAAGTTTCTTATAACTCTCATAACTTGATTTTATGGAGTTTTCATAGAGCCGGATAAGCTCTTTTTCTCCTTCTATTTCAGCTTCAACGCTCGCCTGTTTGTTTTGTGGATGTGGAACTCTCAGCTTTTGCGGGATGTAAAACTCTTCGGCATACTCAACATATCTTCCGGATATCTCGTTGAACGAGCCGATTCTGTGTCTGAACCACTGACGGGCAACAAAAATTGGCGCTTTCACATGAAAAATAAAAAAAGAGTGTTCAAAGGGAGTCCCATGATTATGCCTCATCATATAGTTTATAAGTTTTCTATCTTGTTCTTTTCCTTTGAGCTCTTTGCCGTATGAGATTCTTGCAGCTTTGACAACCATCTCATCTCCACCACCAAATTCCACAAGAGCAATAAAACCTCTGTCAAGAACATTGAAACAATTGCATTTCCCACAAAAATCCCACTTTCTCTCTCCAAAGGTTATATCAACAGTGAAACCTTTTCCGCACCTATTACAAATTGTCATAGCAAAAAAGTTATGAGATGAAAATCAGAATTTTTCCAAAGTCAAGAAAGTTGAAAAAAAGAAATTCAGCATAATTTCAGGGTTCTTTCTCTTCAAGAGCTTTCCTGAACTCCTCGACCATCTCATCGTCTATATCAACAAGTATAACTTTGGTGAGGTTTTTCGGTTTGAAATTTTTTATAGTTTTTATCATTGCCCTTGCGGCATCTTTTTTGCTTACTCCTCCTACTCCTGTTCCCATTCCCGGCATAGCGATAACTTTAAATCCCATCTTATCTGCTTCTTCTAATGCACCTTGTGTTGCTTTGATGACATTTTGCACATCTATTTTCATCGCAGGTCTTTCCATAGTCGGAGCATGAATTATTCCTTTGAATTTATCTTTGAGTTTACCGGCAGATGTTGTTATGGCTTTTCCGACAGGTATTGGAGCTTTTTCTATGGCTTCTTTCTCAACATCATCTCCACAGACCCTTTTTAAAAATCCAGCCACACCGCCACCCATATAACCAAGTGAGTTTGCAGCGTTGACTATGGCATCAGCATCGACTTCAATTATACTGCCCTTCCGAAATTCTATTTCTATCATAATTTTTAAATTAATATCGCTTTAACCTTGCAAAGCATTCATACAAACAAAATTTTCCCCACAGAATTTTTTCTGAACTACTCTGAAAAGATTTGTTTCTCGTCGAACTTGAAAAGAGATGTAGGAGGTTGGTAGCCGGATTTTTCTTTGCTGTATTCATCGGTCAAAAAGCCATAAATCGCATGAGCTAAAATCTTTGATGTTATGTAGTATGGTTTTTTTGCGTGAATCTCGTATCTTCCGATTTCGTTTCGGTTTGAGTCAAGCCCAAAGGCTATCGCTGACGCAAGTCGGTTCTTGCTCTCGTCTGGCTCAGGTATTCTATCTGCAATACGCTTTAGAACCGAAACAGCAAAAGGGATTTTGAGAATCAAAGATAAGAATTTTATAGCAGGAAAGAAAAGTTTGGCTCTTTCATAAGTTGTGGCGAAAAGAACATCAAATTTTATTTTTTTTGAAATCTCACCAAGAGAAAGAGGAGCGTTTAAGACATCTGATGTAGATATATTTGCTGCCAAAAACTTTTTCCCATAAAGCTCAAAAGAGAACCTCTCAACACCAGATTTTACTTTTCTGAATTGACCATTTTCCCATGTTATTGAGCCGTTTTTGATTATGTTGAGCGATGATTGGAGAGTTCCAGGAGACATATTGAACTCCGCAAGGTATACGAGAAAAATTCTTGTGAGGGAACTTATCTTCTTTTCTTCTTGGAGTTTCTGAACGAGTTTTTTTGTACAGAGCTCTCCCGATACGGTTTCCCAGGCAACACCTGATGAAAGGAAAAGTTTTTTCTCTTCAAATTTTTCAGCGTAGTTTGAAATAAGGTTTTGGACCCATGTCCATTCTCCCGAGCAATCAATATAGTTAGCGTTGTTCAAAAGAGCAAACTCCACAACATAATGACCAAAATCAGAAAAAGGACCTGCGGTGTTGACAACGAGTTTTATATCTTTGATTTTCATATCTTTTAGGTCAGATGGTTCTGCGGAGAGCAACGCCAGGTTCTTGAAGTTATCTTTCAAAGCATTGTATAGTTTTTCAAGCAGATGCTTGTTTCTTCCAGATATTATGATGTGAGTTTTTTTAATATCAGGTAGTTTTTGTGAGAACTCCGAAGATAGGAAATCAAAGATTTTTCTCCCTGTAAATCCGTATGCTCCGTATACAAAAATCATATAGAGAAATTTTTGTTTTATCGGTGATTATTTGAGAAGGGCAGGATTTTTCAGATGACTTTCAAAATCAGCACCAATACCCCGTAAACTATTTAATTCTAATGATTCAAAAAACTATCAGTAAGTTTTTCTTTAGGTCATAGCGTAATTCGTATACCATTTAACTTAACCATATTGTTAGGTCTTTTTCAATTAAATTAGATAGCTTTTCTATATCATCCCTAAAAAATTCTAATAAAATCTTTCTTTCTTCATTAGAAATAGTTTTGTAGTTTCTTTCCCAAAAAACATTCGCATATATCTCTCTCAAAATATTCAGAATTCTTTGAGGGATGAAACTTCTAATTTCTGAATAGATTTCTCTAACCATCTTATTAAACTTTAGATACTTCGGTACAGCTCCACTGTTGTATTTCTTGCTAATGTCTGGTAAAAAATTGCTATCTACATCTAAAAACAAAAAAATTTCTTTAATTACTTTCTCGGTTTGATTTTTATAATCATCATAAAGAATGATTTTTACATTTTCTTTGGGAAATACTTCCAAATATCTTTTGACCTGCTCGTAGTAAAGCCCAAGCTCAATATATAGATTTGAAATACCCCATCCTTTTTGAAGTTTATTATAATCATTTATTACCGCTTTTATAAAATCCGCTTCATCGGTAAAACCACTCCTTAAATCCATTATATAATGAGAATATGCTCTCTCTATCGGATCGCGAAGTATAATTATAATCTTAGAGTTTGGGTTAAATTTGTATATCTCTCTTGCGGCTACTTTGGAATATAAATAACTAACACTTGCCTCTCCAATTGCTTTTTCATCTTTAACCTCTCTGAACAGTTGTACATAATCTTCATATTCGGTTATAAAAACTGAGGGAAGCTCCTTAAGTTTTGGTTTACTAAAGTAATTTTTTGTATCAATACTCACCGTTTTCCTGTAGTGTTTGCGGAATAAATTAACGTTTATATCTTTTGAAAAAAAATGCGGTTCTTTTATCGGACTCATATATATTTCTGGATGTTGCTTCAAATAATAGTAAAGCGAAGTTGTCCCAGCTTTAGCAGCTCCTACCACAAAAAAATTAGGAAGTTTTCTCATACTATACAACATAAAATAAATAAAAACAATATAAAATCACTTTCATATCACTTTGAATCCGAACATCTCAAATCTGCTTTTAAAATCGTATCGGCTGATTTCTCCTTCAAATATGAACTTTATGACATATCCTTCTGTGATTTCAATGTAGCTCGGGGGTTTGAAAGATGATGATTCCGGGTTAATGTCAACAATTATATTTCCAAGTCCAACATGGGAGGAGTGAAATACAGGGGCTCCGTTTTTTATGTATGGGAAAGCAAGGGTTATTCCTCCGAGAATTTTTATAAGTTTATTGTTTTCGTCAGCCAATCTGACTCCGATTTTTCCGTTGAAAAGCAATTTTGGGTGGAAGTTGAAGACCGCTTTAACGAGCATGATAAGGTTTTCTGTCTTTGTGATGTTGAGGAAGAATCTTTCAGATGGGTAAGCTATAAAAACGAATCTTTCTACGAATTTTTCATCTGATATGATGTAGGGGTAAAGGTAGTATTTTTTCCCTGCCTCCTTGAACATGAGCTCAATTGCGTTTTCAACGGTTTTTCTGTTGAAGGAAGATACACAGAGGGTGAAGATTGATTTATCTCTTGCGACTATTGGTTTTCCTTCCTCCCATGCTTCTTTTATTTTGCTTGCGGTAGCAAAAAGTTCGCTTTGATTTTTTATCAACAAAATTTCTCTCCCACTATTTTCCATCTTGAAGAAATTTTATTTATTATCTTGTTCGCTTTATGTTTTTGTCATTTGTAATTTCTTAACCGAGAAGAAGAAGGATTTTGCAAATAAAAATGCAGAGAAATAATCTACTCAAAGTGAGTTATGATAGATACCACTGATAAATTCTCTTTATCCCTTCTTCTAAACTCACCTTCGGTCTCCATCCCAGCTCAAATATCTTGCTAACATCAAGCAATTTTCGTGGGACACCATCTGGCTTGCTCATATCATGAACTATCTTGCACTTTGCACCAACAATATCCCTTATCATAACCGCTAAATCCTTAATCTTTATATCCTCACCTACTCCAACATTCACAAAGTAATCTTCACAAATTTCTTTCATCTTATCTGCATCTACATTTTCCATCAAATATAAACATGCATCAGCAAGGTCATCAACATATAAAAACTCCCGATATACCTCACCGCTACCCCATATAGTAACCGAGACACCCGAATTAATCCTTATACCAACTTTTTCTAGAACTCCTATTATTGAATTTTTATCTTCAAAATCAACCTTGCGGTCAAGACCAAATCCAACAGGGTATTTCTGCAAGTCCTTTTTTATACCCTCAAAATCACCCAGTTCAAGAAGTTTTGCAAGATGAAATTTTCTTATGAGTGCAGGAAGAACGTGCGATGTCTCCAAGTTAAAGTTATCATAAGGTCCGTAAAGATTTGTAGGCATAACAGATATGAAGTTTGTACCATACTGCTCGTTGTAGTATCTGCAGAGTTTTATTGCTGAAATTTTCGCTATCGCATACGGTTCGTTCGTCGGCTCCAAACTGCCCGTCAGCAAATACTCCTCACGCATCGGCTGAGGTGAGTTCCTCGGGTAAATACACGATGAGCCAAGATTCAAAAGCTTCTTCACACCATACCTGAAAGCAGAATGTATGACATTAACAGCTATTGCAAGGTTATCATATATAAAGTCAGCTTTGTAAGTACTGTTTGCAAGAATACCTCCAACCCTCGCTGCTGAAAGAAAAACATAGTCGGGGCGATAAACCCTGAAAAATCTCTCTGTATCGTATTGGTTCGTAAGGTCAACCTGAACAAGTTCAACACCTTCAATTTCGTGTTTCTTTGTTTTATATGTGCCTATGATATTGCTGTATCCTTTTTCTATAAGTTTTCTCAGTATCGCTCCACCGACAAGCCCACTTGCTCCTAAAACCGCTATTTTGCTTTCTCTTCTCATATCTTTCAGCTCTGCGCCCCCTCTGTGTTCGGCACATAAGTGAGCCAGTGCTCTGTGTATCCAAACCCTTTTTCCTGTGATATCCTTATTCCTCTTCCGACAGGGTTCAAATTCAAAAGTTTCAGGTCATAGTCAACCATGATCATAATAAGTTCGTCAAACTTAACTCTTGGTTTCCAGCCGAGTTTTTCTTTAGCTTTCGTTATATCTGCCTGCAAATGCTCAACCTCAGTCGGTCTGAAATACCTCGGGTCTATCTCTATAAGAACATCACCAACCCTGACAACACTTGATTCAAAACTATTTGACTTTGAAAGTATTTTATCTAAAATCGTGTTATCAATAGAAGAAACGATCCCTTTTTCTTCCACTCCTTCACCCCGCCACTCTATCTCTATACCGGCATATAAAAACGCCTTTTTTACGAACTCCCTTACTGAATGGGATTCGCCCGTTCCGATGACATAGTCATCTGGTTCGTCTTGCTGGAGCATAAGCCACATTGCCTCAACATATTCGGGAGCAAATCCCCAGTCCCTTTTCGCATTGAGATTACCAAGATAAAGTTTTTTCTGTTTCCCGGCAAGTATATGAGCCAATGCTCTTGTTATTTTCCGGGTCACAAATGTTTCACCTCTTCTTGGGCTTTCGTGATTGAAAAGAATTCCGTTGCAGGCAAAAATTCCGTATGCTTCCCTGTAATTTACTGTTATCCAGTATGCATATACTTTCGCTGCCGCGTATGGGCTTCTTGGATAAAATGGAGTTTTTTCATTTTGCGGAGGCGGTGAGGCGCCGAACATCTCTGATGATGATGCCTGATAGAACTTTGTCTTTATTCCGCTTCTTCGGATCGCCTCAAGAATACGGGTTGTCCCAAGCGCTGTTATATCTCCTGTGTACTCAGGCATATCAAAGCTGACTCTAACATGACTCTGCGCTCCAAGATGATAGATCTCATCTGGTTGAATGTTATAAATCAGGTTCATAATCTGCCCCGAATCTGAAAGATCTCCGTAGTGGAGGAATAATTTTGCCCCCGGTTCGTGCGGATCAACATAGATGTGGTCTATTCTATGAGTGTTGAAAGTGCTTGACCTTCTTATGATACCGTGAACTTCATAACCTTTGGATAGCAAGAACTCAGCAAGGTATGAACCATCTTGTCCTGTAATTCCAGTTATAAGTGCTTTCTTCATCTAGGTATAATTTATTAATGTGTTATTTATGTTTTCAAATTTTGTGGATTTGCGATGAAAAACGAAAAATTTTATCTTTTTACCGCGTTATACATAAGTGCCGAGGCGCTTATCCCCTGAAATGTGAGAGAAAGAATATCCCTCACAAGATACCATGTCTGATAAGGAACTTTTATCTCGGGCGGAACGACAACTGTATCCCCTGGACCAATATTATCTAAATCGTCTGATGTTTCACCATTTGCCTTTATGATATATATTTGAGATGTATCAGCATACTTTGAAGTTCCCCCTGCAAGATTGATATAAAACTTTGCACCTTTCCCCGGAACATACACAAAGGTTGACGGATTTTTCACCTCACCAGAAACCATAACATAATTAGGAACAGAAGGAACATAAATTTTATCTCCATCTTCAAGCTCAATGTTGTATTTTGAATCCTTGAGTTTTTCTATATCTCTTGGCACCTTTATGACAATTCTTCCTTTTATGTTTGATTCTGTGAGATAGCTTATTATTTTGAGACGCTCTTCTGTAATAGTCGCTCGCTGCTGAGGAAACTGTCCCAACGGAGAAACATAACCCTGAGATGCCTCCCCCAAAAGCTCTCTTGCGAGAAGACGAATTACCAAAGATGCTTTTTCCTTCTGCACTGCTCTCACCGACTCTCTTGTGAAAACAATTCCCTCTGGGAACGCGTAACTTGTAAAACCCCCGGCTCTTTTCAAAATATCGTAAAGCTTTTCACCTTTTACTATTGAGTATGTTCCAGGAAATTTAACCTCACCAAAAATCTCAACACCTATGAATTTGACGACATCTTCATCAGGAGGCGGCAAAATTGTAATCCTGTCAAACGGCTCAAGTTTCACTCCTTGAAACATCTCAAGAATTTCATCTTGCGTTTTATTTTTCGGGACGGGAAAACTTTCCCTTTCTTCTCTCCCATCTTTTTTCTTTATTATTTCATAGGATGAAGGAGGATAAACATCTTTGAAGCCCCCGGAAAGTAAAACTGCATCTTTCAAGGTCATTCCTTCAAAAAACGGAATCTTTTCGGTCCTTTTGACATAGCCAGAAACAACTATGTATTTTTCAACTCTTTCATATATTGCGGGGAAAATCTCAATAAGGTCCCCATCTTTAACAGAAAATTTTTTCAAAGCGCTCAAATCTCCACCTTGAACAAAATCATCAAAAACTATCTGCCTTTCCTCACCCTTATATCTTTTCACTCTCACCCTGAACTTACCATCGGAAGGGAAGAATCCTCCTGCAAGCTCTATTGCGGAAGAAAGAGAAAGACCTTCTTCTTTCATCTCGTAAATACCCTCTCTTTTCACAGAACCTTTAACAGCAAAGGTCGGACCTATTTTTGGTATGAAAATGACATCCCACGGTCGGAGTGAGAAAGGAGAGATCTCAATCCCACCGCCTTCAAAAAGCATTTTGTAAAGGTCTATTTCGGCGATTTTCTTTCCGTTCCTTCTTATTTCAATCTGCCTCAGAGAGCCGGTTTTTTTGATCCCGCCCGCAGATGAAATCGCCTCAAAAGGTGATAAAGTCCCCGAAAGAATTATAACCCCGGGATTTTTCACCTCTCCCATGACGACAACGGGAATAGACCTCACACTTGCAAGCGATACCGCAACCTCAACATCGCCCAAAATACGTCTTACAGCACCTCTTATTATATTGCTCGCCTCACTTATCTCAAGACCACCAACAGAAACAGGTCCAATAAAAGGTATGAAAATCTTTCCGTCTGAAAGAACAGTGATACTTATAGGAAAATTCAAAGCTTCGGGCAGTTTGATCTTCCCCCATATATATACAAAAAGTGTATCTCCGGGACCGAGAACATAACCCTCTGATATGAACTGAGGAGATAGCTTCTTCATCTCAGGCCACCAAGATATGTTATACCCAATTTGTCTCAAAGTTTTCTCCTCAATCTCTCGCTCAAAACCTGAAAAAAATCTCTCTATCTCAGATATTCCTATTATCTCCTCAACCTCTACATACTTTCTTTTTATGTAGGTTATTTTATCAACTAATCCTGTAATGGACTGCAAAGTATCAACAAAAATCTGAATCTCAAAAGTTCTCATACCAGACAAAACCCGAACCAGCATAGGGATTATATCTTCTGGAAGTTCTTCCATCAAAGAAGCGAGCTTGCTCACGGTTTCACGAGGGAGAGAAAAAATGATGTTTCTGAAAGATAGTTTTTGCTCAGTAGGTAAATTAACGATCTTCTCCTCTATTTTACGAAGTTCATCTGGTGAAGGGGCTTCGTAAGAGGTTTCACGGGAGGTTTCAGAACGGGGCAAAGTTTGTGAAAAAGCGTAATTAGAAAGATATAAAAAACCCAGAGATAGCGAAAACTGAAAAATGACTTTGAGGCATTTTCTCAGTGATGAAATTTTTTCAGGACCAAAATGCATATCAAGAAATTTTGTCAATTCTCATAATGCAGATAAAATTTCCTTCATTTTTTGTTCGCTTTTCAAATTTTTTGAGAAATTTTCGTTTTTATATTGAAAGCCAATTCTGAGAGAGTTTAGAAGAACGGTTATAGAGCTTAAAGACATAGCGATAGCAGAT
Organism: bacterium; assembly: GCA_030550715.1. Classification (GTDB taxonomy): domain Bacteria; phylum Calescibacteriota; class Calescibacteriia; order Calescibacteriales; family Calescibacteriaceae; genus Calescibacterium. The sequence goes on along the minus strand of JAUQOU010000001.1, from coordinate 19,237 downwards.
AAAAAAGGTTTGAGATAGATCCCAAGCGAGAAAAAGACCCCAGCAGCAGCAGGAACAAGAAAGAGGTTATAAGAAAAAGCCCAGAACAAATTCTGCTTTATAACAGAACTTGTTTTTCTTCCAAGTTCAAAAAGATGTTTTAGATCGGGTAAATCCGGAACCACCACATCTGCTGTTAGACGAGTTATTTCTGAGCCACTACGGACCGCCACTCCGATATCTGCCTGCTCAATAGCCGGAGCATCATTTATCCCATCTCCCACCATCATCACTTTATCTTTCGCCTCAGATATTATTTTTATTTTTTCATCTGGAAGAAGTTCTGCCCAAAATCCGTCTAACCCAAGTTCATCAGAGACCTTTCTCGCAACCTCTCTTTTATCTCCCGTGAGAAGAAAAACCTTCAAGCCATTTTTTTTGAGAAAACTTATAACTTCCTTTGCAGAGGATTTCAGCTTATCTTCAAGAGTAATTATTCCTCGCAAGACACCATCAATCGCAACAAAAACATATGTATTTATCTTACCTTCAGAAATTTCGGATTTTACAAAAGACATAAGCTCGTCAAGATTTTTCAAATTCACTACAAAATCCTTTAAGATTTTCTCATTTCCGATCACAATTTCCTTTGAATTCACCTTAGCAAAAAGCCCCTTTCCTTTTAGATAAAAATGTGTCTCTGGATTTGAGAGTTTAAGGTTATACTCCTTTGCGAGGTTCAAGATAGCCGATGAGATAGGATGCGATGAGAACAACTCAGCACTTGCAACATAACTCAAAAACTCAAAAATTTTCTCCTCCGAAAATTGTTTCAAAGAATTTATATCTTCTATCACATAAATTTTCCTCTCACCATCTGAGAACACTATTTTTGATACAGAAAGTTTTCCTTCTGTTATTGTTCCTGTTTTATCAAAAAAGACAGAGCGTATTTTCGGAAGAACTTCAAATATAGAGCCATTTGAAATTATTATTCCGAACCGAGAAGCATAAGAAACCGCATTAGCGATAGCAGTAGGAGTTGCAAGTCCAAGAGCGCAAGGACAAGCCACAACGAGCACAGATATAGCCCTTTCAAGAGCAAAGCTTAAATCAGACACAAAAAACCAAACAAAAAAAGTGATAAATGATATAACAATTATTGATGGAGTGAAGAGCTGTGAGATTTTATCTGCAAATAGCTCAAGAGTTGTTTTTTTCATCTGAGCTGACTTCAAAGTATAAATTATCTTCCTCAGAACCGTTTCGTTAAGCTCGCTCTGAACTTCAATAACTCCACTACCCTCAACCACAAGAGAACCAGACCACACCTTATCACCCTTTAATTTTTTTACAGGTTGCAGTTCCCCCGTGATGTGTGACTCATCTACTCTTATTTCTCCACTTACAAGAACACCATCGTTGGAAACTCTCTCGCCCTCTCTCAAAACAACAAGATCTCCCTTTTTCACATCTTCTGAATTCAATTCCTGCTCAACTCCGTCTTTCAAAACCTTAACTTTTTGAGGTTCAAGCTCGGCAAGCTTTCTCAGAGCAGAACCAACATTCTTCCTTATCCTCGATTCTATAAACCTGCCAAGAAACATAACCGAAACTATCACAGAAGAGCTCTCAAAGAACATAACTTCACCCCTGAAAAAATTCGGGAAGAAAACATCTATTGAGCTTGAGATATAAGCTGAAAAAACTCCCAGTGAAATGAGAAAGTTCATATCAAAAGAGAACTCCTTTATTTTTTTGAAAAAGCCCTTCCCAAAATAAGTCATACCGAGAATAAAAGGCGGAGTAGCGATGAAAAAGTCAAGCAAACCCGAAGTATGAAAACCGAAAATCATTTTCAGAACAAAGTATATTGAAGACGGCAAAGAGGTGTAGAACATTCTTTTGAGCTTACGAGTTTTTCTCTCGTAAAAATCCTGCTCAGGAGAAAACTTTGATATAGCTCCTTTTATCTCAATCCCGAAACTTTTTATCTCGTTTTCTATGTTTTTGAGTATGTTCGGCAGAGGTATATAATTTACCTCTAACTCCTCAAGAGCATAGTTTATCTTCGCACTTACCACCCCGCTTATACTCTCTATTCTTTCTACAAGCTTTCTGATGTCAGGAGAAGCCGAAAGGTCTAATATAAAAACTATTTTTTCTGTCAGTACCTTATATCCTTTCTCCTCGACTTTTTGAGCAATTGTCTTGAAAACATTTCCGTTTACCTTATCTGCAAGTTCAAGGTGTGCGCTTTCTGAGTTTAAAGATACCGAAACCCATCTTATACCATCTACACCCCTTATCGCTTTTTCAACTGTATGGACACAACCAGCACATGTCATTCCCCCTATCTTTATTTCAACTCTCTGCATATTCTACCACAAAAAAATTAGTTCAGAGCAATCTTAGAGTGAGGAAATACAATAAACAGGTATTTGAGAAGCAACACGCGTTGGTTTCAGAGCTGGATATAGACATTTTTGACCTGAAGCATCTCTTCAATTCCCTCTTTACCACCTTCTCTGCCTATTCCGCTCATTTTGTATCCACCCCACGGAGCGTTATGAGGAATTATTCCGAAAGTGTTTATCCAGACCGTTCCAGCTCTCAATTTTCTTGCAACCCGCAGAGCCCTTGAAATATCTCTTGTGAAAACAGCAGAAGCAAGTCCATACCTTGTTGAGTTAGCAAGAGATATAACCTCATCTTCGCTCTCAAAAGGGAATATGGCGGTGACCGGACCGAATATCTCCTCTTGAACTACCCGGGAATTATGAGGAATATCTACAAAAACAGTTGGCTTGAAAAAGTATCCCCTCGAGGAGTTCAATCTTTCTCCACCTACAAGAACTTTTCCTCCATCTTTTTTTCCTTCCTCAACAAAGCTTTCAACTCTTTCAAGCTGTTTTTTGCTTATGAGTGGTCCCGAGAGTGTTATCTGATCGAACGGGTCCCCGACAACAACGCTCTTTGCCATCTCAGTGTATTTTCTGACAAACTCATCATACACTTTTTTGTGGACGAATATCCGCGAAGATGCGGCACACATCTGCCCCGCAAGAGAGAACATACCTATATTTGAGAGAAAAACAGCAGAATCTAAATCAGCATCTTCAAATATTATGTTCGGACTTTTTCCTCCGAGTTCAAGAATATACTTTTTTATCCCCGCCTCCTTTACTATTTTCTCTCCTATTTCAGTTCCGCCCGTGAAAGATACAACCCACACATCTTTATGAGAGACAAGCATTCTCCCAACATCTGCTCTTCCGAAGATAACATTTACAACCCCTGGAGGGAATATATCTTTGGCTATTTTTGCAAAGACGAAAGTTGGGAGCGAAGAATTTTCAGAGGGTTTTATTATTACTGTGTTTCCCGCAGCCAGAGCCGGAGCGACTTTGAAACCAAGAAACATTCCGGGAACGTTCCAGGAGGTTATAACAGCAACGGGACCGAACGGTTCTTTTAAAGTGAAGTCAAAGCTGTTTCCACTCATAGATATAACATCTGAGGTAAGCTTATCGCACCACTCGGCGTAGTATTCAAAGCCCCTTCTCAAAGCACCGAAAGATATACGAGATGATACAGTCCTTGGCAGTCCTGAGTCAAGGATTTCAGCTATCTGGTATTCTTTTGTATCTTTGAGAGCTTCTGCAAATTTTTTAAGATACTTTGCTCTTTCTCTTGGGGGAAGTTCTGACCAGGACTGAAAAGCTCTGCTCGCACTTTGAACAGCATCGTTCACCTCCTTCTCTCCTGCCTCACATATTTCTGCTATAAACTCAGATATAGTCGGGTCTTCTGAATAAAATGTCTTATTCGTTTCAACAAACTCACCGTTGATAAGAAGAGGGACTTTTCTTCCTCCTGTGATTTCCCTTGCTTTTTCTATGTGCTTTTTCAATACCTCCTCATTCATAAGGTTTAATTTTTAAATTCTGAAAAGTTTTGAGTTATTATCAACACTTTTTACTTTACTTTTTTGTTTTATTTTACCTCTTCACGAGATGAAAGAGCTCTTTTCAAAGTAGCCGGGTCGATATACTCCACTTCCATACCAAGAGGTATTCCATAAGCAGGTCTTGTAATTTTCACATCAAAATTTGAAAGGAGTTTTTTGATGTACATAGCGGTTGCTTCTCCTTCAACGGTTGTATCTGTGAAAATCAGAACTTCCCTTATATCTTTTGATATGACTCGGGTTACGAGTTCTTTTATTTTGAGCTGTGAGATGTCTAACCCTTCACGCGCCGAGATAACGCCCCAGAGAACATGGTAAAGTCCATCCCATACATTCGCTCTTTCAACAGTGAAAACATCTTCTATACTTTCAACAACACATATTTTTGTTCTATCTCTCTTTTCATCTGAGCAGAACCTGCATAGTTCGTTTTCAGATATAAAAAAACATTCCTTGCATAGCTTGACTTTTTCTTTCATCTCAACTATGTCTTTGGCAAGCGATTCCACGAACGATTTTGGGGACTGAATAAGGAACATGGCAAACCTCATAGCGGTTTTCTCTCCAACTCCCGGAAAAAGCATAAGCTTTTTTATAACTGCTCTCAACTTTTCCGAGTGATACATGCAAAAACTCCTCTAAAATATATGGCTTAAAAAATTCAGAATCTCAAAGAAAAAATTTAAAAAGCAAGGCGTAGCAAATCAGAAATCACAAATCAAATAGGGAAAATTTCTTTCGTTGCTCTCCCGATAATTCTTTATATACTAAAGATTTCAGAACTATTTCATAAACTATTTTGCTTTCACATTTAACTCTCTGGCTTTTTATTACATTCAAGAGTTAAATTCTTAGATTTCAAACCATTCTTCAAAACCGAAAAAATTTCTGTCTTCCGAGTATTGTTCATTTCATCACTTTTAAATTTATACAAATTAAAACGTAAAAATTTATAAGTAAAATAAAATTAGGTATATGAAGATACTTATCACTGGTGGAGCTGGATTTATAGGTTCAAATCTCGTTCATACAGTTGTAAAAAAGTACAGCGGTTCAAAAATAATAGTTCTTGATGCTCTCACATACGCGGGAAATCCCGAAAACCTGCTTCCCGTAAAAGACAAGATAAAATTCATAAAAGGTGATATATGCGACGAAAAAATAGTTGAAGACATTTTCAGAGAAAAGATAGATATTGTTTTCCATCTCGCAGCTGAATCACATGTTGATAGGTCAATCTATGAACCCCCGAAATTCCTCAGAACAAATGTATTTGGAACCTACGTACTTCTTGAAAACGCAAAAAAATACGGTGTCGGGGTGTTTATTCACGTCTCAACAGATGAGGTCTATGGCTCAATAAAAAAAGGTTATTTTACAGAAAACTCCCCGATGAACCCATCTTCACCTTACTCTGCATCAAAGGCAGGAGCAGACCTGCTTGCTCAGGCATACTCCAAAATGTTCGGAGTTCCAGTCATAGTCGTAAGACCATCGAATAACTACGGTCCGTATCAATACCCCGAAAAATTTATACCTCTGTGCATAACAAACGCTCTTGAAGATAAACCAATTCCCATCTATGGTAAAGGGCTTAATGTAAGGGATTGGCTATATGTTCAAGATTGCGTAGAAGGTCTGATAACCTGCGCAGAAAAAGGAAGAAAAGGAGAAGTTTATAACATGGGGGCAGGACAGGAAAGAAGAAACATAGATGTTGCAAAGCTTATACTCAAAAAGCTCGGAAAGCCAGAAAAACTCATAACCTTTGTCAAAGATAGACCCGCTCATGATTTTAGATACGCGATGAAATCAGAAAAGATCAAAAGACACACTGGCTTTAAACCCAAAGTCAAATTTGAAGAAGGAATAGAAAAAACAATAAAGTGGTACATTGAAAACAGAAAAATATGGGAAAAGATAAAAAAATCTCCTGAATTTGAAGAGCACAAAAAGAGAATATACGGAGACCTTTTCTGAAAACTTTCTGAGAAAAAACTAATTACAAAGAAAAATAAGGACTACAAAATTTTATTCGCAGAACTATCTTCAAATTTTTTCAAGCCAGAGATCTCAAGGAAATTTTTCAGTATTCTTGCAGTAGCTCCCCATACTATTACATCCCCGATGTGAAATTCCCATCTCAATCTTCCTCCCTCTATATACTCTGAAGTGATGATTTTTTTTATTGGCAATATTATCAGCTCCTCCACCTCTTTTTCGTTTATTTTAGGATTGAAGTCATCTTTGTCAACTAAGGCAACTACGGGATGGATAAGGTATCCCGCTACTGTTACTGTATCATCTAAAAATCCTATGATTTTTGTGCTTTTTGGGTTTATTCCGATTTCCTCTTGGGCTTCGCGCAAGGCGGTATCTTCTGGACTTTCGCCCTCCTCCATAACTCCGCCCGGAAAAGCTATCTGCCCCTTATGATCCTTGACAGTCATCGTTCTTTTTATGAAAATAAGAGATTCATCAATTATCGGAACAAGTACAGCAGAATCAATAAGTCCATATATATCAAGTTTCTTCGGTTTATAATTAGAAATACCATCAACTATTTTTTTCAATAATGGTGATTTTTCTATCATGGTGCGAGCATCATTTCAACATCGTTTGAGTTCTCATCAGCAAAATTTTTTCTCAGCTTCAACTTCACTATGGTAGAGGAGTTGGCTTTTTCTATCTCGGAGAGAAAATTAATAACCGATACAGGGTCCACTCCTCTTGCGGTTATCTCAAAAAAATTCTGAACTGGTCTGACCGAATCAAGCTGAATATTGTATTTTTTAGCTGCTGAATCAACAACAGCAAGAACATCTTGATTGCCTCTGCTCGCTTTTGAATTTTTTATCTCTTCCGCCCAAAAACGCATAAGGTTAATCTTTGATTCCAGCTCAGAGCTTGAATCCCTCATCTTCTCCAACTTGTAAGATAAATTAAAGTTTAAGAGAATAAAGAACGCAGTCAAAAACCAGAAGAAAAGAGAGAGATAAACTCTTGCCTTTTCTCCCATCTCACAGCACCTCCTCGGGTCTTGATTCGTTTTCCCTCTTTTTCTTTATTTTCTGTTTTGACGACTTTATACTACCTGCGATTCTCATTATAAAGTACTGACCATCTCTACTTCTCACTGTTGATGTCACCTTGAGGTCGTCTAAAATGTCTGATAAGCTTTCTCTTATCTTCTCAACATAAGATATTTCCTTTATTTTCAGCTCTGCGGTTATCTCATTTCCATCAGAAGAGAAGTCCTCAATTCTCACGACATAATCTGATATCTTACGGGAAAAGTCATAAAAATTCAAAAAAGCGGAAGCAAAATTTGCATTTTTCAACTTTGAATACTCCATCTTCATCTGCTCAAAAGGGTCAACCACCTTCGCATCTGGAAAAACTTCCTTGAAAACACTTTCCATCTGAGAGCGAATAAATTCCTGCTTCTTCTTCTCACCTCTTATCTCAAAAAAATTTGGAATAGAAAGGAAAAGAACAGTCAAAAAAGACATTATGGAATAAGGGAGAGAATTTCGGAGAAAAGTTTCTATCTTAGGTATCTCTTTCTTTGCAGAAACTTTCACCTGAGGGAATTTGTTCATTGATGCAATACAGAGCGATGTAAAAGAAGGGTCATCAAAATCAACCTGCAAAATATCTCTTGGAGTTAAAACTTGAGCTTGAAAAGGGAAAATCTCATATCTTGAGCCGAAGACAAAAAATTTCAGGTTTTCTCTTTTTTCTGGGCTGAAAAACGAAAGAATAAGATTACAAAAGTATTTTATGTCTTCTTGATCGGAGTATGCAAAACTTCCAAAACGCAAGAAAGAGTTTTCGGAGAAAGCAAATGAAAACGTGTCTTTTCCAACCTCGACAAAAACCCCATCACCTTTCACCAAACTTGAAAGTGAAAGAAAAACAACAGGTTTAAAAAGAATTGTAGAAAATCCTTTATCAAAGAGATTTTGAACAATCAAAGAGTTGTATATTATGGCAAAAGATGTTCCGCGTTTCTTTTGAGTGTAGATGATATAGTTTTCATTTCTCTTTTCTTTTTCTTCTTCAAGTTCTGAAAGTATTTCAATTTCTATTGCGCTTTTTGCTTTGCTTCCGCCAAATGGCAGGTCAAAGAACTTAAAGTCCAAAGAAAAAACATCAGGGAAAAAACCAACCTTTTCTTCGGTCAGAGCGTAAATTTCCTCCTCAGATGAAAAGCTGATAAATTCAACAACTTTTTTTCCTGCAACCCTTACACCTTTGAGCTCCCCAATATCAATAAAAAACATAAAAAGCTTACCTCAAAAAACTCAAAAGGTCGTTATAATAAATAATTTTATCTTTTATGCCTTTTCAAATCAAAAGTTCTAAAAAGACAGAATCTCTTGCTCAAAAGAAAGAATATCAATCTAAAAATGATAAAATACAAGATGTTTTGAAAGCAGAGGAGATAAAGAAAAAAGCTGGGGGCAAAGAGATTTTGAAGGGAGTATCAATTGAGTGCAGAAGAGGAGAGATAATCGGTCTTCTCGGTCCAAACGGAGCCGGAAAAACAACAACTCTTCTCACAATCGCCGGATTTCAAAAACCTGACTCAGGAAAAATATTATTAGAAGGAGAAGATATAACTTACCTTCCGGTCCATAAAAGAGCGGAAAAAGGAATAGTTTTCTTGCCACAAGAGACATCTCTCTTTGATGATATAGATGTTTATGGAAATTTCAAGATAGCGTGTGAGCTTGCTAAAATAGATACCAGAAAAATCTACGAATCAGCCGAAAAGTTCGGCATAACTGAACTTCTCAAAAAGAAAGTCAGAGTCCTATCAGGCGGAGAGAAAAGAAAGTCAGAAATAGCAAGATTGTTTATGCTCTCACCAAAGTTTCTTATATTAGACGAACCCTTCGCGGGAATAGACCCAAAATCTATCCAGATGATAATGAAGATACTTGAAAAAATCTCAAAAGAAGAAAAAGTCGGAGTTATAATATCTGATCATAATGTGAGAGATGTAATGAAAATATGCAATAAAATCTATCTGATATACGATGGGAAAATATTAGAGGAAGGAAGTCCAGAGAAAATTCTGAGCTCTCTCAAAGCAAAAGATGTTTTTTTCGGAGAGGACTTCTCACTGTGAAAATATACAAGATATTTCAAAATTCTCCAAGTTGAAGTAGAAAAGATTTGAGTTCTCTTATCTTATCTCTTACCTTTGCTGCCTTTTCAAACTCAAGCTGTTTCGCATATTCTTTCATCTTCTTCTCCAAATCTCTGATAACCTCGGGAATCTTTGAGGGGGGAACTTCAGAAATAGGAAAATCATACCAATCTGAAATCTCCGGAGCTTCTCTCTTATCTTTCGTGATGACAAATTGTCTTATATCCTTTGAGACGGTCTTTGGAGTTATGTTGTGCTTCCGATTATACTCAAGCTGAATATTTCTTCTTCTTTCCATCTCTTTGAGGGCTTTTTCCATAGATTGAGTTATTCTATCTGCGTAGAGTATGACTTTGCTCTCAATGTTTCTCGCAGCTCTTCCGGCTATCTGTATTATTGACCGCTCCGACCTCAAAAAGCCCTCCCTATCGGCATCAAGTATAGCAACAAGTGCAACTTCTGGTACATCAAGTCCTTCCCTGAGAAGGTTTATTCCGACAAGGACATCAAAGACCCCCATACGAAGATCGCGTAAAATATCCATTCTCTCAACTGTATCTATCTCGGAGTGAATATATCTTGACCTTATTCCGAGCGATGTCAGGTGTTCCGAAAGCTCTTCTGCTTGTCTCTTTGTAAGAGTTATCACAAAAGCTCTCCACCCCTTCTCTATTGTTGATTTTATCTCTCTTACGACATCTTTTATTTGCTCTTTCGCAGGTCTCACTTCAACTGGTGGGTCAACTATTCCCGTAGGTCTGACTATCTGCTCTACAACCTGTTCTGCAACTTGGAGTTCCCAGTCGCCTGGAGTTGCCGAAACAAAAATGACATGCTTCATAAACTTCTCAAACTCCTCAAATTTCAAAGGTCTGTTATCGTATGCAGAAGGTAATCGCCATCCATACTCCACAAGATTTTTTTTCCTCGTGTAATCCCCCTTATACATAGCGTGAAGCTGAGGAACTGTTATATGACTTTCATCTATAAATATGAGAAAATCATCTGTGAAGTAATCAAAAATCGTGTATGGGGGCTGTCCCGGTTCTCTACCGTCAAAATGCCGTGAATAATTCTCTATGCCCTTGCAATACCCCAGGTTTTCAAGCATCTCCAAATCGTGATTTACTCTTTTTTTCAATCTCTCTGCCTCCTGAACTTTTCCTGCCTGCAAAAGCTCTCTATATCTCTCCTCAAGCTCCTTCCTTATGCTGTAAAGAGCTCTCCTGAAATCTTCATCAGGAGCAATGTAGTGATTTCCCGGGTATATTTCAATCTCTTTTACTCTCCCAATCTGAGTTCCTGAGAAAGAGTCCATAATCTTTATAGAATCTATTTCATCCCCGAAAAACTCAACTCTTACATAAGTTGACTCCTCGTATGCAGGGAAAATATCCACTGAATCTCCTCTTACTCTGAATGTGCTTCTTTTGAACTCAAGGTCGTTTCTCGCATAGCCAGAAGCCACGAGCTTCCTCAAGAACTCAAACATAGAAATCCTTTCACCTTCCCTTATCCTCAGCTTCATAGCTCCGTAATGATAAGGAGAACCGATATTATATATGCAAGACACAGTAGCGCATATTATAACATCTTTTCTTGAAATAGCAGAACGCGTTGCGGAATGCCTCAAACGATCTATCTCCTCGTTGATTATAGCTTCTTTCTCTATATATAGGTCGTACTCTGGAAGATAAGATTCCGGCTGATAATAATCATAGTATGAGACGAGAAACTCCACAGCATTTTTCGGGAAGAAAGATCTGAACTCCATATATATCTGTCCGGCAAGGGTTTTGTTTGGTTCTATTATTATAGCAGGCATACCGAGTTTTTTTATGACATTTGCAATTGTGAAGCTTTTGCCAGAACCGGTCACACCGAGCAAAACCTGGAACCTCATTCCTTTTCTGACTCCTTCTACGAGCTTTTCTATTGCCCGAGGTTGGTCTCCTTTTGGTTCAAAAGGTGAAACCAGCTCAAATATAGCTCTACCCACAGATTAAAAAAGTAAAAACATCTTCACCAAAAACCCTTTATTTCTCTTTTTTATGGATAAGGAAAGAAACAGAAAATTTCTGACCATTCCTGAGATTATTTATTATATCAAAAATAAATCAGAGAGATTGGAGGAGGGAAAGATATATGGTAATGCCAGATAAATGGATAAGGGAGATGGCTAAACGCGGTATGATAACTCCTTTTGAAGAAAGTTTAGTGAGAAAAGGAGTTGTCTCATATGGTCTATCGTCTTATGGATACGATTTCAGAATAGCGGACGAGTTCAAGATATTCACAAATGTCGCTTCAACCATAGTCGATCCTAAAAATTTTGATGAGAGGTCTTTTGTGACAGTAAAAGGTGATTACTGCATTATTCCCCCGAACTCATTTGTCCTTGCAAAATCTGTTGAATACTTCAAAATACCAAGAGATGTTATAGGAATATGCGTTGGGAAATCAACATACGCAAGATGTGGAATAATTGTAAATGTCACTCCACTTGAACCAGAGTGGGAAGGTTATCTCACGGTTGAGATTTCAAACACCACCCCGCTCCCGGCGAAAATATATGCGGGAGAAGGTATAGCTCAGATAATATTCTTGAAGTCATACGAAGTATGCGAGGTATCATACGCAGATAGAAAAGGAAAGTACATGAAACAACCAGGTATTGTTATACCAAAAGTAGAAAAAGATGAGAGAGAGTAAAGTTTAGAAAAACAATCAATATCAAAACCTCTCTATCAATCTTTTTGTTATCTCTTTGCCTTTTCTTTCTCCAACTTTTTTGAAAATCTGCAGTATCTCATCGTATGTTCCTTCTCCTCCGAGAAAATCCCAGAACTCCCTACCAATAAGAACTTCTTTATCTAAATCAAAAAACATTTTTGTAAATTCCCATTTGTAATTTTCTTTTCTCTCTCCGTATGGATTATAAGACAGTGCATAATAAGCTTTGGAATTTTCGTATGTAGCAAGAAGAAATGAGAATTTTTGTTTGGTCTGACGAGTTTGGTCTTTATTCGGTTTTGGCGACTTTATTTCTATAAAATATATTTCACCTGTTTCTTTATCTTTGAATGACAAATCTACCACAATCTCTTTTTATCTTGGGATTCAGGTTCTGGAAATTTCGGATAAGGATAAGGTTTTATTTTCCCTGTCAATATGTTTTCAATAAAAGTATCTACTGCTGATTGAATATTTGGAGAAGCAAACGCCAGAAATTTATATTTTAATTTTACATCAACCCATTTTTCATTTGATTCCGCCACTACCTTTGCCATAAACTCAAAGACGCCTTGTCCCAAAGATGTGCTAAAAGACCTGAAAAATCTTTGAATTCGTAAAAGCTCAGATGGTATTAAAGCTTGATGAAATGGTTTATACTCTCCTTTTCTCTCATCAAATGTAGCTTTCTTTAAGACATCACTTTTTACCGATTCTGTTCCATATTTATTTATGAGATGTTGTAAGAAACGTTCAATATAACTTTCAATGGCTTTTTTTACACTGAGTTTCATTCTCTGCGGGATTATTTTTGTAGGAAAATCACATATTCATACCGAAGTTTTGCAAATCCACCAAGAATCGGGCGCTTCATAGCATAATAATCTACAAAACCTATCTGTGGTGCCCATTCTATTATTTTCTTGCAGAAGTCGGTTCTTTTTCCATTTACCACTACATCTCCAAGAACAATTACTGCCCATCCCCCTTTGATTAGCACTCTATACATTTCTTCTATACTTTTTCTCAAATCTTGTTCGTATAATTTCAATTTCTCTGTTTTTTTCCCTCTCAGTCCTACCATCTCTTCTCTCAATTTTTTTGTATCAATTCCAAGGTAGTTCAGAAGATGAATATCGTTGCTTATATAATCCAGAGCGATGCTGTAAGGAGGAGATGTCACTACACCTTTTACACTGTTATCGCTAAGTGGCAATCGCAAAGCGTTCCCAAGAATAACCACATACTCTTTTGGAGTCATTTTTAACTCTCTAAATGTTTCATAAACACCTTTTAAGGTCTTGGAATATTCATTGAAATTGATATAGAAGAATTCTTCAAGTGGTCTTGATTTACTTGTACCTTTCAAATACGTATAATCAGACAGAGCGTGAAGATAGATAAGAAGAAGCAGGTTTCTCCACTCAAGAGGATACTCCTTAACAAAAGAATTCGGAAAATGATTTTCCCAGAGTTCTATTAATATATCTCTTGCATTCTGATTATTTATTTTTATTTCCCACCTTCTTTCATTCAAGTATGCTTCTGCATCACTAAAATATTTAAAGATTCTTGGCAAATCCTTAACTACAATACTCTTTGTAAATTCAGGATAATCTGTTTTCAGAGCATCAAGTTTTATTTGAGAGACAATGCAAAGCGCTGGATTTATTTCAACCCCCACACTCCTTGTGCCGACCACAGACGCCTCAATTAAAGTAGTTCCAGACCCAGCAAAAGGATCAAGTATTATGTCATCACCTTCCGCACCTATGAAATTTATTATGGACTTTATCATTTGTCCGTGAAATTTTCCTTTATATGGATAAAACCAATGTGTAAGATACTGATTTGTGTGTCCGATCTGCCCTTTTCCCTTTACCTTTGAAATAAAATAGTGATATGATTTTTCTCCGTTTACTACTTTGAAATAAGCAGTCCTTTTTCTGAACGCTTCCATATTACTTTTGAAAGATTCATACTCCATTTTTGCTAATTGTAGCTCATATATTTGTCCTACATCTTCAAAAAGTTCAAACTCTCCTTTTCTATAATCATCTCCTAAAAGCCAAGATAAAGGGTCCACTTTTTTTTCAAGGCGAAACGAAAGAACTGAATTGGGTTTTTTAGACCTACCAACACCAGATAAGCTCACACCCGTAAAATCAAATAAAGATACCATCTCTATTTTATCATTCTCTTTACCCATAATATGCACCAATTAAAGTAATTTTGCCATCTCTACAATATTTTAATCTTTTGCCTAATTGGTTCTATTTTCTGGTAAGACGTCTCTCATCTTTCTTGTCGCGATGGACTTATCAAATTAGCGTTCAACCAAAAAATTTTCCATAAAAATTATCTCAATATTTTTACTTGAGAAATCAGAAATGACAAAAAGCAAAAACTAATATTTTTGAGCTATGAGAAATGTAAATCTTGAATCAGTTAAAAAGTTTATTGATGATTCAAAAAAGGACCCATCGCTTCTCAAAAGAAAAATGAAGGTAGAGGTAATATGGGAGAATGATGAAAATCTTCCACAGATGTACTCTCAACTTGAATTCCCAAAAGGTAAGGTGAAAGTGGAGTGTGATGGAGCTCCGTTTGCCGGGGGAGGTGGAAGAGCTCCAAACCCTGTTCAGTTCTGTCTCTTTGGAATGGCGTCATGCTTTCTCGGCACCTTCTCCGGTGTCGCAGCCGAAATGAACCTCAATATAAAATCAATAAAAGTAATAGCCGAAAACGAAATCAACCTCAAAAGACCGCTCGGACTTTCAGATGACCCCGTCGTAGATAAAATAAAACTCACACTACTTGTTGAATCTGACGAACCAAAAGAAAAGATAGAAAAAGCAAAAGAACTTGCAGAAAAAAGATGTCCAGCAGTATACTGCATAACAAACCCTATACCACTTGAAATAGGAGTAGAAAAAGTTTGAAAAAATCCTCACCAAAACCTCTGACGAATGAAAAAATAAATGGTATCAGTAATCACGATAAGCAGAATAAACCATGAAAATGAAATAGAAAGAAAACTATCAAAAACAGTTCGTTCTGTTTTAGAGAACTTCAACAGCTTTTCGGAATATATCCTTGTAGTATCAAATTGTACAGACAAAAAGAAAGATAAAGGCGATTTTATAAAAGCGATTTCAAAGGCACTGCCACAAGATAGCAGATTGAAAATAGTCAAAACTGACTGCGAAAACTCAAATTGGTCATCTCAAAGAAACAGGGGAATAAAAGAAGCAAAATCAGATGTTGTTGTTTTCATAGATGACGAGATGACAGTAGAAAAAGGAAGCATAGAGGAACTTATATCTACTCTTTTAGAAGATGAAAACATCGCTGCGGTATGCGGAGCAGTTCTTCCCGAAAAAACAAAAAATCCAATAGGAAAATCCCAGGGAATACTCCTCCACCCCGGCGGTGGTTTTTCTCTGCCTAAAGAAAAAACAGAAATCAAGTTCTTTCACACAGGATTTTCAGCTCTGAGAAGAAATATATTCCTTCAAACCCCTTTTGATGAATCTTTAAAATGGGGATGTGAAGATATGGATATATCAATAAGATTGAAGAAGAAAAACAGAAATCTAAAATTCTTTTATGTTCCTTCTGCTGTATCTTATCACCCAACGCGGGAGACAATCAGGGAAATTTTTCACTGGATGAGAAGATATGGAAAAGGAAGAGCAGATATATACATAAGACATGGGGAAAGAATGAGCGAATTTTTCCTTCCAAAGCTCCTTGGAGCAATTTTAATATCTGCTCTTTTCCCTCCTATCTCTCTTCCAGTCATTATTGCAATGTATAAGTTTTACCTTCTCAAACTTCTCAAAAAGCACAAAGAAATATTAAGGAAAGAAAAAGACCCGAAATTAGTCCTCACTATGCCTATCGTATTTTTTGTTATGAACATAGCTTTTGATACAGGAAGAATTGAAAGAATCGCAGAAACCATCATTATATCAAGAGCTAAAAAATTAACCGAGATACTGAAAAAGCAAAGTAGAAAAAATCATTCCTGACTGAAACTCACCTTGGTCTCATAAGTAAATATTGAGAGTTTATCCTCTTCTTTCCCTCCAATAAAATGCTTCATGACAAACACCAACCTGATTTTATAAATCCTGCCTGAAAAATTTGCTGAATCATCTGATTGCTCCACGCTATTTATAACTTTATTACTTTTACTGACACTTTCAGATTTGCTTTCTTTAACATTATTCTCAACAGCAGAAGTTGTTTCTTTCTCCTCTTTTATTTCCCTCTGTAAAAGCTCATAGAAAGAAGAATAAGGGAAAGAATCTGTGGAGAGCAAAAATAGGTCTAAACCATCAAAGTAAGTGATATAAAAAAACGCTTCGCTTTTTCCTCTCAAAATAAGAAAGAATATATTTCCAGAACCAAAACTCAAAGAGAAAGGGAACACATCCGACACATTTTCGGTAACTCCGAGAAACCACGCACAGTTCTGCGAAGATAGAGAATCAGAAGCGACACAGCGAGAATCTAAAATCAAAACCCCTTTTTTATCACCTTTTTGAGAGAGTGAGAACAGAAATCTACCCGTAGATTTAACTCCACTTATAAACTTTACTTCTTCTGAATTTTTCGGTCTGAAAGATAGTTGAGATAAAGTCGAAGAAACCTCTGTCTTTTTTGAATTTCCAGATAAAATAGCTTCCTTGACATCAAAGGTCAAACTTTTTGGGCTTATATTATCTGGGATTATGATGGCTTGAAATGTTTTATCAAGCGGGAGGAAAGCAAGTTCTTTCCCACCCTCAACCGTAAAAAAGTCCCCTTCTCTGATTCCCTTCGGTAAAGATGAAAACAGTGTTGCTTTTTTATATGATACAAAATCATCAAAGTTCTCCGCAAAAAGAGCTGATCCCTTTATCAAAGATAAAGCTAAAACGGAATTTGAACCGACAGAGAGGAAATCTATATCTAAATTCGTATCAATAGATAATTTATTTCCCGAAAGGTAGTTTATCACTTCAAGTTTGTTGTAGAGAGAGACAACTATGCTATCTTTTATCCATTTTATGCTGTTCGCGATGTTATCTGAAAGTTCAAAGTTTCTATCAAACGAGAGTTTTCCCTGTGTTTCATCGTAATCAAAAACAGATACAAATGCAGAACACCAAGCGAGAACATCACGGGGAGCAGATAAAACCGCAAGCTTTTTTCTCAAACTGTTGTAAGAAATACCGACTACATCTTTTAACTCTCCATCTCTCGGCTTCCTGCAAGTAGAATTAAACTGACACGAAGATAAAGAAAAAGCAATAGCCAAAATAAAAAAGCAAAATAACAAAGATTTTTTTCTCTTTCCCATAGCCAAAAAGCCAAAAGTTCACAGTTTCATTGTTATAACCTGCTGAATTATTCCCAAAATATTAACCGTTATCCAGTAGAGGTGAAGTCCAGACGGAACTCCCCAGAGTATAAAAATAAACATCATTGGCATAAGGTAGTTCAAAATTTTCATAGATACATCTTGAGAAGTTTGCGGAGTGATAATCTGCTGAACAAAAAAAGTTATACCCATAATAATAGGTAAAAGATGGAATTCAAAAGAGAAACTTCCGAGAGTTATTGTGAAGAGTTTATCTGGACTTGAAAGGTCTTTTATCCAGAGTGCAAAAGGTGCGTGTCTCAAATCTATTGAGTTCAAAAGTGCTTGGTAAAGAGCTATAAATATAGGTATCTGCAGAAGAAGTGGAAGGCATCCCGAAAAAGGATTTATCTTCTCTCTTCTGTAAAGCTCAAAAATCTCTCTTGACATCCTTTCTTTATCATCTTTGTATTTTTCCTTTATCTTTTCAATTTCTGGTTGAAGCTCTTTCATTTTTTTGAAGGATTTATAAGATATAGCAGAGAGAGGAAAAAGAGCAAGTCTGACGAGAAAAGAAAGAACTATTATTGAAACTCCCCAATTTCCAACAAAAGAGTTTATGAGTTCAAGAATGAAAACGAGAGCTTTTGATATTAAGTGAAAAGTTCCAAAACTCGCAAGTTCTTTTGCAGACCCAGTGAAAAAATTCAATTCCTTTTCGTCTTTTGGACCTGAAAATAACTTTATTCTGAATTCGACAAAGTTATTTCCTGCAATACTATCGCCTGAAAAAATCGCTCTTTCTCCTTCAAGAGAATCAAAATGAGTCTTGAAAGAAGGCATAACAAGAAACAGAAAGTATCTACCCCTCTCTCCGAAAAAATCAGATACCTCTCCGCCTTTCAATTTATTCAGCTCTTTCAGAGATGGCACAGCAGAAACTAATGACGAGTTCTCAGATCTAATCATAGATTTCCTCAAAACAAGAACCGGCTTTACCGCTATATTCTTCCCGTATAAGATAAAGTCCATTTCAAAAACAAAGTCAGATATACCAGCAAAGGAAATATATCCAGTAATACCATCTGAAAAGAGAAAAAATTTATCTCCTTCCTTCTTCATTTCAAATCTTAAAGCAGAGCCATTTGAGAAAAAAATCAACTCAAGAGGAAAGTCAAAATGAAATCTTTCTTCTTTATCATAATACATCTTGAATTTTTTCAGATAAATCCTTGAAAAAGATAGATTCTGAATCTCAACAAGTACGCTATCGTTCTCAAAAGCCACATAAGTTGAGAAATTCTGATATAATCTTTCCGGGACAGAAATTTCCTTCTCTTTCCCATATTCACTCTCGGATTTTTTTTGTTGCAACTCTGTGCTTTTCTGAGGAAGTTGAGCGGTCTGTCTCTTCACTCTTGGTTTCAGAACCAAAATATCGTAAACAAAAAGGAAGACAGCAGAAAGCAAAGTAGCAATCAGAATCCTAGAGGCAACACCCATAATGAAAATCTAATTTTATAAAAACAAAGCAGTATAGTAAAAAATTCAAAATAAATCAAAATACCCACTATATTTAATCTCGGTGAAAAATATTTTTAAACTATCAAGATAATGAAAAACTCCGAAAGAGCAGAGCTGATTTCTGTAATCATTCCCTGCTATAACGAAGCTACAACAATAGAAGAAGTAATAGAAAAGGTAAAAAAACAACCATATAAAAAAGAGATAATCATTGTTGACGATGGTTCTGATGACTTCACACCAGAAATCCTCAAAAACATAAAAGGAGACAACTTGAATGAGATAAAAATAATAAGACACAGTAAAAATATGGGAAAGGGAGCAGCAGTGAGAACCGGGATAAAATCATCAAAAGGAGACATCATAATAATTCAGGATGCCGATCTTGAATACGACCCGGACGAATATCCCAAACTCCTCAAACCAATCTTTGAAGATAAGGCAGATGTCGTATTTGGCTCACGATTCCTTGAAACAAGAAGAACAATTTACTTCATAAATTATATAGCAAATCTCACATTCT